>JALVQN010000058.1 GCA_027025555.1 Desulfobacterales bacterium
CCTTTTGGGTTTGCGGTGCGCCGTACAACGAATGGCTCACAACCTCGTTATACCACACACTTAACCCATTAGGTGGGATTTTTTTGACGTCAAAATCGATCAGGTTGAGTAGTAGTTATATTTGGATTTTTCTTCCTTCTTTTTGTACTGATTTGTTATGCTTCTTATTAAGCACGAGTTTTAGCACATGTATTACGGCAACAATGGTCTGTATTTTTTCACCTAGTACTGATCCAAGGTACATGAGCCCGGTTATTGTCCTTGCACTCATAAGCGCTATCAATTTTACGGCCTATATATCCCTTGCTATTATGCAAAAAGCAGGTAACATCTTTAAAAAACCTCCCCAGTCGCCCCGGGAAAACGGCTGGAAAGCCTTCCCAACCAAGGAATTGACTCCACGCGTCAAAGGCCGCGCCTTTTCCGAGTAAGTGACTCCAAGGGCATGGGCAATTTAAAAATGGCATTTTCGTTGCGTTTGCCGGCCGGCGGGTATAGGAAGTGTTTTCTTAAAAGATGATGAAGATCGAAGTTAGAGCGTTTGACCTGGACGATGAGGCGGCGGTGGTCCAGTTGTGGAGGGACTGCGGCCTGGTCGTCCCATGGAATGATCCCCACAAGGACATTCAGCGCAAGCTTCAGGTGCAACCTGAAATGTTTCTTGTGGGATGTTCAGGCGGCCGGGTGGTTGCCACTGTCATGGCCGGATACGACGGCCATCGGGGATGGATCAACTATCTTGCCGTCCATCCGGACCACCGGGGTGCCGGCATCGGGAGGCGCATGATGGAGGAGGCGGAAAGCCGACTTCGAAAAAGGGGATGCCCGAAAATCAATTTGCAGGTGCGCACCGGAAACAGCGCTGTAATTGAGTTCTATAAAACCCTGGGGTTCACGGTGGACGACGCCTTCAGTCTCGGCAAGCGTCTTGAACGCGATGATGAACCCGCGCCAATCAGTAAGGAGGAGGGTTCTTAAGCCCGGACCTTTCTTTTTTTTGTTTCTGAATCCCTGCCCGAAAAGTTGGATTCAATCCTGCCGCCGGTTAAAAGGGCGGGGGCTATGGCAATTCCAGGAGACTCGAAAATGCGGGCACACTATTTCCAGCATGTACCCTTTGAAGGCCTCGGCAGCATCGAGCCTTGGCTCCGATCGAAGGGATACGCGCTGAGCGGCACGCGATTTTTTGAGTCCACGGATTTACCCGACCCTCAAGCCATCGACTTTCTCATCATCATGGGCGGGCCCATGAGTGTCAATGATGAAATTCAGTTTCCGTGGCTTGCCTTGGAGAAAGCCTTTGTGCGTGAAGTCATCGAAGCCGGAAAGGCCGTTTTAGGGGTATGTCTGGGCGCCCAGATGATCGCCGATGCCATGGGTGCGAACGTCTTTGCCAACGCCGAAAAAGAAATCGGGTGGTTTCCCATCCATGCGGTTGTTTCCTCCAAGGAAGCGGTCTTTGGGTTTCCGTCGTCGGAAACCGTATTCCACTGGCATGGGGAGACATTTGATTTACCCCCGGGTGCCATACGGCTTGCCGGGAGTAAAGGGTGTAAGAACCAGGCCTTTCAACTCGGAAAACGCGTGATGGGCTTGCAGTTTCATCTTGAAACCACACCGGAATCCGCAAAAGCGCTGGTGTCGCATTGCCGTGAGGACTTGGTGCCCTCAAAGTATGTCCAGACAGCAGAAGAAATCTTGTCGGTAAGCCCGGACCGGTACAAAGTGATCAATGATTTGATGGGCCGTGTCCTTGACTTTCTTCATGGCGAAAATGGGTAGAGGGGGTTTCCAAGGTCCTTTTTTCGCGGAATTCGAACCGCAAAACCTTCGGGCTCCAGTGCCCGCGGGGATAGAAGGCGTCGGGGGAGGGAAGCAATGCCTGAATACAATCCCATCGGAAGGATTCACAGCCCCTTCAAGAAGCTGAGCGGCATGCCCATCCAGCCGGCCGGGGCCGCCGGCGTGAAAGGCTCTGTTGAAGTCTATCCGGCGTACCATGACGGTTTAAAGGATTTGGACGGGTTTTCCCATATCATCTTGCTCTATCACTTCCACCGCAGCCCGGGATTCAAGCTCCATGTGGTGCCCTTCATGGATTCGGAGCCAAGAGGCGTCTTTTCGACGCGTGCGCCCAAACGCCCGAACCCCATCGGACTTTCCATTGTCCGGTTGCTCAAAATCGAACAAGGCGTGCTGCATATCCAGAATGTGGACATCCTCGACGGAACGCCGCTTCTGGATATCAAGCCCTATGTTCCGGAGTTTGATGTTCAGGGAAAGGTTCGCACCGGCTGGCTTGACAAGGTCAAAAAGACCGTCTCACGCCGGAAGTCTGATGATCGGTTCAAATAGTCTTGCAGGCAAGCCCCTGCACGCGACTTTTTGGGCTTTTTGGGGAAGCCGGCCAGAGGGGGCAGGCCGCTGGGCGGTATGACCGTCCACAAAGGGGAAGGGGCGGAAGCTCCCGGCACCCCAAAAGACAAGGCAATAAGAAGCGGGGAATCGTCCATGGGACTGGGAGCGCTTATCATCGGGATCAAAGGGGCCGGGGAGATGGCCAGTGCCGTCGCCTGGAGGCTCTTTTCCGCCCGCATCCGAAGACTTTTCATGATGGAAGTCGAAAGCCCCCTGGCCGTGAGAAGGGGGGTCTCCTTTTGTGAGGCGGTCTATGAAAAGACCCACGCGGTGGAAGGCGTGGAAGGGATCCGGGTGGAGGATCCCGCTTCCATTGGGGCCGCCTGGGAATCCGGGAAGATCCCGGTGATTGTGGACCCCACATGGCAAACCCTGGGCCAACTTTCACCCCATGTCCTTGTGGATGCCGTCCTGGCCAAGAAGAACCTGGGAACGACCATGGCGGATGCCCCGCTGGTCATCGGCCTGGGCCCTGGATTTTCCGCCGGTGTTGATGTCCATTTTGTCATCGAAACCCAGAGGGGGCATGATCTGGGACGGATCTTCACAAAAGGTCCGGCTGCGGAAAATACCGGCATACCGGGCGCAATCGCCGGATTTACAAGGGAACGGGTATTGCGGGCGCCGGTTGAGGGACGGTTTCAGTCGAAACACACCATCGGGGACACCGTCCACAAAGGGCAGGTGGTGGCAGAGGTGGAAGGGCGGGCCGTCCGGGCGGCTGTTTCGGGCGTGCTTCGGGGACTGATCCGGCCGGGCACTTTTGTGCCCCGGGGCCTCAAGGTGGGCGACATCGATCCCAGGGGAAAAAGGCGCTACTGTTTTACCGTTTCCGACAAGGCAAGAGCCCTCGCGGGATCCGTATTGGAGGCGGTATGCCGGGTTTATAACACACAGGGAAAAGGCTGATGGGCGTCCTGTCCCGGGCCCTGGGCCTTTCCGGTGGCGGTGTGGTCAGCCTGGTGGGAGCCGGGGGAAAGACCACGTTGATGTTCAGGCTGGCCCGGGAGCTGGATTGCTCCGGGGCGTTCGTTTTGACGAGTACGACCACGAAGGTTCAATTTCCCGCATCCGACAAGGCCCGGCACATCTTCCTTGCCCCGGACGGGGAATCTGTATTAAAAGAGGCCCGCAGGATCATGCCGCAGCAAGGCGTTGTCTTTGCCGCAAAGAAAAAGCACCCGCGGCACCAAAAGCTTGTGGGCTTTTCTCCGGAGGCCGTCGATTTTTTGGCTGCTGCCGGGGTCTTTCAATGGATTTTGGTGGAGGCCGACGGGGCGGCCCGGAAGCCGGCAAAGGCTCCGGCTTCCCATGAACCGGTGATTCCGGCAGCTTCCCGGTGGGTGGTTGCTGTGTTGGGACTGGATGCCGTGGGTTGTGCCCTAAACGACAATGGGGTCTTCAGGGCCCGGCGTTTTGCAAAGATCACGGGCCTTTCTTTGGGACAATCCGTTTCCGCGGCATCCCTGGCAAAGGTCCTGGTGCATCCCCAAGGCATCCTGAAGGGATGCCCGGAACACGCCCTGACAGCGGCCTTTCTCAACAAGGCCGACACCCCGGAAAGGGTCTCTCACGGCCGGGCGGTGATCCATGCCCTCCAGGCGATCCGTTCTCCTATCTTGCACCGGGTCGTTGTCGGAAGGCTTTTACCGGAAGTAGAGATTCATGAAACGTGCGAGCTGAAAAAAAGGGAAAAGGCTTCATGATAGATGTTTACTTTGAATTGAATCGGATTTTACAAAAGGAAGAAAGCGGCGTGCTTGCCCGGATTGTCAGGCAGAAAGGCTCTTCTCCCCGGGGCACAGGGACCCGGTGCCTGATCCTTCAAGACGGGAGTCTCATCGGAACCATCGGCGGCGGCCGCATGGAGCATTTGGTCATGGAAGAAGCCAAGACCGTGATGCAGGCCCAGCGCTCCGTCCTGTTGAAACTGACCCTTTACGGAAAGGATGTGGCGGAAACAGAGATGCTTTGCGGAGGGGCGGTGGACATTTACCTGGAACCGGTTTCCGGAAAAAACAGAAAAACCCGCCGGCTCTTTTCAGCACTCGATGCCATGCTCAAAGAAGGAAAACAGGGCGTGATGATCACGCGCCTTGCAGACGGCATCCGTGCCGCCGACAATGAAGGTCGGCTGTTGCTGTCGGAAGAGGGGTGCCCCTTCGGGGCCATCGAAGGCCTGGAAGCGGCCGAGGCCATGAAGTATCTCAAGGTCGGCGCCCCTGAAATCGTGGACTCCGAAGCCGGGACCCTTTTCATTGAACCCCTGTCGCCCCCGCAGGTCCTTTATCTTTTCGGCGCCGGCCATATTTCCACTTTTGTGTGTCCCCTTGCCGCCCGGGTGGGATTCCGGGTGGTGGTCATCGACGACCGGGAAGCCTTCGCCAACCCGGACCGGTTCCCGGAGGCCGCCGAGGTCCGGGTGGATGCCTTTTCAGCGGCCTTTGAAACCCTGGCCGTCTCTTCTTCCGCCTACATCGTCATCGTGACGCGGGGCCACATGCACGATTTGACGGTGCTCCGGGACGCGCTTGCAACCCCGGCCAAATATATCGGCATGATCGGGAGCCGCCGCAAGCGCGATACGATCTACAAGGCCTTGATGAAAGAAGGCATCCGTGAAGAAGCACTGAGCAAAGTGCACTGTCCCATCGGCCTTTCCATTTCCGCCCAAACCCCCGAAGAGATCGCCGTGAGCATCGTTGCGGAGCTGATCGCGGTGAAAAACGCCGAAAAGAAAAAGATTGGACAAAAGTAAAGACCATGTCCTTAAAAAAGTGGAAAATCCTTGAACGCACCCCGGTCTATCGCAGCGCCATCCTGACGCTTGAAGAAAAGAAGGTCCTTTCACCCCGTACCGGGAAGGTGTTGAACGTCCAGGCCATCCGGTGTGCCGACTGGGTCATGGTGCTCCCCCTGACAGTGCAAGGGGAAGTGGTCATGGTGCGGCAATACCGCCACGGGCTGGAATCCCTATGCCTGGAGCTTCCCGGAGGCATTGTGGACGACGGGGACGCTTCCCCCGAGGTGGCCGCCCGCCGGGAGCTTTTGGAAGAGACCGGCTGCGATGCCGCCGAATGGATCCCCCTGGGGGAGGCCTTTCCCCAGCCGGCGATTCTCGATAACAAGGGTTTTTTCTACCTTGCCAAAGACGTGCAGGTGGTTCAAAAGGCGCGCCTGGATGTCGGCGAGGACATGGAACTGCTCCGGGTGCCCCTTTCCGAGATAGACGGCCTCATCCAAAAAAAAGCCATCACGCACGGCATGGTGCTTTTGGCCTTTTATTTCTTTCAGCGCTTCCAGCATTGGGCTATAGAATCTTCTAAAAATAGGAAGAAATAGACCGTTTATTCAAGAACCTGTAAAATTTTTGCTGTTGGGTCTTTTCTCTGTACTTCTTAAAAGCCTAGATGTTTTGAATTAATTTTACCTCGCAAAAGCAATAATCAATTGCTATTAAAAAATAATAGGTGTGTATGGTCCAAGGCGGTTTTTATCTTGGCAAAAAGATTCAAATTTGTTATTAATTTAAAAGGTTATATGGGTATGTTATAGGACAAAATAGCAAGCCACGAGATGTGTTGGGTGGCCAAAGACTCAATTTATCGGTGGATTGATGAAAGAGAGCTTCCCGCTCATCGGGTAGGGCGCCTCTTTCGTTTCAAGCTCTCCGAAATAGATGAATAGGTGCGCCAAGACAGCCAACAAGAGGCAGTATCGAATTCTGCGCCTCGGCGGAATTCTCCAAAGACTGGGAAGAGGCCATCACGGTCGAAAAGCCGTGCCAAGAAGAAGGTAAGGGATGAGTAGCAACCTGCTCACAACTTATATTGGACAGCGCATTTCGCTTCCAGGACACTTCGATGTCCCGGTTATCCTGGAGGATGCGAGACCCTTGGGGTCAAATACTTCATCAGGATACGAGTGTCGTGTTCGCCTTCCCGACGGTTCGTTGGAAGAGACTGTGATCTCTGCTGCTGAGGCCGCATCAATTCTTGGGGCCGACCAAGAGGTCTCCGAATCAGCCAAGCCAGTGGACGCTGATAAGCTTCGTCTTTTGGTCGAATCTTCCCGCATTCGCCTCGCGTATGCACACGACCGCCAGTTCGCGGTGAGTCTTTCGGGCATCCGTACTCTACCACACCAGATCGAAGCCGTTTATCAAGCGATGCTTCCCCAGCCCCGGTTGCGTTTTCTTCTGGCGGACGATCCGGGGGCGGGCAAAACCATCATGGCAGGGCTCCTCGTAAAAGAGCTTAAGCTTCGGGAAGCGATTGAACGTGTTCTTATCCTCTGCCCTGCACCGCTCACGATTCAGTGGCAGGATGAGATGCTCCGTTGGTTTGGGGAACCTTTCGACATCATCTTCTCTGCCGTTGACCAGCAGCAACTGACGAACCCGTGGCAAAGGTCCTCACAGATCATCTCTTCCATCGACTATGCCAAGCAGGAAGACGTGCGTGAGCGTGTCTGGCAACAACGTTGGGACCTTGTGATTATTGATGAAGCACACAAGTGTTCCGCCCGCACAGCTTCGGGAGGACAAGGCCGGGAACCGAAGGTCGCGACAACAAAACGGTACGATCTCGCTTCACAGCTTACCTCTCAGGCCGACCACGTCCTGCTCTTGACAGCGACTCCTCATCACGGTGATGAAGACAAGTTCGCACATTTCCTTCGACTGATTGATCCGGATCTGTTCCCAGAGCCCCACCGGCTGGGCAAACAAGCGGCAGCTATACGCAAAGAGGTTTTCCGGCTCGGAAAGGATTCCCCTTGGTCATTGCGTCGTCTGAAGGAGGATTTGAAGGACCTCGATGGAAAACGGCTCTTCCCAGACCGTCACACCAAGACAGTTACCTTCTGCCTCAATAGCGAAGAGTATGCACTCTATAAGGCTGTCACGGCTTACATCAACGAATTCATTCCGCAGCAGACGGGGCAACGAAGGTCTTCTGCCGCCCTGACAAGAACGGTGCTGCAGAGGCGCTTGGTCAGCTCCACTTGCGCCATCCACGAGTCCCTTAAGCGCCGGCAAAAGAAACAGCAGGGCCTCTTGGAAGAACTGGAAGGTCTTTCGCCCGCCAGGCGCGCCAAACGGCTCGCCGCGCTGCAGGGGCGTCTTCCGGATGCAGAGCAGGAAGAAGATGATCTGGATGATGCGGTCCGTGACCAGCTCGTGAATGAATACACTGCTGCCCTGGAGCTCGATCAACTGCGGGCTGAAATTACGGCGCTCAAGGAACTCGTCGAGCAAGCGCGCAGAGTCCGGGAAAACGCAAATGATTCCAAGCTGGGCGCACTGGAAAAGTGCCTTGGCGAGGCGCAATGCCTTGACTTGAAGGACGGACGCGGCAAGTTGCTCCTTTTCACAGAACACCGCGATACCCTGGGCTATGTCCGTGACCATCTCCAAAGATGGGGATACAGCACATGCGAAATCCATGGCGGCATGAATCCTCATCAGCGTAAGCATGCACAAGAGCTTTTCCGCACGAGCGCGCAAGTATGCGTGGCGATAGAGGCCGCGGGCGAGGGAATCAACCTGCAGTTCTGTCACCTAATGATCAATTATGACATGCCTTGGAACCCGACTCGTCTGGAACAGCGTCTGGGGCGCATCCACCGGATTGGCCAGGACCGAGATGTCTACGCCTTCAATTTCGTGGCAACCGATTCCGAGGACGGTCAACCAATTGTCGAGGGTCGAATTCTCCACCGCTTGTTGGAGAAGCTGGACCAGATGAATGAAGCCCTGGAAGGGCGTGTCTTCGATGTGATCGGCGAAGTGTTATCACTCAACGACGTAAACCTTCCAGACATGCTTCGCGATGCGGCCTACGATCCCAGGCGGCTTGACGAATACCTTGACCAGATTGACCGCATTGATCCTGCCAGGCTTCAGGCATACGAGGAAGCCACGGGCATCGCACTTGCGAGAAGCCACGTGGACTTCAGCACCTTTCAGCGCCGCAACCTTGAGGTCGAGGAAAAACGTCTCATGCCTCGGTATGTCGAGGCGCAGTTTGTCGCAGCCGCCCGGCAGGTTGGCCTACGCGTCGAGCCGAGGGCAGACGGTCTCTGGCGTATCGAGCACGTTCTGGCAGATTTACGTTCAGAACGGTTGCAATCGGTCCGCCGGCTGGGCAAGGCCGATTCGTCCTACCGCAAGATCACATTCCACAAGCACCATCTCGAGCAGGACGCACATCTCGATGCCGTCCTCATGGGGCCGGGACATCCGCTTTATGCAGCCGTGGACGAGAAGCTCAACGACCGGCTTGCGCTTCTTGCCGGAGGGATTGGTTTCTATATCGACCCCATGTGTAGGGAACCGTATCGCCTTCATTTCTTTGAGATTTCGATTCGGGGCAAGAATACAAAGGGGAACGACGTTCCGTTGCACGGTGAACTGGTAGCCGTTCGTGAAGAACGTAGGACAGGCTTCCAGCCTGTCTTTGAGGTTGTCCCAAGCGATATTCTTTTGAATCTTCCTTCGCATCCCAGCCCCCCTGAAAACGTTGATCCGGTGTCTACACAGGCTGCCTCGGACTTCCTTAAGAGTACATACCAGTTGAAATGCCGCGCCCGCAGCCAAGAGGAACGCCAGCATTTCGCCCAGGTATGCCGTGAGTATTTGGAAAAGTCATTTGATGCGCGGATCAAGCATGCTCAGGAAAGGGCCATGCTTCTTGCGGCCGAACTGACCACCAAGCCCGAGTACAAGCTCACAGCAGATGAAGCCAGGAAACATGTGGAAGAACTACAGCGTGCCCGTGCTGAGCGCCTGGATGGATTGAAGCGGCTTGGAATTGCGCGAACCGGGCCGGTTCGGCATGTTGCCACGGCCATAGTCATGCCTCCCGACGCGGACACCCAGGCTCAGCTTGCAGACCTGGCGGACGAACTCGATCCCAACGTACGCCGGCAAAGCGAGATCGCCGCTGAGGACATGACCATCGCGTCACTTATCGAAGAAGGCTTTCCCAAAGGTCGCATTGAGCGGGTCGGGCACTTGAAGCTCGGTTTTGATATTCGTGCCCACAGAATCGTTGACGAAGCCACAGGTGAGGTCCTCGTCAAGAGGATTGAAGTCAAGGGACGTCTGCGCGGCCAACCCGTTCGTCTTACTGTCAATGAATGGTACAAGGCCCAGCAACTTGCCGAGACCTACTGGCTCTACGTGGTGTGGGACCCTTTGGGCGATTCGCCGGAGCTTGTGCGTATTCACAATCCAGCAGCAAAGCTCGACCACGCAAAACGTGAGATCGTAGCCGCGCGGTTCTACGAGATACCGGCCGAGGCGGTGATGAACGCCGCAACACAGGAGATGGGATAAGCGAATGGAGCGTCATGAATTAACAGAACTGCACTACATTACTCCCATCGCCAATGTGCCTTCAATCCTAAAGCTGGGTATTTTGTCCCATAATCGGGCAAAGCGTGTGCCACATGAATCGGTGGCTATGAATGAGATTCAGGATCGAAGAGCAAAGGTTATCGTACCAGGTGGAAGAAAATTGCATGACTATGCGAATCTCTATATCTGTGCGAGAAACCCTATGATGTACAAACGCCAAGCACGGCATCACAACCTTTGTGTGCTCCGGGTCACTCCCAATGTTATCAATATCGCCGGTGTTGTGATTACCGACGGAAACGCGTCCGGAGATTATGTTCGGTTTTCAGCAGCACCGAAAGGTCTGGCAATTGTGGATCGCGATTGGACGTTCGCCGATGATTGGCGAGATCCTGACCAAATTCAATATTTCCGGAAAAAGGCAGCCAAGTGCGCCGAGGTGCTTGTGCCCGACAAAGTGAAACCGGATTACATCACAGGCGCGTATGTATCGTGCCAAGAGGCAATGAACAAGTTTCAAATGTTGAGCACAGGACTATCGGTTGAGATAAACAGCCATCTCTTTTTCAGATAGGAGAGAGTCATGGTGAATGTAATTATGGGTGACATGTTTGAATCCAAGGCACAGACGCTGGTCAACACGGTCAATTGCGTCGGGATCATGGGTAAAGGGATTGCGCTTGAGTTCAAGAAACGCTTCCCCGATATGTTTGAGGATTACGTGAAGCGTTGTGAGACCAAACAGGTCCGTTTGGGGCGGCCCTACCTGTTCAAACGCATGTTCCCGCCCTGGATTCTCAACTTTCCGACTAAAGACCATTGGCGCTCTGTTTCCCGTCTTCAGGATATCGTGGAAGGGTTGCGCTACCTCCGGCAGCACTATAAGGAATGGGGCATCACATCCCTGGCTGTACCACCTCTCGGATGTGGTCACGGTCAACTTGAATGGCGGGTAGTCGGGCCAACCTTGTACAGGCATCTTAAAGCATTGGATATTCCGGTGGAGCTTTATGCGCCTTTTGGCACGCCACACGAAGAATTGCAGGTGGCTTTTCTGGACAGAGTTGAGGATGCAGCCAATGCAAGGCCTGGCCCCCAACGGATCAGCCCGGCATGGGTCGCTGTTGTGGAGATTCTTAGAAGAGTAGAGGAAGAACCTTTTCACTGGCCGGTCGGGCGAACCACCTTTCAAAAGATCGCCTACTTTGCAACCGAGTCTGGAATTCCCACCGGTCTGAAATATCAGCGAGGCAGCTACGGTCCCTATGCGCCGGCCCTGAAGGAACGAATCACTGTCCTGGTCAACAATGGGCTGATTCGCGAGGAACGCTTGGGGCGCATGTTCGCCGTCCACGTGGGGCAAACATTCAATGACGCCAAGCGGGTCTATGCTGACCAGATTCAGCAATGGGAGTCCATTATCGAAAAGGTTGCTGACCTTTTTATGCGGATGAAGACCAAACAGGCCGAAGTGGCTGCGACAGTCCATTTCGCGGCCCAGGAGTGGTCCCGCCAACGCGAAGCGAGCGGGCAGGAAAGCCGTGAAGAACTGCCCCTAACGGAGAAGGACGTGCTCGATTTGGTTATGAAATGGAAGCAGAAGCGACGCCCTACATTGGAAGAGAAGGAAGTGGCTATGACGGTACGTCATCTGAACATGTTGAGTTGGATCACAGCCAAGGCAAGCACCGATTTGCCGGTTACAGAAGAGGAAATCCTGCATGTCTGACGACCGCAGACTTATTGAAGATTACCTGCCGGTAAACTCGGTCGGGGAAGCAGCTTCGAGTGAGCCACGCACGAAAGGGCACATCTCGACGTTGCATGTATGGCGAGCGCGTCGGCCGCTGGTGGCGTGCCGGGCGGCGGTCTATGGCGCGCTCGTGCCGGCATCGTGGTTCGTCCCGGAGAACGGTCCCGACAACAAAAAGCAGAGCCTTGGACGAGCGAACGCCGCAAAGTTTATTGAAGCGCTGTGAAAATACCCAGACAACCCGCATTATATTAAGCAAGCTCAGAAGCACATCCTCGAGGCACACGCCGAGCGGCTCACCAGAGAAACAAGCAAAAAGGTCACGGTTAAGGACATCGAGGAAGGCCGTGCCCCACGGCCCAAGGTACTGGACATGTTCGCCGGCGGCGGGGCTATCCCACTTGAAGCAGCGCGACTGGGATGTGAGACACATGCCCTTGACCTCAATCCGGTCGCGTACCTCATCGAGCTTTGTACAGTCACATTCCCGCAGCGATTTGGACCGGAAATAGCCGATGACATCGAGAAATGGGGAAGAACTGTTCTCGACCGGACGCACCGATCCGTCTCAGATGTTCTGGCACGGATTCCCATTGTACGCGAGCATCCCCGGCCAAGCCAGCAAACGTTTGGCGATGTAAATGAACTGCCATCCGATGAGTATTCGATTGTTGCCTACTATTGGACGCGGACTATCCCCTGCCCGAATCCACGGTGCAGGGGAACCGTGCCGCTTTATCGCCAGACGTGGCTGCGAAAGAAGGCTTCCGGATATGTGGCTTTGAAACCAGTCCCGGACCTGAAAGCACGCGTAGTGCGCTTTCAAGTTGTCAAATCATCAACCGAGGCAGGGCTCGGCTTCGATCCGTCGGAAGGGAGTGCGGGCTCATCCACGGCTTGCCCGTTTTGCCAGACTGCACTCGATGGCCCCTATGTCCGTCGATATGGAGACGAAAAGGGATTCGGCCAGCAACTCATGTGTGTTATTACTCTCAATCCGGATGGTCCCGGAAAGCTGTACCTGGCGGATGAATCTCTTGCCGACAGTGAAGTCGAGCATCAAGCTATTTCCGAGCAGCGGGCCCCGGAGATCGAACGCGAGATAGGGCCGAGCAGTCTTGACGAGAAGATCCCTCCCACCGGCAACGCGGGCCTTGCCACAGGGAAAAGCTATCTTTACGGCATCCGGACATTTCGACAGGCGTTTACGCCGCGCCAGAGATACATCCTTCTGACAATGGCCCGCGAGGTGCGGCGCGCCCACCAGGAGATGATTGAGCAAGGTCTACAGAAGGAGCGGGCTAAAGCCATAACGACCTACCTTGGTATCTGGTTGAGTCGTTTGACCGACAAGTTCAACAATCTTGCAAGATGGAATAATGTAGGAGAATCGATTGCAAGTCTTACATCAATGAAACGTTTTGCTATGATGTGGGATTTTCCTGAGCTAAATATTTTTGGGGGTGCAAGCGGTGATGCTTGGGGAAATCTTGAATATATGACTGCTGTTGTTCGACGTGAAGGACAATTTCGTAATCCTGTTAGAGTCATACGTGGCTCAGCGACTAAACTTCCGCACGAAAATGGTCTCTTCGATGCTGTTATTACCGATCCCCCTTATTACGACAATGAAAGCTACTCAGAGCTTTCCGACGTCTGCTATGTCTGGCTGCGGCCAGCCATCGGTTTCCTGTATCCGGAGCATTTCGCCGGCCAACTGACGCCCAAGAAAAAGGAGTGTGTGGCAGCCGCTTATCGCCAAGGAGGGAAGCAGAATGCACGGGATTATTACGAGGAAAACCTTTTCCAGTCTTTGAGGGAAGCCCATCGCGTCACCAAGACAGGCGGCATCCTTGTCGTTGTCTATGCCCACAAAACGACACTGGGGTGGGCCACTCTCGTGGATGCTCTCAGACGGGCAGGATATGAAGTCGCTGAAGCTTGGCCAATTACCACAGAAAAAAAGGGGCGTGTCGCACATGAGGGTGATGCCGCCCTTGCCTCCAGCATCTTCTTAGTCGCCCGAAAACGTGAGGGAAAGGAAACCGGCTCCTACGAGGATGAGGTTCAGTCAGAACTTGACCATATCGTCCGCGAACGAGTAGACACGCTCTGGAAGATGGGCATCACGGGGGCGGACCTGGTCATCGCCGCAGTGGGCGCGGGTTTGCGGACCTTTACCCGGTTCGCTCTCGTCGAGTACGCCAACGGCGAGGAAGTGCCGGCCGAGAAATTCCTGGCCGAGGTCGAGGGGGTTGTGTTGGAAACACTCCTGGAGAAGATCTTCGGTGTGGCAGGAAGCGGCGTGGCGGCCGTGGACGGGCCGAGCCGGTTCTACGTGCTCTGGCGCTACACCTACAAGGCCGCGGAGATGGACGCGGGCGAGGCCATCGTCTTTACCTACGGCCAGAACGTGGAGCTGGATGGCCCCAACGGGCTTTCGAGCGGAAGCCGGGCGCTGGTCGAAAAGAAGAAGGGAAAGTACCGGCTGTACGACTTCACCGAGCGAGGCGATGACGAGAAACTGGGAATGCCGGCCGACGACGGTAGTCCGGCGCCGCTCATCGATGCGCTGCACCGCATCCTGTGGCTCATCGAGAACGAGCCCCGCAACCTGAACCGCTTCCTCGACGATGCCCGACCAGATCGTGAACGCTTGCGCCTGGTCGCGCAAGCCCTCGCTGGCACCGCATTGGCGGGTGGGAACGTGGGAGTCTTAGAGAGTGAGAGGGTAGGAGGGTTTACGACGCCGAGAGAGCAGGCGGCATTAAAGAAACTGGTTGCCAACTGGAAAGTGCTTATCGAAAAACCATTGACCAAAATGCCGTTGTTCGATGTGTAATAGCGTTGGAGAATCACGAATGGCGGCCACAATTAAAGATTTCAGAGAATTGTGGGCTTATCAAGCAGCGTTTGAGACAGGGATGAAAATCTTTGAGCTTTCGAAAAAGTGGCCGGTTGAGGAACGTTACAGTATGACCGATCAAATTCGCCGTTCTTCGCGGTCCGTTTGCGCCAACATTGCCGAGGCATGGCGTAAAAGGCGATATCCAGCCTCGTTCGTCAGCAAGATGAGCGATGCGGACACGGAAGCCAGGGAAACCTTGGTTTGGCTGGAATTTGCCATGAAATGTGGGTATATTGATGAGCAGGATTATGAGAATTTATCAGGAGAGTACGACCACATATGTGCCCAGATTGTCACAATGATCAACTAAAGCGATAAATGGTGTCCAAAGTGAACTCTACCACGCTCCAACGCTTTCACACTCACATACATAATAATAAGGGAGAAACGACGTGCTGATACGGCAGAAGACAGTCCTTGCGCTTTTGTCGCGGGTAAACAAACCGTTGAGCCCAACTGTGTTTGTGAAACTCGCGTTCCTGCTGCGCCAGGAGACGGGCCTGAGGAGCGAGCCGACATTTTACGACTTCGTGCCATACAAGTACGGTCCCTTCTCCTTTGCCCTGTATCGGGAACTTACGAATCTGAGGCGAGATGGCTATGTGACGCCAGATGAGGAACGCGTCGCAATCTGCGAGCGGACCGTCGGCCTTGCAGAAGAGAAGATTGATGAGTTACCGGCGGCATTTCATGAAGCGGTGGACAACGTCGTCAAGCGGTACGGCAGGAAGAGCCAAACAGTGCTCGTGAAGGACGTGTACACTCGCTACCCCTGGTATGCGATCAAGAGCGAACTGACCGACTTGCGGCCCAAATCCTCGGTGCGCATGAAGAAGGCCCGTCCTGCAGTCTACACAGCCGGATATGAAGGGAAATCAGTTGACGCCTTCTTCAATCATCTTTTGAAAAACGGTATCCGATTGATCATCGACGTGCGAGCGAATCCGGTTTCACGGCGGTACGGTTTTTCGAAAAGGCAGTTCAGTGAGATTGCCAGGCGTCTTGGTCTGGACTTTCGCCATATGCCCGAGCTGGGTATACCCAGCAAGTACCGGGTCGATCTTTCCGACTTCGATTCCTACCAGCTCCTCATGAAAAAATACGAACAAGAGATGATTCCAAGACTTGGGGACGAGATTGATGAAGTTGGCAAATTAATAATGGAAACGCCCGCTGTTCTGGTGTGTGTAGAGAAAGACGTCCGGTGTTGCCATCGGAGCCGGTTGGCGGACGTCGTTTCTCGGAAGACCGGTCTGGAGGTAAAGCACATATGATAGCGCCGGGCCGAAAAGAAAAACTAAAGGTCTTGATCACAGTCAAGACATATCCCATTCCGTCGAAGAAATACGACGAACTGGTCTGCACCGCTGGCGTGACCGAGACAGGTGAGTTTATTCGTCTGTACCCAATCAACTTCCGGGACCTTCCCTTTACACAGCAGTACAAGAAATATCAATGGATCGAGGTGCTCGCCAGGAAGCACCAGGGGCATGATGTACGCAAGGAAAGCTATCGGCCTGACTGTGATTCAATCAAGATTATCGGCGAGCCGATTCGCAGCAACCCCGGAAACTGGGCAGCACGGGCCAAGTATGCGCTGGCAAGGAAATCTCGCTCAATGGAGGACCTTTACGAGCAGCAGAAGGCGGATCGAACGTCACTTGGCATCTTCAAGCCCAGGAAAGTGAACGATCTGGTCATCTCCCCTGACGATCCTGAATGGCCACCGAAATTTCTCAATGCATTAAAGCAGATGCGTTTGTTCGAAGATCGCCGGAAGACCCTCGTGCCGCCCCGCAAGGTGCCCTTCAAATTCCATTACTGCTTCGAGTGCGACGACCCGCGTTGCAAGGCCAATCATCGAATGATGATCGAAGATTGGGAAGTAGGCGCGCTCTTCTGGAAAATGGTGGACAAGGGATGTTCACACGAAGAGGCGTCTCAAAAAGTCCGTGATAAGTTTTTGAATGATCTTTGCGGTCCTGACAAGGATACCCATTTCTACGTGGGCACTATCCTTGCGCATCCGAAAACCTGGGTTGTAATTGGAGTGTTTTATCCCAAAATCAAGTCCCGAAAGACAAAGCCGGTTACGGGGCCGACTCTCTTCGATGAGGAGGCAGAAGCGTGAGTACATATACCCTTCGTCCATGGACAGACCTGGTGAAGCTGCACCCTGACGTGGAAGCGGGAGCGCTCACTGAGGCGGTGTTTGCCATTGATCTCGGTGCCATTGCCGCGGGAGATCCGAACGTCCCTGTTGTGAACCGCGATCCGGAAGCCTTTTTCCGGGCTACCTATCTCAGGGGTCGGGGAGTTTATCCCAAGACCTGTTCTTTGACATTCCAAGTTGATTTACCTTGTTTAAATGCTTCTAGTTGATGCATCTGAATCGTCAATCCCATGGCTGCAAATAACC
>JALVQN010000059.1 GCA_027025555.1 Desulfobacterales bacterium
CCCAAACCCCGCCCCCTCCGGAAGCGGTCCGGCGGGCCAAAAAGAAAGTGGGGTTTGACCGGATTCGGATCTCCGGCAAGGGATTTCTTGTCAAGAAAGACCCGCAGGTGACGCTGGATCTTTCCTCCATCGCCAAGGGCTACGGTGTGGACCGCGTGGCCGCCCTTCTGAAGGCGTCCGGGATCCGCCGGTTCCTGGTGGAAATCGGTGGGGAAGTCTATGCCTCGGGACGCAAGCCCGACGGCACTCCCTGGCGCATCGGGATCAACGTCCCGGATCCCCGCGCCCCCCTGGACCGGGTCTACAAAGCGCTGCCCTTGACGGACCGGGCCCTGGCCACCAGCGGGGATTACCGGAACTTTTTCGAAAAAGACGGCGTGCGATACTCCCATGTCATCGATCCCAGAACCGGGTACCCGGTTTCAAACGGCGTGGTGAGCGCCTCTGTTTCGGCAAAGACGTGCACCCTTGCCGACGCCCTGGCCACCGCGCTCATGGTGATGGGCCCGGAAAAGGGCATGGAACTGGTCCGCCGGCTCGAAGGGGTCCAATGCCTGATCCTTGTAAGCAAAAACGGGCGGACTTTACAGGAATTTGCTTCCGATGGGTTTTACCACGGTACATCTGATTAGCCTGGGATGCCCCAAGAACCGGGTGGACAGTGAAATCATGCTGGGACGCCTCCTGGGAAACGGGGTCCAACTTACCCCGGACCCGGAAGCCGCCCAGGTCATCGTGGTCAACACCTGCAGCTTCATCAAGTCCGCCATCGATGAATCCATCGACGTCATCCTGGAGGCGGCCCGCTACAAAGAGACGGGACAGTGCCGGCGGCTCGTGGTCACCGGATGCCTCCCCGAGCGTTTCCGACAAACCCTGGCCGACCAACTCCCCGAAGTGGACGTCTTTTTGGGAACCGGGGCCTACGAAGAGATTCTCTCCGCCCTGGGTGAAGAAGACACCCCGAGCCGCTGCCGGCTGCCCTCCCCCGAGGCGCGGCCCCTCATGGACCAAAGGGACCACCGGACCCGGACCGCACCCCATCTGGCCTATGTCAAGATCGCCGAAGGGTGCGACCGGGGGTGCACCTATTGCATCATCCCCAAGCTTAGGGGCCGTCAAAAGAGTCGGCCCGCGGCATCCATCGTCTCCGAAGCCGAGTTTCTCGTGGCCACTGGCGTCAAGGAACTGGTGCTGGTGGCCCAGGAAACCACGGCCTACGGCACGGATCTTTCTCCCGAAACCTCCATTGCCGCCCTCCTCGAGCAGATTTCCAGAATACCCGGCGATTTCTGGATCCGGGTCCTTTACGGGCATCCTGCAAGCATCGGCGAATCGTTTCTTGAAAGCGTGGTCCGACATGCAAAGGTGTGTCCCTATTTCGACGTTCCGGTGCAACACGGAAGCGATGCCCTCCTCAAGAAGATGGGGCGCGCCTATTCCCGGCAAATGCTGTACGCCCTGTTTGAAAACATCCGGAGCACGGTCCCGGAGGCGGCGCTTCGCACCACGTTCCTGGTGGGGTTTCCGGGCGAAACCGACCGGGACTTTGAACGGCTGTGCCGCCTGGCCGAAGATATCCGGTTCGACCATGCCGGGGTCTTCCTCTATTCGGACGCAGAGGATCTCCCCGCCCACCGTCTCGGGCCCCGGGTGCCCCGGTGGAAGGCGGAAAAACGGCGGCAGGCGCTCATGGAGCGCCAGGCGGGCATCGCTTTTGAAAAAAACCGCCTCCATCTCAACCGGGTCTATCCGGTGCTTTTGGAAGAAAAGGCGAAAAAGGATCTTTTCCTCGGCCGCGCCCCCTTCCAGGCCCCGGAGGTCGACGGGATCACCCGGGTCACGGGCCGAAACCTGGAGCCGGGAACCTTTGTCCGTGTCCGGATCACCGGCGCCAACACCTATGATCTGATGGGAGAAGCATTGTGACAGATCTTAAAGACCGGATTCTTGCCGGGGTTTCAAAGGATCTTTCGGAGATCGAAAGCGCCGTTTCGCAAAACCTCAACCCCCACCTGGAACTGGTCTCCCGGGTGGCCCGGCATATCCTTTTTTCCGGGGGAAAGCGGTTGAGGCCCCTGTTGATGATCCTTTCCGCCCGGTTGTGCGGCTACGAGAATCGGGACGCCTTTTCATTTTCAGCCCTCTTCGAATATCTCCACGCCGCCACCCTGCTCCACGACGACCTGGTGGACGGCGCCGACCTGAGGCGCGGCAAGCAGGCGGCCCACCACATCTGGGGAAATCCCACGGTGGTCTTGGTGGGGGACTTCCTCCTGGCCCGCTCCCTGAGCCTGGCCGCCCGGACCGGCCGTCCCGAGATCATCCGCACCATCGCCGGGATCACCGAGGCCATGTCCCAGGGCGAGATCCAGCAGCTCCGGCTCAAGGGCGATCCGACAATCACGGAAGCCGATTACATGGACATCATCCGCCGGAAAACCGCCGTCCTCTTCGAAGGCGCCTGCCGATCCGGCGCCCTTTTGGCGGGCCTTTCCGACACCCAAGTCTCGGCTTTGGGTCAGTACGGCGCCGACCTGGGCCATGCCTTCCAGATGGCCGACGATCTCTTGGACTATACCGCCGACACCCGGGTGCTGGGCAAGGCCGTGGGCGCCGACTTGCGGGAAGGGAAGTTGACCCTGCCCCTCATTTATGCCCTGGCCGCCGCCGACGACGCGGAAAAAAGATTCATCCGCCACCTGATCTCCAGCCCCGCGTTATCCCTTGAAGCCTTCCGGGACCTGGTGAAAATCCTTCACAAAAGAGGCGGCATCGCGTATACTGAACACCTGGCTGCCCGATACGTTCAAAGCGCAAAGGAGGCCCTTGGCGGTTTTCCTCCGTCGCCCACCCGGGCGCTCTTGATGGACATCGCCGATTATGCGCTTGCCCGGAAAATGTAAGAGAACTGTCGGATGAAAAAAGGAAATCGTCTTCCATCGCCCCTCGGGATCCTGATTTTGTTGCCCCATTGCCGGGGTTGGGCAAGATTTTTGGCGCTGCTGGCCTGTCTGACGGGGGTGCTTCTCCCCTTTCAGGACGCCCGGGGCCGGGAAGAGACGGCGCCCGATACATTCCGGGTGATCGGAAGCGCGCCGGTTCTCAAGGGGGACTTTTCCGCGGCCCGAAACGCGGCCGTGGCCAGGAGTCTTGCCGCCGCCGTGGATGCCGCGGTGATGGCGATCCTTCCCGGGGATGTCCTGATCCGGCAATTCAAGGTGGCAGGCGACGCCTTATCCGGCAAAGCCGACCGGTTCATCCGGGAATACAAGGTCCTCACCGAGTCGCAGGTGGGATCCGAGTACCGGGTTTTCATCGAGGCCGCGGTGTGGATGGATCGGGTGCGGGAAGCGCTTTTCAAGGCCGGCATTGCAGAAGCACGCCGGAAACTTCCGAAGGTCCTGTTGCTCATGGCCGAGCCGGGGGCACCCGGCACCGACGCGGCCCCGAGCTGGTCCCATGCCCCGGCACAAGGCGTCGCCCCTTCCACGGCGGGGGGTCTCCGCCAAGCCATGGAGGAAAAGGGATACCCGGTCATCCGGCCGGCCACGGACGCCCCCGGGATCCTGGAGGCCCTGCCGCCTTCACCCGAAAGCCTCACCGACGCGGAAGCCCTGGCCCTGGGGAAACAAGCGGGTGCCGAGGTGGTGCTTTTCGGCAAAAGCACCCTGGGAGAGTGGCCCACGGCCTTTTCAGAATCAGGCCTGCCCCGGGAGGGCCTGGTGACCCTCCGGGCCTTGAGGACCGACACCGGGGAAGTGATGGCCGAGGTGTCCCAGGGGTTCACGGTCCCGGAAGCCGAAGATACCCGATCCCTTGCCGAGGTCCTCTTCGAGGCCGGGCGCCTGGCCGGCGCCAATCTCTCCGAGCAAATCGCCCGGGCCTGGGTCCAAAAAGGCCAAACTTTGACCTCTCTATCCCTTCAGGTGCAAGGGACACGCCGGTTGGGGGATTTCGTCACCTTTCGAAGAGCGCTGGTGGCCCTTGAAGGTGTGAAAGCCATACAAATCGAGGAGATCGAAGCGGACACGGCAACGATCCGGGTGGCCTTCCAGGGGAGCGCTTCGGCGCTGGCAAACGCCCTTTCGAAGCTGCCCTTCGAGAGCTTCACGGTCCAAATCCTTGAAACCGGACCGGACCGGATCCTTCTGGAGCTTTCCCACGGCGACAGCGCCGCCGATGCGGCTGCGTCGGAAACGAGGTGAAAGGGCCATGATCAGCGTCCCCAACATCCTCACCGTCCTTCGCATCCTCTTGACGCCCCTTTTCGTGATTCTCCTTCTCAAGGATATGATCGGCTACGCCTTGCTGATCTTCACCCTTGCCGGGATCAGCGACGGCCTGGACGGGTTCATCGCCCGGTACCGCAATCAGCAAACGACCCTGGGGGCCTACCTGGACCCCCTGGCCGACAAGCTGCTCCTGATCAGCGCCTACATCTGCCTGTCGGTGATGCGGCTCATCCCCGGCTGGCTGGCCGTCCTGGTGATCAGCCGGGATGTCATCATCCTCATCGGCATCGCCGTCTTTTTCATCACCGGCGTCAGCGTTCAGGTCAAGCCGAGCCTGGTCAGCAAGATCACCACGGTCTCCCAGCTGACCACCATCTTCTTCAGCCTCCTGAAGCCCCGGCAGTTCCTCCACGCCTTCAGCCTCACCTGGGCCCTGTCCTGGATCACCGCCGGCCTGACCATCGCCTCGGGGCTCCATTACATCTATCTCGGGCTCACCTCCTTGCAAAACGGCCTGAAAACGGCCAACTCGAAGGAATGACGCACCCTTTGGCCAAAAGACCCCGATCCCTTGTATGAATTTCCTTGAAAAGGGCCGCGCCCTTTGATATCATAAATCCACTGACGGTGGGTGTAGCTCAGTTGGTAGAGCACCGGGTTGTGGCCCCGGTTGTCGTGGGTTCAAGTCCCATCACTCACCCCACGATGAAAAAGTATCGAGCCCCTGGAAGACCCCTTACAGGGGCTCAAGCGTGCGCCCGTAGCTCAGCTGGACAGAGCGCCGGACTTCGAATCCGTAGGCCGCAGGTTCGAATCCTGCCGGGCGTACCACCAAAAAAAGTCGGGGGCTCCAACGGGCCTCGGCTTTTCCGCTTTGAGCTTGTGTGTATTATTGATTTCAGCCATGCTCTGGTGAAATTAGCCAAAGGAGTCGATTGGGATCGACTCGATGAGCTGTTCGGATCGACTTATTGCCCGGATAACGGCCGGCCCGGTGTCGGCACTCGATTGATGGTCGCGCTGCACTACCTGAAGTACAGTTACACCCTCAGCGACGAGGATGTTGCTGAAAGTTGGATCGAAAATCCCTACCGGCAGTACTTCTGCAAACTCAGTGGCGGCCACCAGTCGCGGTGGCTGGTTTGTCGGAGCGATGGCTGTTCATAACAACCCCTATGACGGTCACACCCTCAAAGATGCATTGGATCAGGTCCAGCGGGTAGCGCGGTGGATGAAGCGTCGCGCGGCCATTGAACCCGGCATCGGGCACTTGAAAGCAGGGCATCGCATGGACCGCAACCGTCTCAAGGGTGTTGCCGGAGACCGGCTCAATGCCATTTTGAGTGCCGCCGGAATGAAGTTCCGCAAGCTGCTGGAAGCAGCAGCGGATTTTTTGCGCTCAATTTTCTTCTGGCTGCTGTCTTATTAAAAAACAATGACCCTAAAGGTCAACACCATGAATGGTTTTTCAGGAGCGACTAAATTGCGGACGTTCCCTTGCTCCCTTACTCTCCCGGGTGTGATCGCCTCGCTCCAATGCTTCCACAAATTGTTTGTTATACATAGCGTCCTATATAATTGCGCATAAACGCTTGAGTGTTTTATTTGGTGAACGCCAGGCATTGAACTGATCGAATACGGTTTCGACCAGATGATCGAATTCGGCGAAATAGCGGTTATGG
>JALVQN010000060.1 GCA_027025555.1 Desulfobacterales bacterium
GACCATGCAGTTTTCACACTTTGACCGCAGCTGACAGCCCGGCTGGCGTTAATGACCATCCCGCAATAGTGGGATGGCGCGGGTGTTTCCGCGCTCTAGGCCGGGACAGGGATCACCCACCGGACTTGGCGGTTTTTCCACTCAGGGCGGCATTGATGCGGGCGAGCAATTTTTTCGCCTTCCGGCGCTTTTCACCTTCGGCCATGTACTTTACGGCCATTTTCAATTGAATGCCGGCGTTCTTGAGATCCCTTTTGCGCACGTAATATAACCCGAGATAGTAGTGGGCCTCGCCCTTGTTGCCCTGTTTGCCGAGGGCGTCGCCCAGGAAATAATATGCCGGCGTATAGCCCGGGTAACTATCGATAAGTTCGGAAAATATATCCACGGCCGAATCCAGGTCACCCGTCTCCATGCGCACCCGCCCGAGGTAAAAGCGGCACTCCAAATCCTTGGGAATCATCTCGCAGGCGCTCTCCAGGGTCTTGAGGGCCTCGGGATATTGCCCGTCGAAGAAGTAGATGCGTCCCATGTCCTTGAGGATATAGGGATCGAAGGCACGCTTGGTCAAAGCCGTGCGCAGCTGCTCAAGAGCTTCACCGCGCTTGCCGATGCGGGCCAGAATCAGCCCGTAGCGGTAATGGGCCATGGGATCTTCAGGGTTGCGGGCGACCTCGCCTTTCAGTTTCTGCAAAACGACCTGCTCATTTCCGAACTGGGTCAGCAGCCGGGTGTGCACCCGTCGGAAATTGTCCTCATTGACCAGGGGCAGCGGCCGATGGGTCCGGTTGTAATTCTCCAACCACGAACTGATGTAGGCGATGCGGGCTTCCACCGCCGGGTGGGTCATCAGGTAAGTGGGAACCTGCTCCGAACCGAACCATTGTTTGCTGCGGATTTTCTTCAGTATCTTGAGCAGACCTTCGGCGCTGTAACCCGCCTCGGTGATAAATTTGAGACCGAATTGATCGGCCTGGAGTTCGTTTTCACGGGTGTAGGCCAACTCGGTGCTCTGGGCGGCGGCCATGGATCCCGTGGTGACCGCCTGGCCGACCTCTCCCATCCCGCCGATTCCGAGCAGCACCCCGGCGGCTATTCCGGCCAAGGTGGCCACGCCGATTTTTTTGGAGCGCTCGATTTTCTGGGAAATGTGCCGGCAGTACACGTGTGCGATTTCGTGTCCCAGGATGCCGGCCAGTTCCTCTTCCTCTTCCATGGCATCTATCAGGCCGCTGTAAACAAAAATATGCCCGGCGGGAATGGCGAAGGCATTGTATACCTCCTGGCGGATCACATGGAATCGGTACCGGAAGGGTTGGGGTGGAAGATGGGACAGGATCCGGTTGCCGACGCGGTTGACGTACTCGACGACAACCGGATCCTCAATGATCTCAAATTGTTTATAGATCACATGGAGTATCTGCCGGGACAGGTCCTCTTCTTCCTTGACGGTGATGCCGTAGCCGGGTCGCGCATTCATCATCCCCATTGAAAACAGGGCGGCAATGACCACCGCGGCTATTTTGCGAGCGATGTGCATTTGTTTCTCAATGGCAAAAGTTACAATCCCCGTTCGGGCTGGACCCCGATGGCACAGCCTCAGTTCCTGTCAATCGCCGCCACGATCCGAAGCGGAAAAATGTTCGGCGCTGTAAATAATAATGAGTTCGGAAAGCATCAGACATCCGCTGTTGGCATTTGCCTTGCCGGCGGCAAAAGCCAAGCGCTACCTGCGTGTCGACTTTTTTTTGCACGCATTAGTAGTTAGTGTAAAATACGCCGTTTTCGATGTGATGTCAAACTTTGGCGCCTCTTTTCAAACCATGAATTTTATGTTAGACAC
>JALVQN010000061.1 GCA_027025555.1 Desulfobacterales bacterium
TGCTCCTGTCCCCCATCGTGCCCCACATCAGCGAGGAGATCTGGGCCGCCCTGGGCAACACCCAAAGCATCCTCCTGGAATCCTGGCCGATCTTTCAAGAAGAGGCCCTGGCCGAGGAAGAACGCCTCGTGGTGGTTCAGGTCAACGGGAAACTGAGAAGCCGGATTACCGTCCCTTCCGACATGGAGCGGGACGCCCTGGAAAAAAGGGCCCTGGAAGACGACCGCGTCCTCAAGTTCATTTCAGGAAAAACGGTTCGAAAGGTGATCGTGGTGGGGAAAAAGCTGGTCAACATCGTGGTTTGAAGAAAAGGACCGGAGGGAAGAAGGCGGTGCCACAAAAGACGCCGAGAGGCCTTTTGATACCGATTCTTGCACTGGTGTTGCTGGGGGCCGGCTGTGGGTATCGATTCGCCGGAAGCGGGAGCTTTCCGGCCGGGGTCAAGAAAATTCATATCGCCCTGTTCGGCAACCGAACCACGGAGACGGGCATTGAAAAGGACTTCACCGATGATTTGACCGATGAATTCATCCGGAGGAACGAAGCGGCCCTTGCCACGGACCCGGAGGAGGCCGATGCCGTCCTTACCGGGGTCATCGGGGCCATGACCGTGGAAACCATCTCCCGGACAGATGCGTCCACCTCCGATGAAAGACGGGTCACCCTCACCGTTTCCATGACATTGACCGGTGCAAAAGGCCGGATCCTGTGGACCAGCGTCATTTCAGAAAACGAGGCCTATTCCGTTGCCTCGGACCGCTTTACCACGGATCAAAACCGGAGGGAAGCCATTAAGCTCCTGTCCACGCGCCTGGCCGAAAAAGCTTACAATCGCCTGACGGTCGATTTCTAAAAAGGCTTTCTTCCTCAAACCCCGTCAGGGGAGGCGGACAAGGACTGTTTTATGGCGTTGACGCGCCTTTCCATGCGGGAGGTCTTCCGGGCGGCGGTCTTTTTATGAATGCCTCCTTTTTTGGCGCTTTTGGCGATGACGGATTTGGCGTGGTTCAACTCTTTTGCCAGGGTGTCGCTGTCCACGCCCCTTTCGGTGGCCGCATGGACGGACTTGATGACGTTTTTGATGCGCCTTTTCGCGATTTTATTGCGCAGACGCCGCGCTTCGCTCTGCCGCGCCCGTTTGATTGCAGAAGGATGATTGGCCAAGGCTCTTTGTACCTCCGATTCAAATGGATTTTGGGGGATCAGCGGCGCTGCCGCATTTTCGGCACGCCCTTGCTCTTTAAAAACCCCTCTTTTAACAAAAAGATGAGCCCTGTCAATAAAAAACGTCATTTCTATTGTTTTCCATGTTCCGTTTCGGGGCTTTTTAACTTCCGGCACCGCACCGCCCATGGATGAGAGCCGGCACGTTTTACGGGCGGCGGGGGTTGTCGGGGGCGCCACTTTATTGAGCCGGATCTTCGGATTCATCCGGGATGCGGTGATTGCCGCCTTTTTCGGTGCCGGTGCCGGGGCAGACGCCTTCTTCGTTGCTTTTCGGATTCCCAACCTGCTCAGACGCCTCCTTGCAGAAGGGTCCCTGAGCATCTCTTTTATTCCCGTTTTTACCGAGACCCTGACGCATGAAGGGAAAGAGGAGGCTTTTCGCCTGGCCCGATCCGCCTTTCGGGTCCTGCTTTTGGCCCTGGTCGGGGTATCCGCCTTGGGCGTGGTTCTTGCGCCGTTCATTGCCAGGGGGATCGCGCCCGGCTTTTCCCTGTTCCCGGGAAAGATGGCTCTCACCGTTTCCCTCACCAGGATCCTTTTCCCCTATATCTTTTTTGTGGGCCTTCTGGCCCTTTTTATGGGAATCCTCAACGCCCTGGGGCATTTTGCGGCGCCGGCCCTGGCCCCTGTGGTGTTGAACCTGGTCATCATCGCGTCCGTGCTTTTGGTGTCGCCGGAAATTTCTGAACCGGTGAACGCCCTTGCCGGGGGCGTCCTGTTGGGGGGGGCGCTCCAGGTGGCCTTGCAGATCCCGGTCCTTTTTAAAAAAGGCGTGCAACTGGTGCGAAAAGCCCCCTTATGGCATCCGGGCTTAAAAAAAATAGGCCGCTTGATGCTCCCCACGGTCCTCGGTGCAGCGGTTTATCAGGTCAACATCCTGGTGGGAACCCTCTTGGCCACGCTGCTGCCCCAAGGGAGCGTCTCCTATTTGTATTATGCGGACCGACTGGTCCAATTTCCCCTGGGATTGTTCGGCATCGCCGCCGCCACCGCCGCTTTGCCGAGTCTTTCCCGCCAGGCCGCATCCGGCGACATTAAAGGCGTCAGAAAGACTTTTTCAGATGCCCTCATGCAGGTGGCCTTCATCACCTTGCCGGCCATGACGGGTCTCGTCCTGCTCAGGGAGCCCATCATTGCCCTGCTGTTCGAACGGGGTGCCTTCGGTCCCGAATCCACGCGATTGACGGCCGAGGCCCTTTTGTACTATGGTGTGGGCCTGTGGGCGTTTTCAGGGGTGCGGATGGTGGTTTCCACGTTTTATGCCCTCCAGGATACCCGGACACCGGTGTGGAGTGCCACCCTCTCGGTCATTTCCAATATCGGTTTCGGGATCCTCCTGATGGGGCCCATGGGACACGGCGGCCTTGCCCTGGCAGCGTCACTGGCCTCCATGGTGAACCTGGGGCTCTTGCTTTGGGCGCTGAAGGCACGCCTGGGATCCATCGGAATCAGAAAGATGGGACCCTCCCTGGTTCGTTCGGTGGCAGGATCGGCCGCCATGGGCGTAGGGGTGTGGTGGGTCGCCTTTGAGGCGCTTCCCGCCCGGTTCTGGGAGGGTTCCGGACGCTTGTGGGGCCTTTTGCTGAGCCTGACGGCCGGGGTGACTCTCTACGGCGGTTTTTGTCTGGTGATGCAAAGCCCGGAATTAAAGCGTTTTGTCTCGTTGATTAAA
Organism: Desulfobacterales bacterium; assembly: GCA_027025555.1. GTDB lineage: Bacteria > Desulfobacterota > Desulfobacteria > Desulfobacterales > UBA2156. Next base: position 2,900 of record JALVQN010000061.1, read on the forward strand.
AAGGACGCTTCCGCGGGTGGCCACTAGCCAAAAAATCCTCATGGCGGTTACGGTCTTCGGACTGCTCATTTTTCTTTTGCTCATTTTCTTTGGAGAAAAAGGCTTCAACGATTATCTTTTTCTCAAGGCGCAGAAAAAGGAAATCCTAAAAGAAAATGAGATGCTTGTACAAAAGAACATTTCCCTGTATCATAGGATTGAACGGCTGAAAAACGACCCTATCTTCGCCGAGTATCTGGTCCGGAAGGAGTTGGGGGTCGTCGGAAAGGAGGATCTCATTTTCAAGAAAGCACCTGTATCCCCAAGAAAAGAGATCGAGTGACAGGGAGCGTTTTTTCGGTGTGCGAACGGCCCCGGGGAGGGAGCCTGTTTTTTTTCGGAAAAACCGTGTGTTTGATCACTGCAATCCAATGAAAAAGGAGGCTGAAGCATGATGGATCGAAGGAAAAGGCAATGGCGCGTATGGGGCGTCGGCATTGTAGCGATTTATGCCTTATCGATGTTGGGATGTACCAGTGTTTTGTCCAATCAGAACAAAACCGAGGCGCCCAAAGAAGTGCCCATGTACATGGACTTCGGGGACGTGATGATTCCCAAGGAGCTCAAGACAGTAAAAGATCAGACGTTCATCTATCGGACGGCCGGACATACCAGCGGCGTTTTGACCCTCAAAGGCGCCGTTGAATTGAACTCGCTCATCGCCTTTTTCGAAAACAACATGACCAAGGACAACTGGACCAAGATCAGCGAATTTAAGTCTCCCCGCACCATTTTGCTCTTCGAGAAGAAAAACCGGTACTGCATGATCAACATCCGGGAAGGCCAGTATCAATCGACGGTCGAAATATGGGTGGCTCCCACCATGGTCAAGGAAGCGTCGGGGCTGTTGAAGTAGGCACCGGGGGCCGGGTATGGGGCATCGGCTGACGGATAAACGGATCGTCCTGGGCGTCTGCGGCGGCATCGCCGCGTACAAGGGCGCCGAGCTGCTGCGGCTCATGGTGCGGCAAGGGGCGTCCGTGCGGGTGATGATGACGAAAAACGCCGGGGCGTTCGTGGGACGGACCACCTTCGAAGCGCTTTCGGGAAGACCGGTGTGTATGGACCTTTTCACCGGCGATGATGAAAGCGCCATGAAGCACATCCATTGGGCGGAGACGGCGGATGCGGTGGTCATCGCCCCGGCCACGGCCAATATGATCGGAAAGTTGGCATGCGGCATTGCCGACGATGCCCTGAGTACGTTCATCATGGCCGTCACCGCGCCGGTTTTGGTGTGTCCGTCCATGAACGTGAACATGTACCAAAGTGCCCCTGTGCAAAGAAACCTCAAGGCGTTGCGGGAGGCCGGATGTTTCATCGTGGAACCGGACTCCGGAGATCTGGCCTGCGGCGTCTCCGGCCCGGGCCGCCTCCCGGAGCCGGCCGACATTCTAGACCGCCTCGTGGCCTGCCTGAGCGAAAAAGATCTTCAGGGGCGGCGATTCCTCATCACGGCGGGTCCCACCCGGGAGCCTCTGGATCCGGTTCGCTTCATCACCAATCCCTCTTCCGGGAAGATGGGCTTTGCATTGGCCCGGGCCGCGGAACACCGCGGGGCTGAGGTTCTCTTGATCACCGGGCCCAGCCCCCTGGCGGATCCCACGGGTGTGACGACCGTCAGGGTCCAAAGCGCCGAAGAAATGGCCCGGGCGGTATTGGAGGCGGCCCCGGACTATCCGGTGATCATCAAGACGGCAGCGGTGTCGGACTATCGGCCCAAAGATCCGGCGCCGCAAAAGATCAAGAAAAAAGAAGACCGATGGGTCCTGGATCTGGAGCGGACCACCGACATTTTAAAGACGCTTGGAAAAAGAAAGCCTCCCGGCCAGATCCTCGTCGGATTTGCCGCAGAGACTGAGGAACTCGAGGCCAATGCGGAAAAAAAGCTCCGCGACAAGAACCTGGATATCATCGCGGCCAATCGGATCGGTGAAACCGGTTCCGGGTTCGAGTCCGATACCAACCGGGTCACCCTTTTTTACAAGCAGGGCCGGCGGGAGCGCCTGGCGGTCATGGAAAAGGAAGCCGTGGCGCATCTCTTGCTGGATCGCATCCTTTCTTTGTTGAACCCCTAGATTCCAGAGGCCGGGGGCCATGACGGGCGAGGACCTTTTCAAGGAGTTCGTGAAAACCCTGGATGCCGCCGGCCGGACGGTGCGACACCTTTTTCAATCGGGGCAGAAGGGGTTTGACTGTACCCCAAAGACCCTGGAACTCCTGAAACACTGGGAGAGGCCCACCGTGGACGGGGAGACCCTGGAAGATATCCGCCGGGACCTGGGCGATTGCCGCCGGTGCGGTCTTCACAAGGCGCGGCGGCACATTGTTTTCGGTTCCGGAAGCCGCCGAGCGCGACTGGTCTTTGTGGGAGAGGGACCGGGTTATGAAGAGGATCGGCAGGGCGAGCCTTTCGTCGGTGCGGCCGGTCAACTGTTGACGAAAATCATTCAGGCCATGGGCCTGACACGCGGGGCGGTCTATATTTGCAACGTGGTCAAGTGCCGTCCCCCGGGGAATCGAACCCCCTTGCCCGACGAGATCACCCGATGTCTTCCCTTTTTAAAGCGGCAGCTTGCGAGCATCCAACCCGATGTCGTTTGCGCCCTGGGGTCCGTGGCCGCCAAGACACTCCTGGGTGTGGATACGCCCATTTCCCGACTGAGGGGGCGGTTTCACGAGTATCGGGGCGTCCCGCTGATGCCCACATATCACCCGGCCTATCTGCTCCGGAATCCGGAAAGAAAAAGAGACGTGTGGGAAGACATGAAACAGATCAAAGCGATGTTGCAAGCCTGAACCTTTCGAAAAAGACGGAAGAACGCATGCATTTACAGTCCCCCGGCCCTTTTTTCTTCACGCGCTTTTCATGTTGGCCCCCGAGGTCTTTGAAAGGGCTTCAGGGCCTGTTCCTGGGGCTGGTCTTCTTG
>JALVQN010000062.1 GCA_027025555.1 Desulfobacterales bacterium
ATCATCAACGGCACCGGGAAGGATGGTTTCAATCCACGCCCCCGCACGGGGGGCGACCCGATGCGAGGCGTAGCTTGTCGTATAGGACGCCGTTTCAATCCACGCCCCCGCACGGGGGGCGACGACATGGCTTTCAAGGCGTTTCAAAGCTGGGCAGTTTCAATCCACGCCCCCGCACGGGGGGCGACGCATCGTTCAGGATATTGCCGCACTTGCCGCATATGTTTCAATCCACGCCCCCGCACGGGGGGCGACAGGTCCAGCCGAGCTTCTGACACGGCCTTGATCCAGTTTCAATCCACGCCCCCGCACGGGGGGCGACTGTCAGCTCCCAATTCCTTGTTTTCAGGAAAAAATTCGTGTCTTTTTTGCGAAGCTCCCATCCATCCTCATACGTTCAGACCTCCAGTGCCTCTCTTTTGAAAATATTCCTGTATTTTCAGTATGTTGGCGGTGCGCGACCCCCAAAGGCCGCAAAACGGCATTCTCCCGCGCCAGAGCGGAGACGGCCGCATTTTTCCCGATCACACGCATCAGGTTCGCACATGGCGTCTACACGATCAACGGGGCGTCCGGATCGAGAGGCACCTTGGCGCCCACGTGCTCAATCCTGCGCTTCCAGTTGGAACCCAGAAAATAAAATCGCAGGCTGTCTCTTTCCGGATCAATTTGATCTATCAATTTTTGACGCAGTACTTCCCATTTTGCAGGATCCACATCGCATTCAAAAACCGAATACTGGACCCGTTGTCCGTAATCTTTGCATGTCTTTGCCACCCGCCGAAGACGCCCCTGGCCTTCTTTGTCCCTTGTGGATACGTCATAGCTGACCAAAACAAGCATGGACCTGCCTATTTCCAGAAAAAGGGCGGATAAGCGTCGAGGTCTCCCCGGAGATGTCTTGCCAAAAGGGTCGCCTGCACCTGAAACAGCAGCCCGATGGGAAGCTTTTCCCCGACAAATGGATGCAAAACCCCCTCCTGTTTTCTTTTCTGATAGGCCGTCAAGACCGTTTTCCGGGTCTCGTCATCCATCAAGACGGCACCGGATTCCGTATGCCGGAACCCGTTTCCCCGCACCCGGCCTAAATTGACCAGAGAAAGCGCCAGCCTGTCCGCCAGAAAGGGCCGGAACTCTTCCATCATATCCAGGGCAAGACCGGGTCGCCCGGGCCTGTCCCGGTGGAGAAATCCGACTTGGGGGTCCAGACCCACGGCTTCCAGGGCGGAACGGACGTCATGGACAACAAGGGTATAAAGAAAAGACAACAGACAGTTGACCCGATCCAAGGGGGGACGCCGGCTTCTTTCCTTGAACACGAAGGCATCTTTTTGACAAATAATGAGATGGTCGAAAACATTGAAATAGGTGCGCGCGGAATCCCCCTCGACACCGCGCAGGGCATCGAGAGACAGTTCCGAATGCAAAGCGCTCAGATGCGCCTTCAACTTTGCGGAGGCCTGCCGGATTTTGTTTGTGTCGATCTTCTCCCCATGATCCCGAAGGGCCCTTTGAAGCACCGTGCGGCAGTTGAAGAGCTTGCCGGCAACAACCGCCCTTGCGATGGCCGTGGATCGGGCCCGGTCGTCCGCCCGCCGGTACTGTTCCCTCCTCAGCAGCACATTGCCCGATACCGGCCCCTGGACCCTGGCCAGGAACCGGCCCTTTTCGGTCAGGAAACTGATGGACACATCCCGCTCGGCGCAAAATCCCATCAGAAACGGGCTGCAGCCCACCTGGCCGAAACAGACGATCCCGCCGATGGTGTGAATCGGAATCCGGAGCCGCACCTCCCGGTCCACTTTCACCACCACGGTTTCCCCCTCCTTGGAGAGATAGGCCCCACCGGTGGTCACATAAAGGGTGTTCAGGAGCTTTTTCATCCTTCCAGAATCGCCTCCTCAAGGTACATGCTTGCGGATCCGGCCCTTCGGCATGCGCTGGGCATGCAATAGCTCACCAAAGAGCACGACCGGCACCGGGCGGTCCGGACCGGGGGAGGGGTTTTCCCGGTTGCAATCAGGTCATGGAGCCGTTTTGCCGCCGCTTCTGTTTTTTCTCGCAGGGCATCGTCGAAAAGCACCTCCGTGCGCCGCCGGATTTTCCCGTAAAACAAGGCGCCTTTGTCGATCCGCACTTTAAGCATCTCCTCAAGACACATGGCCTGACCGCAAAGCTGGATCCGGTCGGCCTCATGCGGCTTGGGCCTGCCGCGTTTGTATTCCACGGGGAACGGATGCCAAAATTCCCGGCCGTCCTTGACCACACGCCGAAATTCCACCACGTCGGCCTTTCCCGCAAGCCCCAGCCTCAATGAGCGTAAGGGCAAGGCATAGGCCATGCGGACCGCGCCCCGGTCCGCCTCGCCGCCCCGGTCCACCCTTTCATGAAGGATGCGCCCCTGGGCGGTAAAAAGGTTCTCCTGCCACACCTGTTCAAGATGGATCAGGGCGCACTGACGCTCGCAAAAGATCAGGTGCTGCAGCGCGGACAGGGGAAGAAGGGCATCTTCGGTGTACATAATCAGTTCTGGTCCAACCGCGGGCCGCCGGAACCCTCCGATGGGTTTCGTTGCTCACGATATATTCCAAGAGCCGAGATTGGTACTGGAGACTGTGTGTAACAGTCCATTATTGACTCCATGCGGTAACTCATAGCATTTCAACTGCCTCCACTCCTTCAGGCACGACGGATTTGTCAAAGATTACCTTATAGGACCGGACCGAGGCTTCATCGCAGTTTGTTATCGTGACTAGATCAGAGAGTTCGCTGGCTGGAGCGTTGCCCTCAAAAGCCGTCTATTTCTTCCGGCACAAGGCCATCCAGATTGTTTAGCTCATAGCTCCCATCTGGATTAACCTTCAAAGTTTTATGGACCCGTGCGGAGGAATACTGCCCGGACTTGCTGGCATGTTTCCACCAGATTACCTTTTCGACAGCCATGCTACCTTCCGGCCTTGCGGAGGAGGCATCTCCTTCAAAAAGTTTCGGCAGGATTCCCTTGATTATCTCCGCATCCTCATTGCTGAAACCAGTTTTCTCTGCCAGTTGGGGCGACATGGCTCCGAAAGCACGATAAACTGCTTTATCTACTCGATGCTTCATGCCCATGCGATCAGAACTGATGTCGCTCTTGCCCTTAGCTTCTTCAGCATTAACACTTTTGACTATTTGAATGCTGCTCACGCTGACAGGTTCAACACTGAAAGCTGATTGTATGGTAACTGGGCCACGAATTGGTATAGAAACTCCAGAAGCATCTTCTTCGCCTTTACCAAATGCAAAAAGCTGCCCGAAGGCACGAACATCCAACCACTTCTTACAAGCACGCCTGGCAGTTTCTTCTTTTTTCCCAGGATCTTTCTTGTCAATTTTGAAGGCTTCCTTCCCGAGGCCGAATTCCTCTGATTCAGCCCTGGCTTTCAAGTTCGGCATTCCATCGGTTTTCCGGTCATCAGACTGGACGAAAATGGCATGCCCCGCATCCTGCATCCGGTCACGGATTTTTCTCTTCAGACAGACATCGGAAACCTCGCCATAGCCATCATAATCCGTCCGCGGACGGTTGCCGTTTAACGGATCACCATTCGGATTGGCGTTTTTTACACTGAAAATTATTGCGAAATCGATTTTGTTTTTCAAACTCATTTCCTCCTCCTTATTCGTTTCCCTGAGTCGTTTCGTCCTTATTGCTCCTATATGCCAGGCGCTGGCAATGGTAACCCAATAAAAATTCACCTCTCAGGGGTTTATCATCGGTAAAATCAGTCGCGTCGAATGCGCTGATTACAGCATCAAGTTCTTTTTTCCGGTTTGTCAAGAATCCTGCTCGAGACTGCTGCAACCTTTGCATATAAGGCTGTAATGCCATTTCAATATTCCGCCATGTAGATGACGGCCTGTCGGCAAAACGCTGCATAAGACGCGCTGCGGTCGTAGGTCGGTTTTCATCTCCAACCCGGAGAGCTACCTCTTCAATCCTCTCTGCAACGGCCAATAAACGGCCAAATAGGTAATCCCTTGTAGTTCTTTCTTCTTCCAGTGTCATGACATATTCCCTCCTCAATCTGTTATCCGGATGCCGCATGTGAAAGCCCTTGTAAAGGGCACATGCCACCCCCAAGTGTTTTTCCCACTCGGCAAGTTCACTTTTATAATTCGAAAATTTATCTGGTAATCTCTTGGCAGCCCGGTTAGAGGCTCTTCGCACAGATGAAAGCATTATATCTTTTGGGAATGGTGTACCTTCAATGATGCAAGAAAGTATGCGTTGCAGAAACTGTTTGGCCAGCTTTTCGTTGCTTTTGAGAATATCACCATAAGCAGCCTGCATAATTCTCTTTGGCGAAGGCGAACAAACGCACCAGACAGGCAAAAACTTACCCTCAGCTGAGTTGCCCGCCTTTACTGTATGCCTCTGCGGCCAAGCAAACTGATTGTGCCACCTTTCGACTCGTTCAAAAAACTCACTTGCCAGTAGTTTCTGGTAATACGTGACACCCAGCCTCCCTTTTGTGACAGCATCCATCCCCAACACAACAATAGATTCTGTTGGCTTTAACTCTGCTAGATATCCCTTGAGATATTTTTTGAGATTTGATGCAAATGACTGCCCCGCATCAATTGAATGATCGATTGCTGTTATGTTGCTTGCGGGGTTTTCTGGTTGAATGACAATTTCCCGGCTCATCACCGCAAAAATATCTTCCAAAGGCTCGATCACAGGTTTACCTGAAAGAGCCCATGTGACGAATATTTGTTCGCTCTTGGGATACGCCTGAAACCCCTGGCCTCTGGAAATCAACCACCTCAAAGCATTATGGGCCTTCTGGCTGGCTTCGAAAGAAATTGTGCATGCTTGGTCTGCCTCAATGAATCTTCCCTGAAAGGTCAGATAACCTTTTTCGGTCGGCACAGAGATTAATTTTGCATCATTAACTTTTTTAACAATGCCTTTTGGGTGGGTTCTGGCAATAAAACTTTTTTCACCCAATATCTGACAAAACCCATTTGCCTGATTTCTTTCTTTCTGAAACTCTATCCAGTTCCTTATCAAGGCAGGATCATTCCAGGTTTTGTCATCAGGGTCGTCACGACGCTGGACACGCCACCGGATTGTTGCATTGCCCTGTTCATTGCTGTTGACTGCATTCAAAAGGGGGGGTTTGGGCAATTTTTTCCGGGTCTTTTCATCCACATGCCCCTGCTTTGACCAATTCTTTATCAAGACTTCTCTGCCATCTTCATCAAAGGCAACAAACAAAATGTTTGCGGCAACCAAGTCACGTACCACCGTCCCCTTTGCAATGTATTTTGCAACGGCCTCTATTTTGGGGTGGCTGTGTTTCGAGGCAACCCACTCGCTAAGTAATTTAAAGTAATCATCAAAGTATGAAGATTTGCTTCCTCCATAGTCAGGATAATCCTTTGCTACATATTGAATTTTTTCTATCAATGGATACGGCGCCGAGCCGCTTGTCCGCCCTGTTAAACTTTTTGGAGTTATGGGGATAAGGGTTTCTTCGCCTTTCCAATATGATTTCTTTCCATAAGTAACTTTAGTTACGAGGGATTGCGCCCTGACAAAATTTCCTTCTCCGTCAATAACAACCTCAATATGACACTGTTCATGTTTATGGAAATAGGGCTCCAATGATTCGTTCAACTGATCATTAGTGGCAACCGCCTCATAGGTCTCATACAACCGTGCAAGCCAGCTCATAACATCGCCTCCTCTTGCTCAACAGGAAGGACGTTTTCGTTCAGCCCGAATTTCTTTGGAACCATTTTGCGGACAAAACGCCGGATTTCACATTCTTCCGGCCTAGGGAAATTCAGAACTCCATTGCGCATGACCGCATGCCAGAAACGGCTAATTAATTCATTCACCCCTGTTTCATCTGGATAGTCAAAGCCGTGAAACATCAGGCCGAAGCTGAGTTCATCAATATTGTCATAATGTCCCTGCCCTCTGCCAAATTCGCATGGCTCCACATATCCCTGACAATCGCGGGTGCCGAGGAAGATATCCTGCCGCCCACCTTTCTCGAGCATTCGCTTGGCAATGTTGTAATGTTTGCCGTCGATCCGGTCCTTTGCCAGGTCAGGTTGGTGATCGTTCCATTCAAAATGGGCCTGGACCTGATACTCCACATCATGAAGAAAGGTGTAAATCGCCAGGCTGTTGCCGCCACTCCAGACGCGGGGTTTTGTCCCTTTCGTCTGGGTCCGCAACGGCTTCATGACCCGAACCTTGTCCACATACCAGATGATGGTCGGCTTCCAGTAGATGGACTTCAGTACCCCCTTGATGGCCTCATAGGTGGGGATATGATAGGAGCATTTCTCTCCGCCGGTCTTGGTGACCGGATCGGTGAAGAGGGCGTACCTCCCCCACAGTTTGAAGGTTATTTCATTTTTCATCCACGATCCTCCTTTATCCTTCAAGGAATTCCATCTCGCCATGCCCTTCAACAGACAGGCCGAATTCATGGCTGTAGTGCTGCTCCCTCAGATAATAAATTTCCTCACCAGGCTGGACGGGCACCACCGCATCATGCTCCAGCAACTTCTTCCACACATTCGGGAAGACGTTGACACTAAACTGCTGAGCATGTTTCATGAGCTTATATGCCTTGGCCGGTTCCGGCACAGCACAAAGCTGGGCGATGATCTCTTTTCCTTCCTCGAAAGGCACAATGACTGCCTTAGTCGGCGCGTCAAAGGCATTAAAAATCCTTCCTGCCGTGGCAAAAGACTGTTTTAATAACAATGGGGTGTTTTTACCGACATTTTTTGAGTTATCGCCAAGCAGGTTTAGCAGACTGTCATCCCGCCCAACCTGACTGGCCGTCAACGGATAATCCATTTCTTTGGCACGATCATAGAAGTAATAAGAAAAATATCGGGCCATGACATCGGGCGCCAGAAGATCATCGTTACTCTTTTCTCCCAGAACACGCAGTGCCTTGTCGCGGCCTTCACGAATATCAACCAGTAGATCAATCTTTTCTTCCTTTGGGTTGACCACGTACACATGACCCAGAGGCCGTTTCTTATTCCGGTTGCACCTTCCGGCTGCCTGTGCAATGGAATCAAGTCCGGCCAGAAACCGCACAACAGAGGCAAAATCAACATCAACGCCTGCCTCTATCAGTTGAGTACTGATACAAAGAACGGGCTTGCCCGCATCAAGCCGGTCCCGAATTGTTTTCAGAATTTTTTTCCTGTGCGATGGACATAAACTGGTACTGAGATGATGCAGGCTTTCCTCCCCGATTCTCTCTTTACAGGCAAGATAAAGTTGTTGCGCCCACGCCTTGGTATTCACGACCACGAGACAACTGCCCTCGTGTAGACATCTGTCTATGACCAAATCAGCCAGTTCGGATTCATCCCATCCATCGTTTAACCGGACAAAATTTTTTATTTCAACCCGCTTCAACTTTCGGAAAAGATTTTCAACATCACAGGCGAGTTCATTTCCTTCCGGAATGGACAACTGCCCCTTGTCAGGCGATCTTAGATTATCTAACAACGGTTGTGTGGCGGTGCAAAGGACTGCAGTGGTTTTCGCATTCTCGACCAGGAAATTAATAGCGTTGCAGAAGAGATGAACGCATTTGATCGGCAGTGTCTGGATTTCATCAAAAATCAGCACAGAGCGGACCAGTTGGTGCATCCTCCGGGCTCCTCTTGTGCCGCCGCTGAACAGGGCGTCAAGGAACTGTACCATAGTGGTGAATATGATTGGGGCATCCCAGTTTTCGGCCACCAGCTTGTCGCGCCAGGTCAACCGTTCCGGCTCAAGGTTTGAATGGTGCTCAAGTATCCAAGAGTGGGCATCTCCTTCACGTTCTAGAGCCTCGCGTATTACCTGGGCATTTTGTTCTATAATCGAGGTATATGGAATAATATAGATAATTCGATCCAGATCATGCTTTCTCGCATGATGCAGGGCAAAGCGAATGCTAGAGTAGGTTTTTCCTCCTCCGGTCGGCACTGTAAGAGTATAAATCCCCTGTGCGCCTGATGCCTTTTCTTTACAGCGGTTAGAAATATCAAGGCGGATTGGATCGATCTCCGTCTTTACTGGAAGTCCTGCGAGTTTTTCTTCAAGGCGGTCAATGGCCGTCTGCCAGTCCGGCCTGGTATGACGCCGTATTTTCTTGTTTTGCGGATTTTCAAAATCAGCACTGTCAATCCTGTCGGCATCAATCAGGCAGCTGAACAAAAATCGTGTCCATAGACCAAGATGAAAAGATTGGACAAGCAAAGAATACTTTCGGGAAGGATCAAACAGTTGACGAATTTGTTGCGAGCATTGCTGTATCGTTGACGGCACTGCAAGTTTCTTGATTTTAGCCACCACTGCATCATCCACGGTTTCCCTGCACTCATTCAAATGTGTTAATTCATCTTCTTTCATCATCCGACGCAAGAAACGATTATCGCCATTCGGCTCAAGACAATCAATCAGCCCGCTATGATGTGATGCAAGGCAAAGAGCGAGTATTTGTCCCACTATCTGGCCTTGCAATCCGTATCGACCGAAATGCTCCCATATCCATTGAGCGCCGGCAGTAGAGTGGTCGACCTGCCCCTTTAAGACTTGTGCATCGACAAAGTCATCATCCCGGTCGGGATCAAGTATGCCGCTGGCAGACTGAATATATGTCTGAAATGCCCTGCTGTATTTCCCGAAATCGTGAAGGAGTCCAAGCAATTCGCCTATATCAGGAACCCCTATTTTCTCAGCATAACAACGGGCGATCAAAGAGACATTTTCAACATGCTCTCTGACAGTCTGAATCTTATTGTCCGATTTTCTTTGGTGCGCAACATGGACCATGTTTTACCCTGCCTGCCTGCATTATCAATTCGCCTCGGAATGCACCACCATCGCCGACTGTGTCTCGATGTGGCATTCTATTCCATTGGCGTCGTAGAGTTTCTTTTGAAACGCGGCAGAATACTTGCCTAGGTCATGCCAAAGCCCGGCAAGACAGGCCCAGGCTTGGCCGCCGAAAGGGCGGGCGAACTCCGCCGCCATCTCCGCCACGTTTTTCAGATGTTCCTCCAGCGGCTGCCACTGATCCGGCGGCTCTCCCTCAAGGCTGTGGGCGTAATATTCCATATTCCCCGCGCAATCCCCACTATTTTTGATTGTTAAAAAGGACATTCCATGGCTTTGATCTTAATTTTTGCGTCAATGAGTTAAAATTTATGGAAATTTGATGAAATAAGCATCTTTAATGGATCTTTAAATGACATCAATGGATATCAAAAATAGATATTTTGGTCAATTTTATAAATTAAAACGGGGGGACATCCATTTTGCCCGGGACACAGGGAGAGATATCGGCGGCTGAGGAGGCCCTGTTTTCGGGAAACGCCACACCAGCGCGGCGATGCGGGGGTTTCCCCGAGGGTTTGAGAAAAGCAGGGCGTATTTACAGGTGAAAAAATCCGCCGGTGCCCGGGGCAAAAGCCCTTTTTTTATTAAGGCAGGGAAGCCTCGTTTCGGTGAGCCGCCCGCGTGGCTTCATCCAGAATCTCCCAGATCCTGCCGATCCATGCATGATGCTCCGGCTTCATCAACACCGAACGCAGGCAGGTGAGGGTCTCCTGATCCCCCTCCATCCCGGCCCCCTCCAGATCGAAGAAGGCCGTCGGCAACTCGGCCAGGGCCAGGTGCAGGTGGCGCCTTGCGGCTTCGTCAAAAATCCGGCGGGCCATGCGCGAGGCACGGGTCACGCGGTCGGCCCGGACGGCCCATACCACAATATCCAGCTCCGGCGGAAACGCCGGAAGGAAGCGGGCATCGCCGCGCAACCTCTCGTACAGGGCCACGGCCGCTTTCCGGCTCTCTTCTAGTCCTTGGGCGAACACGCCCCCGCGAACCAGGGGGAGCAAGCGCTGTGTGGCCCACAGCCCCACGGCGGCGGCGCCGGGCCGGGAACATTCGAGGCTGATCTCGCCCAGGTGCAGGGCATCCGAAGTGAAGTAGGTATAGGGCGAATCGTGCTTGTAAAAGCGGCCCACGGCGGGATCCTTGAAAAGGACGCACCCGCAGCCATAGGGCTGCAGGCCGTGTTTGTGAGGGTCGATGACCATGGAGTCCACCGCCGGCAACCGCTCATAAATCCGACGGGCTTGAAAAGACAGATTGTCCGCCAGAAAGAAATAGCCTCCGTATGCGGCATCGGCGTGGAGCCGAAAGCCGTATTGATCTTTCAGCGAGAGCAATTCAGGGAGAGGATCCAGGGCCCCGGCGGCGGTGGTCCCGATGGTGGCCACCACCGTGCCAACCTCCCCGTTCTCCAGGCATCGCTTCAATGCCTCCAGGTCCATGCGGCCGAACCGGTCGCAGGGGATCGCTTCAAAGGGAAGTCCCAGCACCGCGCTGATGCGCGCGTGGGTATAATGGGCCTGTTGGGAAGCCACCACCTTGGTGTGGGGGCGAAGCCGCCCGGCCACCCACAAGGCCTCCAGGTTGGCCATGGTGCCGCCGCTGCACAGATGCCCCAGGTGAACCTTCCAGCCGATCATGGCCGCCAGCGCGGCAACCGCCTCCTTTTCCATCCGGGAACTGGCCCGTCCCCCGTCCAGGGCATGGTTGTTGGGATTGATCCAGAGGGCCAACGCATAGGCCATGCGCGCCACGGGATGGGGGGGCTTGAGCATTTGCCCCGCATAAAGGGGATGAAAGTAGGGGTAATTGTCCTGAAGCCGGCGGGCGACTTCGAAAATGACGTCGCCAACCGCTTTGGGATCCGTGGGGGATGCGGCCCGGGGCGTCAATTCCGAAAATCCGGACTCCAGGATTTCGAGTGCTTTTTCAAGAAACACAAGGCTCTCTTTTTCGAAAATCGAAGACGGGGATGGAGGGGTTACCATTTTCCTTCTCCTCGGGCGGGATTGAATGGGGTGATAGGGTCCGCATTGCCAAAAGGCGGATCGCCTGTCAATGGAAAATGCTTTGCCGGGGGGACATCCGGGCCTGTTTAGAAAAACCCCTTTCCCGGGAAACCGGGCCTTTTTCCCTTTTGAAATTCCAATTGACACGTCTTTTCCCATCATATAAGCTGGCTTAATATGGTATCGAGCGCAAGCTCGAGGCCAGATCCGATACCAAACCATGGTACGGATCCCGGGACATCCCCCCTTGAAAAGGGGCTTTGATCCGTTTTCCAAAGACGGCCATGGATATACTTGAAGTCAAAAATCTCGTGAAACGCTTCGGCGGCTTGAAGGCGGTGAACGGCTGCTCCTTGGGCGTGAAGGCCGGAACCATCACCGGGTTGATCGGCCCCAACGGCGCCGGAAAAACCACATTGTTCAATTTAATCACCGGCCATCTCAAGCCCGACGGGGGCCAAGTCCTGTTTCAAGGCCGCGACATCACCGGGTTGCCGCCCCATGAAATCTTCCACAACAAAATTTACCGGACCTTCCAGATCACCCGCGAATTTTCCCACATGACCGTATTGGAAAACCTGATGCTCATGCCCGAAGACCAGGTGGGTGAAAGGGTCTGGAACACCTGGTTCCGCTTCAACGCCATCTATGTGCAGGAAAAAGCCATCAAGGAAAAGGCCCTGGAGGTGCTTGAATTCGTGGGATTGCGCCGGCTGGCCAACGAATATGCCGGGGAACTTTCCGGAGGGCAGAAGAAGCTTTTAGAACTGGCCCGGAGCATGATGGCCGATCCCGACATGGTGCTTTTGGATGAGCCGGGGGCCGGGATCAACCCCTCCCTCATGCAAAAGCTCATGGCGCACATCCGGCAACTGTGCGAAGAAAAAAACATCACGTTTCTATTGATCGAACACGACATGAACCTGGTCATGAACCTGTGCAACCCGGTCATCGTCTTGAGCGAGGGGAAAAAGCTCACCGAAGGCACACCGGAAGAGGTCAAGACGGACAAGCGGGTGCTGGAAGCCTATTTGGGCGGTCAATACCGATGACAATTTTAGAAGTCGAAAACCTGTCGGCGGGTTACGGCAAGCTCGACATCCTCAAAGGGGTCGGCATGCGCGTCAAAGCCGGAGACATCGTGTCCATCATCGGTCCCAACGGCGCCGGAAAATCCACCCTCTTGAAATCGATTTTCGGCATCTTAAAACCCAGGACCGGCACGATCAGGCTCAAGGGCAAGGACATCACCGGCTTGAACCCGGACCGGATCGCCCGCCACGGCATCAGTTACGTGCCCCAGCTCAACAATGTCTTTCCCTCCATGACCATTGAAGAGAACCTTCAGATGGGGGCCTTCATCCGAAACGACGACTTCAGCCAGCGAATGGCGGAAATCTATGCGCTTTTCCCGGTTTTAAGCGAACGGAAGAAGCAGAAAGCCGGCCAGCTTTCCGGGGGGCAACGCCAGATGGTGGCCATGGGGAGGGCGCTGATGGTGGATCCGGAATTGCTGCTGCTGGATGAACCCTCTGCAGGCCTGGCCCCCAACCTGGTGGACATGATCTTTGAAAAGATCCAGGAGGTCAATGCCACGGGGGTTTCCATCGTCATCGTGGAACAAAACGCGAGGGAAGCCTTGAAGATGTCCGACCATGGATATGTGCTGGCCATGGGGAAAAACGTGCTGGACGATACCGGCCGGGCCCTCTTGGCCAACGAGGAAGTGGGGCGGCTCTATCTGGGAGGATAAGAGTGGTTGAACTCATCTTTTATGGGATTGTTCTGGGAAGCATCATCTCCCTGGGTGCCATCGGGTTGACCCTGGTGTACGGCATCATCCGGTTCGCCAACTTTGCCCACGGGGATTTCATGACGGTGGGGGCCTATATTACGCTATTTCTCATCTCCATTGTCATGCCGTGGCTGGGGATTCCCGACACCACCTTCGGACCCCTGTCCTTCGGCCTGCGCACCCTGCTGGCCTTTCCGCTGGCCATTGGGGCGGTGGGCGGCGTGGCCATCCTTTTGGACCGGATCCTCTATCAAAAGCTCCGCCGTTCGGACAGCAACCTGGTCATCATGGCCATGGCCTCCCTGGGTGCGGCCTTTATTTTGCGAATGATCGTGCTGATCCTGTGGGGCGCCGATTCCCTGTTTTACCGCCCGGGCCTTTTGCGGCCTGCCGTTGAACTGCCTCTCAACGTCAAGGTGCGGCCGGATCAGATCCTGATCATGGCGGTGGTCTGCATTTTGATCGTATCGCTGCACCTGTTTTTGAAAAACTCCAAGATCGGCAAAGCCATGCGGGCCACGGCCGACAACATGGAGCTGGCCCTGGTCTCCGGCATCAACACCGAGCGGGTCATCCTCTGGACCTGGGGCATCGCCGGCGCACTGGCCGGCGCCGCCGGGATCCTGTATGCCATCGATGTGCAGGTGCATCCTTACATGGGATGGAACTTCCTCATCCCCATCTTTGCCGCCACGATCCTGGGCAGTATCGGCAATGTCTACGGCGCCCTCATCGGGGGGCTGGTCATCGGCGTGGTCCAGCAGGTCTCCACGGCCTTTCTGCTGCCCACCTACAAACTGCCGGTGGCTTTTCTGATGATGATTCTCATTTTATTCATCCGGCCCAAGGGCATCTTCGGCAGCAAATAGCCCGAAAGGCGTGGGCGTTTCAGGCATGAAATGACTATTGGGGAAAAAGAGCGATCATGGAACTTACAGGACTCCTTGCTTATCTGATTTCGTTTGCCATCATGGCGGGCATCTATGCCGTCTTTGCCCTGGGATTGAATATCCATTGGGGATACACGGGCCTTTTCAATATCGGCATCGCCGGTTTCTTCTGCGTGGGCGCCTATACCTCCGCCATGATCACCACGCCCCAGCCCACCGGCGTGTACGCCCACTATGTCCATCAGCTCTTCGGTTGGCACCTGCCTTTCGTCTTCGGACTGATGGGCGCCGCCCTCATGTGCGGCCTGTTGGCCTTTTTCATCGGGCTGCCCACCCTGAAACTGGGGGAGGATTATCTGGCCATTGCCACCCTGGGCATTGCCGAGTCCCTCCGCCTGATTTTCAACAATGAACAGTGGCTGGCAAACGGCCCCAGGGGATTGATGGGTCTGCCCCAACCCCTGGCGCACCTCATCGACGCCCGGCACTACAATTATATCTATCTCGTCATCGTGCTGGCGGTCATGGCGCTGATCTATTTCCTCATCGAACGCTCCATCCGGTCTCCCTGGGGAAGGGTGTTGCGGGCGATCCGGGAAGACGAGGTCTCCGCCTCCATGAGCGGCAAAGATGTCTTTGCCTTCAAGATGCAGGCTCTGATTTTCGGGGCCATGGTCATGGGCGTCGGCGGCGCCCTGTACGCCCATTATTCCAGGTCCATATCCCCCAGTGTCTTCACCCCCCTGTACGGGACCTTCATCATCTGGGTCATGCTCATGGCCGGCGGAAGCGGCAACAACAAGGGGGCTGTCCTCGGGGCCTTCGTCATGTGGGGCATATGGATCGGCACCCAGTTTCTAACGGACTTCCTCCCGTATACCGTCAAATCCCGGGCGCCTTATATCCGTTTTCTCGTCATCTGGATCCTTCTGGAGTTCATCCTGCTCTACCGTCCCGAGGGGCTTTTGGGCGAGGAAAAACGGGTGTCCAAGCTGATCGAATAGCTTCAACCCCAATAAAAAACCGGGTGCCCCTATGGGACACCCGGTTTTTTTTAGGCAAAAGGGTCTATTTGACTTCTTCCATGCTGACGGTCTTGATCTTTCCGCCTTCGTATTTCCACACTTCGATGGGGGTGACCACATCGCCGTTTTCATCGAAATCCACGGCACCGGCCGCCCCTTCGTAATTGATATCCTTGCCCTGCTTGAGCAGTTCAAAGGCCTTCTTGAATTCACCCGGTTTCACCACAACCCCCGGGGGATTGGCCACATCCCGGAGATGGTTCCGGATATTCACCGACGTCAGGGCCTCGCCCTTGACCTTGGCCATCTGGGCCGCCAGGCCCACCACGGCAACGGCGTCGTAGGCATTGCTGATGAAGGGCAGCGGCGGCAGTTTACCGTACTTGGCCTTGTAAGCCTTGTTGAAGAGTTCCAGCGAATCCCCGCCGGCGGTGCCCGGCGCGGTCCCCATCTGGCCTTCCACATTGGCGGCGCCCACGGCCTTGACGATATCTTCGGACTTGGTGCCGTCGCAGAACAGAAAATGCTTCATCTTGAAAAATTCGATGGCCTCTTTCAGATAGACCTTGGCATGTTCCGGATAGCTGTAGGCACACAGAATATCCGGCTTGCCGGCCAAGGCTTTTTTCAGCTCGGCATTGTAGGTCTCGGCCGCCTTTTCGTCATGGGGCACCATGGCCAAGACTTTTCCGCCATTTTTCTCAAAAGAGGCCTTGAAATTTTCGGCCAGCCCCTGGCCATAGGGGTTGTTCACATAAAGCACCGCAGCGGTCTTGGCTTTCTTTGCCGCAATCTTTCCGGCCACCAGGCCCTGGAGGGCGTCCGAGGGGCAGGTCCGGAAGAGGAAGTCCTTGCCCTTGTCCGCCGGCAGGACCGTGATCAGGGGGGACGTGGAGGCCATGGAGATCTGGATGACCCCCGCCGGGATGGTGACGGACTCGGCCACCGGAATGGTCACACCGCTGGAAAGGGCGCCGATGACGGCCACCACCTTGTTGACCTCCACCAGCTTTTTGGCTGCATTGGTGGCGGGAATGGCCGATGTCTCGCTGTCTTCATGAAACATTTGCATCTCGAGTCCGGCGGCCTTCAACTGCTCCGCAGCAAGGACCGCCCCGTTTTGGATATTCGGCCCGAATTCCTTCAACGGACCCGTATGGGAAAGAAGGGTGCCCACCCGGATGTCCGCCGCCGAGGCGCCCAGGACAAAGACCATGGAAAAAAGCACCGCTACCGATAACACGAAAAACCTCTTCATATTGACCTCCTTTTCTTTGGGTTTCAATTGAACCGCCTGACTTCCTCTCCGTTTCTACATTCAACCACTTAAAACTATATTTTATCCTGAGATTCCTGCCGTGTCAAACAAAAACAGGGTCAGCCCTGTATATGCCGCTCTATACACCGCGGGCAACGGGTCCGTAGAACTTTCCCTGCCAGGAATCCCGCTTTTCCAGGGTCCTTCGGATCCCGGAAAGGGTGCCGGCCTTGTCCAGGCACCAGCGCGGCGCCACCAGCTCCCCGGGATGAGGATCCCCTGTCAGGCGCTGGATCACCACATGGGGGGGGAGGCGTTCCAAAAAATCACTCACGAGCGCGATGTAGGCCTCTTGACTCAAGGGCACGTATGCCCTCTTTTCAAAAAGGGCCTCCATGGCCGTGCCTTTCACCACATAAAGGAGGTGGATCTTCACGCCGTCCACCCCGCACGCGGCAAGGGCATCGGCGGTTTTCATCATGTGGGAGCGGTCCTCTCCGGGAAGACCCAGGATGACATGGGCGCACACGGCAATGCCCCTTTCCCGGGTTCGCGCCACCGCCTTCTTGAAGCAGGCAAAATCGTGTCCCCGATTGATTCGGGAAAGGGTGGGGTCATGGGCGGATTGCAGGCCGTACTCCACCCACACCAGGTGGGTCCCGAGATACCCCTGTAAAAGATCGAGCACGTCGTCGTTAACACAATCCGGCCGGGTGCCGACGGAAAGCCCCACCATATCGGCAGCCGCCAGGGCCTCGTCATAG
>JALVQN010000063.1 GCA_027025555.1 Desulfobacterales bacterium
TATGGGGGGGCCGGGGTCAATGGAAAAAACGGCCAGTGTCATCCGCTCGGCCGGGATCAAGCGTATCTTGAGGCCTTCTGCCAGCTCGGCCTCAGAAAGCTCCTGAATCGTAAAAAAGGCCATGCATCCTTCCTTTCATATGCCGCACATGGTGCGGATGGCTTCATTTTCCTGGATTTCGGCCACGGTGCCCTGGTGGCAGATCCTCCCGTCGTCGATGATATAGGCGTATTCGGAAAGGCTCAACGTGAATTTCACGTTTTGCTCTGCCAGAAGCACGGTCAGTCCGGACTCTTTCAACAGCCGGATGCGATCCCTGAACACGGCCACCATGGCGGGCGCCAGGCCTTCGGTGGGTTCGTCCAGAAGCAGGCATTCCGGGTTGCCCACCAGGGCCCGGGCGATGGCCAGCATCTTCTGTTCGCCGCCGCTCAAGAGGCCCCCTTTTCGGCCGGAAAACTTCTGCAGGGAAGGGAAGAGCTCGAAGACCCGTGGAATGTCCCACTGCTGGCGTCCTTCCCGTTTCCGGAGGGCGATTTCCAGGTTTTCGTAAACCGTGAGATCGGCGAAGATGCGCCGGTCGTCGGGGACGTAGCCGATGCCTTTCCGGCACAGGATGTAGGGCGCCTTGCCGGAGACGACTTCTCCCTTGAAAAGGATCTTACCCCTTTTCGGGGGGGCGATGCCCATGATGCTTTTTAAGGTGGTGGTCTTGCCGGCCCCGTTTCGCCCCAAAAGGCACACGATTTGCCCCTGCTTCACCGTAAGGGAGACGTCAAAGAGGATGTGACTCAACCCGTAGAAGGTATGGATGTTCTGCAGTTCAAGCATCATTCGGTTCCCAGGTACGCCCTCTGGACGTCCGGGTCGTTTTTGACGGCTTCGGGCGTTCCCTGGATCAGGGTGCGGCCTTGTTCCATGACCATGATCTCATGGGAGACGCCGAAGACCACATCCATGTCGTGTTCGCAAAAGAGGATGGTCAATCCCCGTGTTTCCGCCAGGCGTTTGATGAGGGCGATGGTGCCGGCGGTTTCTTCCGGCGACATGCCCGCGGTGGGTTCGTCCAGGATCAGCAACCGGGGCTCATTTCCTAGGGCGATGGCGATTTCGAGCACCCGGCGGTCGCCGTGGGAAAGGGCTCCGGCGATTTCCCCGTGTTTGTCGGCAAGGCCCACGCTCTCCAGGATGGCCCGGGTCTCCTCGATAAAGAAGCGGTCGGACGGCGAAGTCAGGTTCAGATTTCGATTCTTTTGGGAGAGCACCGCCACCTGGATGTTCCTGAAGACCGTGAGGCGATGGAAGATGTTGGCGATCTGAAAGGAGCGGGCGATCCCTTTTTTACAGATGCGGTGGGGGGGAAGGGCGGTGATCTCTTCCCCCAAAAAGGTGATTTTTCCGCTGTCCGGCTTGAGTTGGCCGCTGATGAGGTTGAAGAGCGTGGTTTTCCCGGCCCCGTTGGGGCCGATGACGGCCACGATTTCTCCCTTTTCCACGGACAGGTTCGCCCCGTTGACCGCCTTGAACCCGTCGAATTGCTTGCTGACGTTTTCCACCCGGAGCATTCGGACGTCCTATTCGACCGTTCGGCGGCCGTTTTTCTGTTTCCGTTTTGTTGAAAGATAGCCCATGATCCCTTCGGGTAGAAAGAAGATCAACAGGATCAGGATCACACCCAGGATCAGGGTCCAGTATTCGGTGTAGACCCCGGCAAAGGTTCTCAAGGAGACCATGAGGGCCGCCCCGAGGATGGGACCGGAGAAGGTAAACCATCCCCCCAGAAGGCACATGATCATGATTTCCAGAGACAGCACCCAGAACATGAGATCCGGGAACACGGATTGTTCCACCACCACGAAGAGCACGCCGGCCACCCCTGCAAAAAACGTGGCGATCACGATGGCGAAAAGCTGGTGGCGCCTCACATTGATGCCGATGGCGGCGCACCGTTCCGGGTTGTCCCGGATGGCCCTGAGGGTGGTGCCGAAGGGCGACCGGTAGATGCGGTAAAGAAAAAAGAGGCAGACCGAAAAAACAATCAGGATCACGTAATAGGATCGGGTCACGCCGGACAGGACGTCGGGGACCGGGATGCCGTGGATGCCGTCATCTCCGCCGGTGAGGCCGTACCACCGGAAGGTCAAGGCCCAGATGAGGGATCCCAGGGAGATCTGAATCATGCCGAAATACAAGCGATTGAGCCGGACGCAGAAGAGTCCGATCAAAAAGCCCATGAGGGCGGCCGTGAAAGGCCCGGCCACGAAGCCCACCCACCAGGGGAGGGGGGTCTTGGTCAGCATGAGGGCCACGGTATAGGCCCCCACCCCGTAAAAGACCCCGTGATGGAATTGATAGAGCCCGCCGTGCCCCACCACCATGTTGAGGCTCATGGCCAAAAGGGCGGTGATCAGGATGACGGCAAGGATATAGGTATAAAACCTCGGCACGATGGAAGGCACCACGGCCGCCGCAACCAGGATCGCGGCGCCCGGACCGAGTCGTTTCAGATTCAAGGCGTTCATGGACAGCGTGTTGACCCTGTTGATCCTATGGACCCCAAGCGGAAACGAAATCGGCTATGGGGAAACATCGGTTCCTTCCATGCATTTTTTTACCATACCGACTTGAGGATGCCCCTGGGCCGCCACGTCAGGGCGATCACCACCGCTGCATAGGGAAAGACGATGGCGAATTGGGGCCAGAAAAGCACCCCCAGGGATTGAGTCAGCCCGAAGATGAGGGAGCCCACCAGGGCCCCCCACATGTTTCCCAGCCCCCCAATGGCCACGATGAGGAAGGCTTCCATGATGATGTCGTGGTCCATGCCCAGGGTGATGCTGATCGTGGGAGAGACCAGCGCCCCGCCCAGGCCCGCCAGAAAGCAGCCCAAAACGAAGGTAAAGGCAAAGACCCAGCTGACGTTGATGCCGATGGCCCCCACCATCTCCATGTCCACGGCGGCCGCCCGGGAAATCTTTCCGATCTTGGTCTTGTTGGTGAAAAGCCAAAGACCCACCGCCACGAGTGGGCCGATGATCAAAAGAAAGATGTTGTACTTGGGAAAGGGGGACCCCAATATCCGGATGGAACCCTGGAGCAGGGGCGGGGCCATGATGGACCGGTAATCCGCGCCCCAGAACAGCTTGACCAGATCTCCCAGGATGAGCATCAGCGCGAACGTGAACAAAAGAAGCATCAAGTGTTCCCGTTCATAGAGGTGGCAGAACAGGGCGCGTTCCACGATGAAGCTCACCAGGGCCACCACCAGGGGGGCCAGGAACAGGGCCAGCCAGAAGCCGGCGTTCCCGCCGCCGAGCAGGGTGGAGATGCTGAAGGCCGAAAATGCCCCGATCATGTAGAGGGAGCCATGGGCGATGTTGGGGACCCGCAGGACACCGAGAACGAGACTCATCCCGGAAGAGACAATGAAAAGGATCATTGCCCGGCTGAGACCCACCATAAACTGGCTCGCCAATGCGGCCCATGTAAAGGTGTGACCAGGTTCCATGATTCCGGATTTTTAAAAATTCAAGAGGGTCGGCCCGATCAAGGGGGAAAGCGGCCCTTGCCCGCCGGTTTCAGAGGGGAAGGGCCGCTCTTTTTGCTATTTTTTCCCACGGGCCTTCATGATTTCTTCGCACGTGGGCATGACTTCGTCGCCGGTGAGGGTGACGATGTCGGAGGAGATCACATAGTCTTTGCCCGCTGCTTTTTTGGTGATTCCCAGATACATGGGGAGCACCACCTGGTGATCGCAGGCCCGCATCTCAATTTTGCCCACGGGGCTGTCGATCTTCATCCCTTCCAGGGCATCGATGAACTTCTCCTTGTCGATGGCCCCTGCCTTCCGGAATGCCGCTGCGATGAATTGGGCGGTGATGTAGCCGTGAAAGGCGGGGAACCCGGGGGCGTGGCCGTATGCGGCCTCGAACTTCTTGACAAAGGCCTTGTTGGCCGCCGTGTCCGGGTAATAGAAGTGATAGTCCATGGTTCCCATCACCCCTTCGGGGGCCTCGGCGCCCAGGGGCTTGAGGACCGCGTGGTCGGTGGCGGTGTGGATCCAGATGGGGACTTTCTTGGCCATGCCGGTGGCTTTGACCGCTTTCATGATGTTGGTCATGCTCCGGCCGCCGGTACAAAAGATCACGGCATCCGGCTTTGCTGAAAGAATCGAAGTGATATAGGGCGTCAGATCCGGCTCACCCGGTTTCCACCAGGATTCTCCGATCTTTTTCACATCCGGTTTTTTGGCCTTGAGATTCCGCCATGCGGCGTTGGCGATGGCGTGCCCGTATTCGTAGTCGTCTCCGGCAATCCAGTATTTCACATAAGGCTTTTTGGAAAGGGCCACGCCTCCGGCCTTTCCGGCCATGGCGGTGTTCTCACCGCATGAAAAGACGTATCGATGCCCCTTTTCCCCCGTGATCCGTTCGCTCTTGGAAATCCACACGATAAACGGGATTTTCTCTTTCTTGGCAATGGCCTCGGATACGGCCATGGCCGCGCCGCTGTTGATGGTGCCCACAAGGACATCCACATTTTCCCGCATGACCAGTTCCTTGGCCATGCTCAAGGCCAGGTCCACCTTGAATTTGGTGTCGCGCTTGGTCCATTCGATCTTGCCGCCCAGCACCCCTTCCTTGTTGATCTCGCTTAAGGCCAGCTTGAAGCCGTTGAGGGCGTCTTTACCGTAGACCGCGGGCGGACCGCTGTAGCAATCGATGATGCCGACTTTGATGTTCCGCGCCTGGGCGTTTCCAGGAAGCCCCACCAGCAACACCGCCACAAGCAGGCCAAGCCCCAGCGAAACAATTTCCCAAAGACCCTTCTTTCTCACTTTCATGGCGCCTCCTCCTTCTTTGTCAATTGAAAAAGTCCGGATCATCGAAGCCCATAAGCTCCCTTGGCAACTGAAATCATCTATAGGAAAAAGGGATTTCCATGTCAATGAAATCCCGCCGGCTTCCAGGGGCTTGTCATCCGGGGCGGCCAAATGATATCTGATCCTTGCATGAACATTGATGAGAACCGACAACACGCTGGTGTGAAGCCCTTTTCAGCGCCATCCACAAGAACTGGTTTTAAAGCTTCTTTTGAACCGGCACGATAAACCCTTTTTGAAAAGGAGCCTTTCTTGAGATTTTCTCCCATGACACCGCACCACGTGGAGACCTTCAGGGCCCTGGTGTCTCCGGATCGATTTTCAACGGGGCCCTCGGTGTTGGACCTCCACGCCGGGGACCAATCCTTTCATCTCCCCCGGCGCCCGGAAGCGGTGATCTGGCCCGTGAACCGGGACGAAGTGGGCCGGATCCTGAGCGTTGCCCAAAAACTCCGGATTCCGGTCACCGCATGGGGCGCAGGAACGAGCCTGGAGGGAAATCCCATCCCGGTGCAGGGAGGGCTGGTGGTCGATTTTACCCGCATGAACCGGATTCTCGATATTCGGGAGGCGGACTTCCAGGCTGATGTGGAGCCGGGGGTCATCTATCAGGATTTGAACGAAAAACTCAAATTCACGGGGCTCTTTTTTCCCCCGGATCCCGGGGCAAGGGCCACCATCGGCGGCATGATCGCCAACAACGCCAGCGGGCCGCACACGGTCCGGTACGGGTCCACGAAAGACTGCATCTTACGATTGGCCGTTGTCTTGGCCGGGGGCCGGTGCATCGAGGTGGGGAGCCGGGCGGCAAAGACCGCGTCGGGGTATGACCTGCTGCACCTGTTTATCGGGTCCGAAGGGACCCTGGCTCAACCTGATCGATTTTGACGTCAAAAAAATCCCACCTAATGGGTTAAGTGTGTGGTATAACGAGGTTGTGAGCCATTCGTTGTACGGCGCACCGCAA
>JALVQN010000064.1 GCA_027025555.1 Desulfobacterales bacterium
AGATATTCGAAGGCCTTTCCGTGGGCGAGCTGGCGGCGGTGGCTTCGGTGACCCAGGAGGTCTCCTTTCCCGCCGGCGAAATCGTGATTCAACAGGGCGACCCCGGCGAGACCATGTATCTGATCATCGAGGGCGAAGTCTCCATCATCAAGGATGCCGGAACAGAGAACGAATTTGAACTGGATCGCATTCAACAGGGGGATTATTTTGGAGAAATGGCCCTTTTCGAGGACCTGGTACGCTCCGCCACGGTGAAAACACGAACACCCTGTCGGTTTCTTGTATTGGACAAGGGGGAATTCAAAGAAATTGTCAAGGAGTTTCCGGAAATCGCCCTGCATATCTGCAAGGTGCTCAGCAGCCGGCTTCGGAGGCTCCATCAAAAACTCAGGGTTTGAGCCGTGTGGTATCAAAAGGGTTGATCCATGGGAAAAGATACACTAAAACCGGCCAAAACCCATGCACATGAAGGCCGAATGCCGTGAAGATCGCGTTTCTCATGGATCCTTTGGAGACCATTGATCCGCTCAACGAGACCACCAGCCATCTCATGTACGAATGCAACGAGCGGGGGCATACCGTCTATTTCCTGGAACCCCACGATGTGTATATTCGAAAAGAAGAGGTGGTGGCCCGGATGCGCAATATCACCGTCTCCCCGGGCCTTTCCATGAAGCGGTACTGGCGGACCCTGATCCGGTGCTTGAAGAAGGACGAATTGATCTTTGAAAGCCTGTGTGATCTGGATGCGCTCTTTTTACGGAAAAACCCGCCGCTCAATTACCGGGTCCTGGAATTTCTCCAGCCGGTGTCCGGCCGGGTGTTCATGATCAACAGCATCCTGGGGCAAATCGTGGGCAACAGCAAGCTCTACACCCTGAATTTCCCTCACATCATCCCGGAAACCCATGTTTCCAGGGATCCCTTCCGCCTGAAGAAACTCATCGACGAATTCGGCGGCGCCATGGTGATCAAACCCCTGGCCCGATTCGGCGGGGAGGGCGTCATCAAGGTGAGCGACCGGGACAGGGAAAACCTCAATTCCCTGATTCACTATTATGTGCAGGCCTACAGGGAATATCCCCTTCGGGAGCCCATCATGGTGCAGGAGTACCTGGAAGCGGTCAAGGAAGCCGGAGATGTCCGGATCCTTCTGCTCAACGGGGAGATCCTGGGCGCCATGCGCCGAATCCCCAGGAAAGGGGATTTCAGGACCAATGTGCACGCCGGTGCCACCGTGCAAAAGCACCGGGTCACGCCCCGGGAAAAGGAGATCTGCAGGGTGATCAAGGAGAAACTGATCCAAGACGGCCTCTATTTTGTGGGGATCGATGTCATCGCCGGAAAACTCGTGGAGATCAACTGCGTCAGCCCCGGCGGCATTCCCCGGATCAACCGGCTGGACCATGTTCGCCTGGAAGGCCGGGTGATCGATTTCATTGAAAAACGGGTGACGGCAAAAAACGCTGAAAAACCTTCCCGGAAAAAAGGCATGGAAAGAAAATGATACCCAAAAAGAAAAAGGCGGTCTTTTTTACGGTGTTTTTTCTCGGATGTCTGTGGACGGGCGTGGGCTTCGGTGCTTCCAAACGCGCCGCCTATCTCAAAGTGGGGCTTTTCGCAGAACCCAAGACCCTGAACATCTGGTTGGCCAGTGACCGCTGGTCCTTTTCGGTGCTCTCCAAGATCTACCAGGGGCTTGTGACCCGGGATCCGGAAACCCTGGAGCTGATTCCGTGGCTGGCCGAAACCCTTCCGGTGTATGACCCGCAGACGCTCAGCTATACGGTAACCCTAAGAGATGCCGAGTGGTCGGACGGTTCCCCGGTGACCGCGGAGGATGTGGCCTTCACCGGGAATCTGATCAAGGAGTTCAAGATTCCCAGGCATTACTGGCGCTGGAATTTCGTCAAGGCCATCCAGGTCAAAGATGCAAAGACCGTGCGCTTTGTCCTTGAAAAGCCCATGGCCATCTTCCTGTCCCGGACACTGACCACGCCCATCGTATCGAAGAAAGAATGGGAAGCGGTGGCGCAAAGGGCGCGCAAGGCCGGAAAACCCCTCACCGCCTTGATGAACCACAAAATCAAAAACCCCATCGGGAACGGCCCCTTTGTGTTGAAGACCTGGAAACAGGGGGCCTACCTGCTGTTGACGAAAAACCCCCATTTTTTCGGAAAAGGCCTGAAAATCGCCGGGCACGTGCTGGGGCCCCATGTGGACGGCGTCCTCTTCAAGTTTTACGGCACCTCAGATGCCGCCATCCTCGCCTTAAAAAAAGGGGATATCGACATGTACTGGTGGTCGGTGCAGGCCGGCTATCTGGGGGATCTGAAAAAGAATCCCAAGATCACCTTGTTTCGAAACGAAAGAAGCGCCATGTACTACATGGGCTTCAACCTGAGGAAACCGCCCTTCAACGATGTGGCGCTGCGGCAGGCGGTGGCGACCCTCATCGATAAGGATTTCATCATCACCCGCATCCTCCAGGGCGACGGCGAGCGCATGGACTCCGTGGTGCCAAAGGGGAATAAATTCTACTATTGCAGGCCCGATACCCTCTGGGGGGCGGGCCTTTCCCGTGAACAGCGGGTCAAAGCGGCCTACAAGAGGCTCGTTGAAGCAGGATATAGCTGGAAGGTACCCCCCGTGGATGAAAGCGGGAAGGGGGTCCGTGCAAAGGAGATCCGCCTTCCAGGGGGAGCGCCCATGGGACCGTTCACCATTTTAACACCCCCCGCCGACTACGATCCGTTGCGGGCCATGAGCGGCACCATTATCCAGGAATGGCTGCGGGCCTTCGGGATGCCGGCCTCGGCCAAGCCCATGGCTTTCGGGTCCCTCCTGGACCAGGTGAAGGTGCGGCGGGATTTCGATGCTTTCATTCTGGCTTACGGAAAGCTCTCTTTGGATCCGGACTGGATCCGCGCCTTTTTCCATTCCAAAAATGACAAGGTGCGGGGACGCAACATGAGCGGCTACCACAACCCTGAGTTCGACCGCATTGCGGATCTAAGCGCGGCCACCATGGATAAGAAGGCACGCAGAAAACTGATTTGTGACATGCAAAAGATCCTCATGAAGGATCTTCCCTATATTCCCCTTTATACCCCAAAGATGATCGAGGCGGTGCGAAACGATCGGTTTTCGGGCTGGGTGAACACCCTGGAAGGGATTGGAAACATCTGGTCTTTTTGCCTGGTGAAACCGATTCGTCCCTGAGGGCTTCTCAAAAAAGGAGATGGGTTGTGGAGCTGTGGCGATACCTCTGGCGTCGCTTCATCCAGATCGGGATCACTTTTTTCGTGATTCTGACGATCCTTTTTGTGCTTTTCAGGATTGCCCCCGGCGATCCGGTCACCCGCATGATCGGCCCGGAAATGACCACGGAAGACGCCGTGCGCCTGATCTCCCAGCTCGGATTGGACCGCCCCCTTTGGATCCAGTACCTCTACTATGTCCGGAATTTTTTCACGGGCAACTTCGGATATTCGTTTCACTATGGCCAGCCGGTCATCGAGATCATCTGGGACCGGCTTCCCAACACGGTCCTCCTTTTCACGTCTTCGGTGATCCTTTCCGCGGTGGTGGGCGTCTTTTTGGGAAAAATCGCCGCATGGCGAAAGGGGAAGCGGAGCGACACCCTCATGACGCTGGGGGCCCTGGTGACCCACACGGTTTTTTTGCCCTGGATGGCGCTTATCCTGATCTGGATCTTTGCCTATCGCTTCGGATGGTTTCCCATCAACGGCATGATCTCGGAGGAGATATGGCTGGACCCGTCTGCCGGCTTGTGGATCAAGGCCCTGGATGTGTTCCATCACATGGTCCTTCCCCTTTTGACGTTGTTTTTGATCTATTTCGGTTCTTACCTGCTCATCATGCGGAGCGCCATGCTGGAGACCCTGAAAGAGGATTACATCCTCACCGCCAGGGCCAAGGGCCTCAAGGAGAAAGTCATCCGGAATCACCATGCCGCGCCCAATGCCGCGCTTCCCGTGGTGACCAGCGTGGGGTTGAGCCTGGCCTTTTCCATCAACGGCGGGGCCCTCACGGAGACCGTCTTCTCCTGGCCGGGCATCGGGAGGGAGCTGGTCTTTTCGGTGAGCAACAACGACTACCCCTTGGCCCAGGCCGCCTTTCTCCTCATCTCCGCGGTGGTCCTTGTCTCCAACCTGGTGGTGGATCTGCTCTATGCCTACCTGGATCCCCGGATCCGGTATTGAGGGAGAAACACCGGTGGCAGACGGTTTTAAAACGCGTAAAAAGGCCCTGTCCCGGCACGGGCATTGGATCGAACGGTGGAAGGAAGGCTGGGCCATTTATAAAAAGAACCTGCTGGGACGGATCGGCCTGGCCCTGCTGAGCATCTTCACCCTCATGGCCCTTGCCAGCTTCATCCCGCCGCTCATCGATCCCATGTACGGCCCCATGAGCGGGGTGGACCCCGCAATCACCGCGTCCACGGGGCCGAGCGCCAGGCACTGGCTGGGTACCGATTTCATGGGCCGGGATCTTTTCAGTCAGCTTTTGGCCGGCGCCCGGGTGGCCTTCACCGTGGGCATTACTTCGGCGTTTGTGAGCATCGTGCTGGGAACGCTCATCGGCATGGTGGCCGGTTACCTGGGGGGTTGGACCGACGTCTTCCTCATGCGGGCCGCCGACCTGATCATGGTGATGCCCACCCTTTTGGTGGTCCTCATCCTGGCCGCCCTGTTCGGCCAGCTCAATATATGGAGCATCATTTTGATCATCGCCCTTTTCCGGTGGCCGGGGGTCTCCCGGGTGATCCGCGCCCAGACCCTGACCCTGAAAGAACGGCCCTTCATTGATGCCGCCCGGGTGGCGGGGGCCTCCCATGTGCGGATCATCTTCAGGCACATCATGCCCAACGTGCTGCCCCTGTCTTTCTTGTACATGACTTTCCGGGTGACCGCCGCCATCAACATCGAGGCGGCCCTGGCCTTCTTGGGGTTCGGCGATCCCGGGACGGTGAGCTGGGGGATGATGCTCCAGTGGGTCTGGAAGACGGGGCACATGTTCAAGGCCCCTTACTGGCTGTTGCCCCCGGGCATCTGCATTTCATTGATTACCCTTGCCTTTTACCTTTTGGGACGCGCCATGGACGAGGTCCTGGATCCGAGATTGCGCAAAGAAGGAGAACGCTACTGAGATGGGGCTGCTTGCCGTGGAGGGGTTGAGCATCGGATACCACACCGAAAAGGGCCTTTTACACGCCGTGGAGGATGTCTCTTTCACCGTAAAGCGGGGGCGGTCGTTGGGCCTGGTGGGGGAGTCGGGATGCGGGAAAACCACCCTGGGGCTGGCGATTTTGAGGCTGTTGCCCGAAAACGGCACAATCTTGAAAGGGCGGATCTTGTTTGACGGGGCGGATCTTTTGGAAAAAAGCGATGAAGCCATGCGGCGCATCCGCTGGAAAGAGATCTCCATGATCTTCCAGGCCGCCATGAACGCCCTGAATCCCGTGCATCGGGTAAAAGACCAGATCGCCGAGGCCATTTTAACCCATGAGCCGGAGACCCCCCGGGAGACGGTGCGCTCCCGGGTGGAAGCGCTGTTTGATCAGGTGGGCATCCCGAGATCCAGAATGGGGGATTTTCCCCACCAATACAGCGGCGGCATGAAGCAACGGGCCGTCATTGCCATGGCCCTGGCCCTTCGGCCCAGACTGATCATCGCCGACGAACCCACCACGGCCCTGGATGTCATTGTCCAGGACCAGATTCTTCGGCAAACCCGGAGGATCCAGGAGGCCTTTGACATCAGCATGATCGTCATCTCCCACGACATTGCGGTGGTGGCCGAGGTCTGCCATGATATCGGTGTGCTTTATGCCGGGCAGTTGGTGGAATACGGGGATCGGGAATCCGTGTTGCAATCCCCCATGCATCCTTACAGCCGGATGCTTCTGGGCGCTTTCCTGACGGTGGGCGGGAAGCCGCCCCGGGTGCCGGACAATGGAAACGACAGTCCGGATCTCATGGATCCGGCGCCCGGGTGCCGTTTCCATGATCGCTGCCCCATGGCCGAGGATCCATGCCGGCAGACGCCCGTCGCCTCTGTGACGGTCGGCCGGACCCATCGGGTCTTGTGCCGTCGGGTCGCATGAAAGGCGGTGGAGCGATGGATTCGAAAACAAGCCCTGAAATCCTCCGGCTTTCTGAAGTCACCAAGACCTTTCGCCAGAGCCGCTCCTTTTTTTCCGGTACCAAAAAGATCGTGACCGCATTGAACCGGGTCTCCTTTCATATCCACAAAGGGGAGATTTTCGGGCTCATCGGGGAAAGCGGAAGCGGGAAAAGCACTGCCGGCCGGCTCATCGTCCACCTGGACAGGCCCGATTCCGGGAAAATCTATCTGAATCAAAAGGAGATCACCCGTTTGCCGGGCCGGGCATTCCGACCCCTTCGCTCCCGGGTGCAGATGATCTTCCAGGATCCTTATCAGTCCCTGAATCCCCAGCTTTCCGTCTTTGAAGCCGTGGAAGAGCCGCTGGTGGTCCATGGAAAGGGCAAGCGTGCCCGGCGGGAAGACCGGGTGGTTGAGATCCTGGATGCGGTGCGTCTGAGGCCTCCCGAAAGGTTCTTTTATCGGTTTCCCCACCAGCTCAGTGGCGGCCAGCGCCAGCGGGTGGCCATCGCCCGGGCCATGGTGTTGAACCCCGAACTGGTGGTGGCCGATGAGCCCACCTCCATGCTGGATGCTTCCATCTCCATCCAGATCTTCGACATCCTTTTGAGGCTCCGGGAAGACCTTGATGTCACCTTTTTGTTCATCAGCCACAGCCTGGCCGCGGCCCACTACCTGTGCGACCGCATCGGCGTCATTTTCCGCGGCCATCTCGTGGAGACAGGGGAGGGAAAAGCCGTCATCACCCGCCCCGGACACCCCTATACCCAGGCCCTCATGGATGCGCTGCCCCGATTTGCCTGTGGCGAAAAGGGGCGCCGGTACAACGCGCTCTTGAATACGCGGCGAAAGCCACCGGCGCCTTCCGGTTGTCCCTTTTACCCGCGGTGCGCCAAAGGCAAGGCCTCTTTGTGCAGCGCGCATGCGCCGCCTTTCAAGGAGATCGAAGCCGGTCACCAGGTGGCCTGCTTTTTAGCCGGATAGCCGATCCTGGATCAGATCTTGGGGCTTTTTACCGTGAAAAAGGGCAGTTGAAAGAAAAAGACCTTGACAGGAAAACGAGGCGTTGTTATATGATGCCATATCCTTTTGTGCCCGGAAACCGGATAGGCATTCGGGCAGGGGAGAAAGGAGGTGAGGCTGGAAGGTCCGAAAGGTTTTTTGAAGATGGAAAAAGCACTCAATCGTACCATGACCAACACAAGTTAAGGAGGAAATGAAGATGAAGAAACTGTTTATCCTTTTTGCAGCCGCGGTACTGGTCTTTGCCTACACCCTGCCGGCTGCGGCCGCCGACTGGTCCTTTTACGGCAGCGCCCGTCTGAGCACGTTCTGGGATTCCTTTGATTCAGAAAACGATGCGGCAGATGACGACGGTTTGACCTGGGTCGGCCAGGGCAACAGCCGGATCGGCGCCAAGGTAAAGGCCGATGCCATCAGCGGCCGGTTCGAGTACGGCGCCGGCCATGGAGTTGCCAATATCCGTCTTCTCTGGGGCGAATGGGACATGGGCGCCGCGAAACTGGGCGCGGGGCAGCACTACACCCCGGTGAACATTTTCATCAGCAACCAGGTCTGGGGCTCTGACATCGACATGCTTCCTTTCGGCGGCGTCTATGACGGCCGTCGGCCCATGCTCCAGTTGAAGGTGGCCGGGTTCAAGGTGGCCCTGGTTCAGCCCAACGGCGCTGCCCTGGGCGATGACGGTGATGTGGATTACACCCTGCCCAAGGTGGAGGCCTCTTACCTTTTCAAGGGGAATGCTTTCAAAGTGGGCGTGTATGGTGGATACAACACCTATGATGTGGAAGCCTCTTCCGCCGGGGATTACGACGTGACTTCTTACATTCTCGCGCTTCGCGGCACCGTGAATTTCGGTCCTGCCTATATCAGCGCCAATGCATGGATGGGTCAGAATGCGGGCAACTACGGCCTGTTCAACAGCGGCGCCGATAACGCCGTTTTGAACGGAAGCGTCGTGGAAGACACCGACAGTCTGGGTCTTCTGGGTGTCGTGGGCTTCAAGGTCAGCGACATGCTTTCCTTTGAAGGCGGCTACGGCCAGGTTAGCAATTCAAATGACGCCTTTGCTGAAGATGATGACACTTCTGCCTTTTACTTCCAGGCCGTCATCAAGCCGGTCAAGGGCGTGAAGATCGTTCCGGAAGTCGGCTTCATCGATTACCAGGAGGATGCTTCCGGCGCAGACGAAGGGGAACTCACCTACTTCGGCGCCCAGTGGCGGATCGACTTCTAAGCGTTGCTTTTGCTGTCATAAAAAAACCCGGAGCCCCCAGGGCTCCGGGTTTTTTTATGACCCAATCAAGGCTTCTTGAAAATACCCAGGTCGTAGGCGATGATGGCGCTTTTGGGCCGGGTGAAGGCGAGGCTTCCTTCTTTCATCACGACGGCGGCCACCAGTTCCGCGTTGCCGTCCCCGTCGAAATCCCCCAGGAAAAAATCCCGGACAAAGCCTGCAATGCTCCGCGTTTCCCGGAGTAGGGAAAGACCGATGCCGTCCCAGGATAAAAACTGAAATCTGGATTTGGTGTAGACCCGGAATCTCTTGAGCAAACCGCCGGTAATCTCGTGGTTCTTGGCGGCAATGACCTCTGTTTTGCCGTCTTGGTCAAGATCGAAGACGGCCAGGCGCATGGGGAGATAGCGGATGTTTTCCACACCGGGCTCTTCCGTGGCCAAAGTGGTGTACAGAGAGCTCCCTCCCCGCCTGTCCGCGTCTTTCCACAGGACCTTCCCCGAGGCATCCATCAGCAGGATGTGATCATTGGGATCATAGGCCAGATAGAGGCTCTGGCCGTTGTTTTGAACATCGCCCCTGGCAAAGCCCATGAGGTTGGCCTTGGCCCTGTTTGCAAGGGTTCTTTCTTTCACATACCCTTTCCCGTCCCATCCCATCTCGGTGATGGCGCCGGAAAAGGCATCGCCGATCTTGATGCGCTGGCCCAGCAGGATGGGGTTTTTCGTTTGTTTTCCCACGATGCGATAAAACCAGGGACTCTTTTCCACGATCCGGACAAACCGTGCGCCGTTGTATTCCAGGACAAGGGAGCGGGCGGCGTTTTTCTGCATATTCAGCGCGCTGACGAATATTTCGGCGACCCCGTTGCCGTTGATGTCCGCCGCATCCACACCCACGATGCTGATGAAACGTCCCAGCACGATTTTCTGGATTTCTCTGAAGCGATTCCGGGTCTTTGAAAAGATGCGCACCGCCGTGGGCGTGGCCACCACAATTTCCGGTTTCCCGTTGCCGGTGACATCGCCCAGGGACAGCCCGTTGATCAGGAAGGTAAAGTTGGGGCTTTTCCAGAACCTGGCCCTGGCCATCACTCCGGCGCTTTGGGCGAAAATGTCGGTTTGGCCCGTGCCCCCGGTGTCCTGAAAACCGCCCTGGATGAGTTTTTCCGGATGGATCCGGGATTCATCAACGACTCGTGGAGAGGCGGACGGCGGGGCGGATGCTTTCTTTGCCACAGTGCGGCCCAAGGCGTCCCGGTTGATCCTGGCGGCCAAAAGATCGATCTTGGGAATCACGTCGTTGAGGGATTGACTCCGGGCAAAAAAGGTTCGGACGGGCTTTTCCCCGGAAAGGTCCATAAGTTTCATATCGACGCTGATGCTGTTTCCCAGGGCGGTGAGACTTCCGAAAAGGACCAGATCCGCCTTGAGGGCCGAAGCCGCCTGCCGTGCGGCGGTCTCGGTGAGGGGGCCCTGCGGCGCCGCTTCGGGGGCCAGAAGGACCACGACTTTTTTCTCCCAGGCCAGACGGGAGGCCAGCATGTCGGGAATTCCCTGTTTCAGATACGAAAATTCGGCAGGGGCATTGACCTGAAAGGGAAGAATGGCCAGGCGGACCGGTGCTTGAGCAAAAACACTGTGTGCCGACACGGGCCCTAAAAAGCCTGTTAAGAGGAAGGTCAAAGCAACCGTTCGGATCCAAAGCCATTTTCGATGCATGTCTGATTGCTCCTTATGGAATTTTTTCAGCACGGGGTGCCCCGGACAAATCCGTCTTGGGGTCATCCGGAGAGCTGTTTTTTCAAGATTTCGTTGACAAGCCCGGGATTGGCCTTTCCTTTTGTGGCCTTCATCACCTGTCCCACGAAATACCCCAGCAATTTGGTTTTTCCGGCCCGATAGGCCTGGACTTCCTCTGGAGATTGCCGGAGGACCTGTTGCACCGCGGCCTCGAGGACGCGGGCGTCACTGACCTGGACCAGGCCCTTTTTTTCCACGATGGCCTTGGGCCTTTTCCCGGTGTCGGCCATCTCGTCGAAGACGCTTTTTGCGATTTTCCGGTTGATGACCCCGTCTTCAATGAGGGCGAGGAGCTCGGCCAGGGCCCCATGGGAGATGGGGCTTTCCTGGATGGAGAGATGCCGGGTATTGAGCAGCCCCAGGAGCGGTCCCATGATCCAGTTGCTGACGGTCTTGGGCCGGGGGAAGGATCGGAGGCAGTGCTCGAAGTAGTCCGCCAGGTCCCTGCTGGACGTGAGGATTTCCGCGTCATAAGCCGGAAGGCCGTAGGCATCCATGAACCGGTCCTTCTTTTCCATGGGAAGTTCGGGCAAGCCTTTGCGGATTGCTTCGATCCAGTCTTTGTGGAGCTTAAGGGGAACCAGGTCCGGATCCGGGAAATAGCGGTAGTCA
This sequence comes from Desulfobacterales bacterium, assembly GCA_027025555.1. Taxonomy (GTDB): domain Bacteria; phylum Desulfobacterota; class Desulfobacteria; order Desulfobacterales; family UBA2156. The sequence goes on from JALVQN010000064.1 coordinate 10,822, forward strand.
TGGGCCTCTTCTTTTCCCCGCATGGAGCGGGTCCGGTCCCTGTCGGGATCATAGAGGCGCGTTTCCTGGAGGACCCGTCCGCCTTCTTTCAGGATTTCCGTCTGGCGGTCGATTTCAAGGGCAAGGGCCCGCTCCACGTGCCTGAAGGAGTTGAGGTTTTTCAGTTCCGTGCGGGTCCCGAAAGTCCTTTCACCCTTTTCCCGGACAGAGATGTTCGCATCACACCGAAAACTGCCTTCTTCCATGTTCCCGTCGCATATATCCAGATACCGGAGGATGGATCGAAGCTGCTTGAGATACGCCGCGGCCTCTTGTGCGGAACGGATGTCGGGTTCGCTCACGATTTCAATGAGGGGGACGCCCGTTCGGTTGAAATCCACCCGGGAAAGGCCCCGTCGGGGGTCATGGGTCAATTTCCCCGCATCTTCTTCCATATGAATCCGGGTGATGCCGATTCTCTTGCGCTGCCCATCGATTTCGATTTCGATGTACCCCTTTTCCGCCAGGGGTTCTTCATACTGGGAGATCTGGTAGCCTTTGGGAAGATCGGGATAGAAATAATTTTTTCTGGCAAACCGGCTGACCGGGGCAAGGGTGCAGTGTGTTGCAAGCGCCATGCGGACGGCGTAGGTGACCACTTTTTTGTTGAGCACCGGTAAAACCCCCGGCATGCCGAGGCAAACGGGACAGGTGTGGGTGTTGGGCGGATCCCCGAATGCCGTGAGGCATCCGCAAAAAATCTTGGTCTTGGTCTTAAGCTGGGCGTGGACCTCAAGCCCGATGACCGGTTCGAAGCGCATGGCAATCCTTTGGCGTTAAAAAGCCTTTTTGCACTTTCCTGTAGCGCCTGTTATGGTATAGAGTCAAGGGCTTTCGGGGCGCACAAGAACTTGCATCAACCCGGATGGGAAATAACCAGAGGAAACCATGGACTTTTTTCTATGCGTGATGGGAATGGTTCTGGTGGTGGAGGGCCTTCCGTATTTCGCCTTTCCTGAAAAGACAAAGGCGTGGGTGAAAAAGATCGAGACCATCCACGAAGCCGGCTTGCGGAAGATGGGATTGACCCTGATGGTGGCGGGCGTTTTCCTGGTGTATCTGGGGAAAAGTTAGGGCGAAACAGGCGCCGTGGTTTTGTCCTGACTTCATCGAAAAATACGTCCATGGCGGGAGAAGATCCGAAGCCAACAGGTTTATGTACCGGCTGCACGACTATCATTACACCCTTCCGGAATCGGCCGTCGCTCAAAGGCCGGTGCCCGGGCGCGACCGTTCGAGACTCCTGATACTTTGCCGACGCACAGGCCGGATGCTCCATCGCCGGTTTTTTCATCTTCCCGAGTGGCTTTTGCCCGGAGACGTGCTGGTGATCAACAACACCGAGGTCTTTCCGGCACGGCTTTTCGGCAAAAAGGAAACCGGCGGGAAAGTGGAAGTCCTTGTCCTGGATTATCCGGAAAGACCCGCCGGGCCGGATGCACGCCGTGGGGTCCGCTGCCGATGCTTGCTGAAAGCGGCCAAACGCCTCAGACCCGGGGCCAGGATCCTTTTTGATGCCACGCTCACGGCAGAGGTGCTGGAAGGAAAAGGCGGCGTCTATTGGGTCGAATTCGTTTGCACGGGCGACTTCGAGGCGGCCCTGTACCGTCTGGGCAGGATTCCCCTGCCGCCGTACATCCAAAGGCCCTCGCGCCTTCCGACTCCCCAAGACGCCGTGTCCTACCAGACCGTCTATGCACGAAAAAGGGGGGCCGTGGCCGCTCCCACGGCCGGCCTCCATTTTACCCCGGCCCTTTTCGAACGCCTTAAGGAGAAGGGCGTGCAGGTGGCTGAAATCACCCTTCACGTGGGGTACGGCACCTTTTTGCCGGTCCGCTCCGCCGATATCCGAAAACATGTCATGCACGCGGAAGGGTACCGGGTCTCGGAAGCGGCCGCCGAGGCGATCAATGCGGCCAGAGACAGGGGATCGCGGGTCGTGGCTGTGGGCACGACCTGTGTGAGGACCCTGGAATTTGTTTCCAACGACAAGGGGCGCCTTACTCCGGGCAGCGGGGCCTGTGATCTTTTCATCTACCCGGGCTATCGCTTTAAGGCCGTGGATGCCATGATCACCAATTTCCACCTGCCGCGGTCCACCCTCCTGATGCTGGTTTCCGCCTTCGCCGGAAGGGAAAAGGTTCTGGCGGCCTATGAGGAGGCGCTCCGCCTGGGATACCGGTTTTACAGCTTTGGAGACGCCATGTTGATTCTGTAACTGTAAGGAGAGCCACCTTCAAATGATACCGGATGGATCGTTTTTGAAAAATGCGATTTTCCATTGCCTCTAAATGCAAGGACACGAAAGCCCGGGCGGGTGTTTTAGCCACGGCCCGCGGCGAAATAGAGACCCCGGTGTTCATGCCGGTGGGAACCCAGGGCAGCGTGAAATCCCTGACACCGGAAGATTTGGAAGCCGCCGGCGTGGCGATCCTTTTGGGCAACACGTATCATCTCTACCTGAGGCCGGGCCTCAATGTCATCGATCGATTTTCGGGGCTGCACGCCTTCATGAACTGGTCGAGGCCTATTTTAACGGACAGCGGGGGGTTTCAAGTCTTTTCCCTGGCAACGCTTGCCCGGATCACCCCCGAAGGCGTCCTTTTCCGGTCCCATATTGACGGGTCGCGTCACATGCTCACGCCGGAAAAGGTGGTTGAGATCCAGAATCGGCTCGGCGCCGACATCCTCATGTGCCTGGATCACTGCACGGCGTATCCGGCCACGCTCCACGAGGTCGAAGCAGGGGTGGCGCTGACCACCGATTGGGCCAGGCGGTGCAAAACAGCCTGGGAAGAACAGCAAAAAGGCGCCCTTTTCGGAATCGTCCAGGGCGGCGGTTATAAAGACATGAGGGAAAGATCGCTGCACGATCTCATGACCCTGGGGTTTCCCGGCTATGCGGTGGGCGGGTTGAGTGTGGGAGAGCCCAAAGCGGCGCTTCTGGAAACGGCGGCCTTCACCCTGGAAAGGCTTCCCGAGGAAAGCCCCCGATACGTCATGGGGGTGGGCTCTCCTGAAGACCTGGTGGCGTTGGTGAGCATGGGCGCGGACATGTTCGATTGCGTGCTTCCCACCCGAAACGCCAGAAACGGTTCCCTCTTTACATCCTCGGGGACCGTCAACATCTGCAACGCCGCCCACCGATTCGACACGGGCCCCCTGGATCCGGAATGCCCCTGTTATACCTGTCGAAACTACAGCCGGGCTTACTTGCGACATTTGTTCACGGCCAGGGAACTGTTGGCCTACCGGCTCAACACGATCCACAACATCACGTATTATGTGAATTTGATGGCGCGGATGCGAAAAGCCCTTTTGGAAGGGAAATTTGAGGCCTTTAAAAAGGATTTTTACGCCAAGCGACAGATGTGATAAGATGGATAAGAACCTGAAAAAGGGTTTCCCAAGAGGCCTTGAAGCCGGTTTTAAGGTTTCAAGCCTGCAATCTGGAGGAGGATATGATGCAAGACAAAGTGGAAAAAGCCATTGAGAAGATCAAGCCCATGCTGATGCGGGACGGGGGCAACGTGGAGTTGGTGGAGATCGTGGAGGGCGTGGTGAAGGTGCGTCTTCAGGGCGCCTGTGCCGGGTGTCCCATGTCCCAGATGACGTTGAAAAACGGCATCGAGCGGATGATCAAGGAGGAGGTTCCTGAAGTGGAGTCCGTGGAGGCGGTGGATTGATCGTCTTGAACTTTCCCGTGGAAAGACGCTGGAGGATTTCATGACAATTGCCAAGAAGATCGAAGCCATGCAGGTCCAGCAGTCCTGGATCCGGAAGATGTTTGAAGAGGGGGCCCGGCTCAAGGCGCAGCATGGCGCAGAAAACGTCTTTGATTTCAGCCTGGGCAACCCCAACCTTCCGCCGCCGCCGCGGTTCAAGGAGGTGCTTTTGGACCTGATTCAGTCCGACCGCGGAGATCACGGGTACATGCCCAACACCGGGTATCCCTTTGTGCGGGCCGCCGTGGCCGAGTATCTTTCCCGCCAACAGGAAACCCCTGTCACTCAGGAGGAGATCATCATGACCTGCGGCGCGGCCGGTGCCCTCAACGTGACCTTGAAGGCCATTCTCGACCCGGAAGACGAGGTGGTCTGTCCGGCACCCTATTTCGTGGAGTACGCCACCTACGTGGACAACCACGGCGGGGTGCTCAAGGCCGTATCCACCCGGCCCGACTTCACCCTGGATCTCGATGCCATGGCGAATGCCCTCACGGAAAAGACCAAGGCCGTCTTGATCAACTCGCCCAACAACCCCACCGGCCAGGTCTATTTGCGGGAAAGCCTGGAGGCCTTGGGGGCTTTGCTGACGGAAAAGGGCCGGTTCCTGGGACGCACCCTGTACCTGATTTCCGATGAGCCCTATCGGAAGATCGTCTATGACGGCCTCACCGTGCCGCCTGTTTTCCCCTGCTACCCGGAAACCGTCATCGTGACCTCCTATTCCAAGGATCTTTCCATTCCCGGCGAGCGGATCGGATTCATTGCGGTGCATCCCGATGCCACCCATCGTCAGGCCCTGTTGGGGGGGATGGCCCTGGCCAACCGGATCCTGGGCTTTGTCAATGCCCCGGCGTTGATGCAGCGGGCCGTGGCCGCCCTCCAGGGGGTTTCCGCCGATCTCGGGGCCTATGCCCGGAAACGGAGACTCCTTTGCGACGGATTGGCCGAGTGCGGGTATCGCTTCACGAAACCAAAAGGGGCGTTTTATCTTTTTCCCGAGTCTCCGGTGCCCGATGATGTGCAGTTCGTCAAGGCCCTTCAAAAGGAGCGGATCCTGGCGGTTCCGGGAAGCGGCTTCATGGGCCCGGGCCATTTCAGGCTGGCCTTTTGCGTGGAAGACGCCACCATAAAAAACGCCCTTCCCGGCTTCAAGCGGGCCGTTGAAAAATTCCGGTAATAAGGAGGATCCATGAAAATCCTGAAGATCGATCATCTGGGGATTGCCGTAAAGAGCATTGATCAGACGAAGGCCTTTTGGAGGGATATCCTGGGGCTTGGCTTTGAAGGGACAGAGACGGTGGCGGAGCAGAAGGTGACCACGGCCTTTTTCCCGGTGGGCGAGAGCGAGGTGGAGCTTTTGGAATCCACCGCCCCCGACGGGCCGGTGGCCAAGTACATTGAAAAGCGGGGTGAAGGGATCCAGCATGTGGCCTTTCGGGTGGAAGACATCGAAGCGGCCCTGGCCTTTTTAAAGGAAAAAGGGGTGGCCCTCATCGACGAGACGCCCCGGAAAGGGGCCGGGGGCGCCAAGATCGCCTTCTTGCATCCCAAAGCCACAAACGGCGTTCTCGTGGAACTGTGTGAACGGCAGGCCCCTTGATACCCCCTTCGGCCCGCCTCCACTCCCCGACGGAAGCGTTGCCCCCTCGAGGGGGTCCCTCTGTGCAACGGGCGGTTCATCCAGGAGGCGATCCTGAGGCTGCCGGGGCCAAAGTCGAAAGGCGCCCCCGGCTTCCATCGACTTCATAGGGGCACCCTTTTGCCCCGCTGCGGGTTTCGTAACCACCGGCACCCTGAAGCCGGAAACAAAGCCTTTACCGAACGAGCTCCGAGGCCAGCTCCCGGCTGAACGCCGATAGGAGCCGGTTGATGGCCGCGACATAGGCGGCGTAGGTTTTTTCGGAAACGGGTTCTTCAAGGCGTGTTTTTTTTATCAAAGGAGGGCCTTTCCGGTGACGATTCGTCAGGGTCCATAC
>JALVQN010000065.1 GCA_027025555.1 Desulfobacterales bacterium
TTCAGCCTGCCTGATCAAGGTTCGCTCGCCTGGAACGAAAGGAAACGCTGTCCGGCCATGTCCCGTTCGGTATGTCTGAAAGCGGAAGGGCTCGAAAAACATTTCGGAGGGGTCATCGCCCTGGCCGACTATCATATCGAGATCCGGCACGGGGAACTCATCGGGCTCATCGGTCCCAACGGGGCCGGGAAAACAACGGTGTTCAACCTCCTTTCAGGGGTGCTGAAGCCCACCAGGGGTCGGATCCTTTTCCAGGGCAAAGACATCACCCGGCTCAGGCCCGACCAGAACGCCAATTTGGGGATCGTCCGAACCTTTCAAAACATCCGGCTTTTCAATGCCTTGAGTGTCAAGGACAACATCCGGGCGGCCCTGCACCCCCGTCTGGGATGCGGCCTGTGGCGAACCGTCTTCCACACGCCCGCATACAAGCGCGCCGAGCAGGTGATGGATGAAAAATCCCGGGAATTTCTGGAACTGCTCGACCTTGAAAGGGTGCAGGCCGAACCCGTGAAGAATCTTCCCTACGGTCTCCAGAGACGGGTGGAGATCGCCCGGGCCCTGGCCGCCGACCCGGTGCTCTTGCTTTTGGATGAACCGGCGGCGGGTCTCAACCCCAACGAAACAAAGGAGCTGATTCAGATCATCCGGACCCTGCACCAGAGATACGGCCTGACGGTTTTTTTGGTGGAACATGACATGCGGGTGATCATGAGTATCTGCGCCCGGATTCAGGTGCTCGACATGGGGCATACCCTTGCCGAGGGCGACCCGGAATCCATCCGGAACAACCCCAAGGTCATCGAGGCCTACCTGGGCAAATCGGATGCGGGGGACCATGCTGCAGATCGCTGACATCCACGTGTACCGGGGGAAGACCCATGTCCTGAAAGGGGTCCGCCTGGATGTGCGAAAAGGGGAGATCGCCGCCCTCATCGGGGCCAACGGTGCCGGCAAGACCACGCTTTTGAGAACCATCTCCGGGTTGCTCCGGCCGGCCCGGGGAAAGATTCTCCTGGAGGGGTCCCGCACCGCCGGCCGGATGGATATCAGCCGCCTGGCACCGGAAGGGATCACGAAGCTGGGCGTCATCCATTGCCCGGAAGGCCGGGGGATCTTTTCCCAGCTCACGGTCAGGGAAAACCTGATGATCGGCGCCTACCTGCGTTCGGATAAAGAGGGCATCGCCGCCGACTACGAGCGCGTTTGCACCCTCTTTCCCATCCTGGGATCCCGCTCCAACCAGGCCGGGGGAAGCCTTTCCGGAGGCGAACAGGAGATGCTGGCGGTGGGCCGGGCCCTCATGGGGCGCCCCGAGCTCTTGCTCCTGGATGAGCCCTCATTGGGCTTGGGCCCCATTATCGTGGACACGCTTTTTGCCACCCTGGCTGAGATCAACGCCCAGGGCGTCACGCTTCTTTTGGTGGAGCAGAATGCGGTGAAGGCCCTCCTCCTGGCCCACCGGGCCTGGGTGCTGGAGATCGGGCGGGTGACCCTTTCCGGATCGAGCCGGGAACTGATAGACGATGAAAATGTCAAAAAAGCCTACCTCGGAGGCACCTGACGCATGAGCAGCGGATATATCGCCCAGCAGATCGTCAACGGCCTGATCCTGGGATCCATGTACGCCCTCGTGGCCATCGGGTTTTCCATGATCTACGGCATCATTCGCCTCATCAATTTCGCCCATGGCGAAATCGTCATGATCGGGGCATTCACCACCCTGGGTCTTTTGCAATATCTGGGGCTGCCGTTTCCCCTGGTGGCCCTGGCCGTCTTGATTGTGGGCGCCGTCGTGGGTATATTGATCGAAAAAGGGGCCTTCCGTCCCATGCGGGGCGCCCCGCAGGTCACCGGATTCATCGCTTCTTTGGGAGTTTCCATCATGTTGCAGAACTTGGGGATTCTCTTTCTCACGGCCCAGCCCCGCAATTTTTCCTTTCCGGACTACCTCCAGCGCGTGATCCAGGTGGGACCGGTGAGCTTCAGGAGCATCGATGCGGTCATCATGAGCATCGCCTTGATCCTCATGGGAGCGCTCCTTTTCCTGGTGCACAGGACCAAACTCGGGATGGCCATGCGGGCCACGGCGGAAAACATCGATGTGGCCCGCCTCATGGGCATCAACATCAATCGGACCATCATGGCCACCTTTGCCATGGGGAGCGCCCTGGCGGGCATCGCGGGCCTCATGTGGGGCGGCAAATTCGGCCAGATCGACCCCCTGCTCGGCTTCGTTCCCGGATTGAAATCCTTTGTGGCGGCGGTCATCGGCGGCGTGGGCTCCATCCCGGGGGCCATTCTCGGGGGATACATTCTCGGCCTTGCGGAAGTCCTGTTCGTGGGGCTCCTTCCCCCCATCTACTCGGCCTTTAGGGACGCCTTCGTCTTTTCGACGCTGATTTTGATCCTGTTGATCCTTCCCAACGGGATTTTGGGAAAAGGCATGGAGGAACGCGTGTAATGGCCGCCCCTTCGAACCGCGCCTGGCATGTCGTGCTGCTTGTTGCGGGAGGCCTCCTGGTCCTGGTGGCCCGGGCCACGGTCAACGAATACATCCTTTCCATCATCAACTTCGTGGGCATCTACATCATCTTGGCCGTGAGCCTGAACATCACCAACGGTTTCACGGGGCTCTTCTCACTGGGCCATCCCGGATTCATGGCCATCGGCGGTTACGTCACCGCGGTGCTGACCTTTCCCGTTACCCGAAAGGCCATGTTTCTGGAACTGCCCCGGTGGCTTGCCGGACTCCAGCTGCCCCTGCTTCCCGCCCTCCTGGCCGGGGGCCTGTGCGCCGCCCTGACGGCCTTTGTGGTGGGCATTCCGGTGCTGCGGCTCAAGGGACACTACCTTGCCGTGGCCACCATGGGATTTCTGATCATCGTCCAGGTCCTTATCACCAACTGGGAAAGCGTCACCCGGGGGCCTTTGGGCCTGAACGGGCTTCCCGCCTTGACCACCCTCTGGTGGGTCTATCCATGGGTGGCGGTCACCGTCTATGCGGCCTGGAAGATCAAATTCTCCTCTTTCGGCAGGAGCATGCTGGCCATCCGGGAAGACCCCCTGGCCGCCCAATGCATCGGGATCCATCTCTTCAAGACCCGGGTCCTCTCCCTGGCCATCGGGGCCTTTTTCGCAGGGGTCGCCGGCGGCTTATGGGCCCACCTGGTCACGGCCATCACGCCGGCCTCTTTTTCTTTGGTGATGGCTTTTAACATCGTGGTGATGGTGGTGGTCGGCGGCACGGGAAGCATTTCCGGTTCCTTTGTGGCCGCCGTGATCTTTTCCGTGATCACGGAATTCTTCCGCCCCCTGGAAGAGTCTTTCGACATATACGGCATCGGCGAGATCCTCATGGCGGCCGTTTTGATTTTGATCTTGATCTACCGGCCCACGGGCATTTTCGGAAGCCGTGAGCCGCGTTTTCTTGTGGCGAAGGAATCCTGAACGCCCCGAAAGGGGCTTTTCCAAAAACCCGAAAAAAAGGAGAGAAGGCATGAAGGCAAAATGGCAAACCGTATTTCTGAGCATTGTCCTGGCAGCGGTCCTGGCCGCACCGGCCATGGGCGCGGACACCATCAAACTGGGCGCCTTGTACAACCTGACAGGCGGCATGTCCTCCATCGACGCGCCGGCCCTCAACGGCGCCAAACTGCAGGCCAAGCTGATCAACGAGGCCGGGGGCCTGCTGGGTAAAAAGCTGGAAGTCATCGGCATCGATACCAAAACGGATCAGAAGGCGGCGGCCACCGGTGCCAAGAAAGCCCTTGCCATGGGTGTCGTCGCCGGGCTGGGATACGGGGACACCACCTTTGTCATGGCGGCCGCCCCCCTGTTCCAGAAAAAGGGCATCCCCTTCGTGACCTCGGGCGCCACGCATCCCATGCTCCCCAAGTGGGTGGGCAACTGCATGTTCATGGTGCCTTTCGGGGACGACGACCAGTCTTTTGCCATCGCCGAGTATACCTTCAACAAGCTCGGGGCGAAGAAGGTGGCGGTGTGGACGGACAACTCCATGGATTTCACCAAGGCCCTGTCCAAGTTCTTCAAACAGCGCTTCACCGAGCTGGGCGGCACCGTCGTGCTGGAAGACTTCTTCATGATGGGGGACAAAGACTTCTCCGCCCAGATCGCCCGGCTTAAAAACGCCAAGCCCAAGGCCGACGCCGTCTTTATTTCCGCCATTCCCAACGAGGCCGGATTGACGGTGAAACAGATCCGTGAAGCCGGGTTGACCCTGCCCATCGTCAGCGGGGACGGCTTCGATACCGAGCTGGTCACCACCGTCCCGGGACCCAAGCTGGCCAATGACGTCTATTTCTCCACCCACACCTACCGGGAAGACAACCGGCCCGAGGTGGTGGCCTTCATCAAGGCGTACGAAAAGGAATACAAACGGCCCCCGGAAAATGCCTTCGCCGCCCTGGGGTTCGACGCCGTGGGGTTGATCGCCGACGCCATCAAGCGGGCCAAATCCACCGAGAAGAACGCATTGCGGAAGGCCCTGGCCGCCACCAAGGGGTTCAAGGCCGTCACCGGTGAGATCACCTACTCCCGCCCCAGCGGTGTGCCCATGAAAGGGGTCTCCATCATCAGCGTGAAAAACGGGAAGTACAAGGTGGAGGAAGTCTGGTTCCCGAAAAAATGACGCATCCCTTTGCCGTTCCGGGCCCTCTGGACCCGGGACGGTCCTCAACAACAGCCGCCAGGGAGTTTTGTGATGAAAAAGATTCGACTGGAAGAATTCAACGAGCATGAAATCCGGGAGGTGCAGATCGACAAGGCGATTCTGGCCGTCGGTTCCACAGAGTGCCACGGGGCCCACCTGCCCTTCGGCTGTGACACCTTCGTGGCTTACGATATCGCACTGGAAGTGGCCGGCAAAGTGGACCAGACCGTGGTGGTCCCCCCCCTGTGGTACGGGATGAGCCTCCACTACCGGCACAAGCCCATGTGTATCAGCCTCACCAGCGATACCCTCATCCGGGTCGCCCGGGAGGTGATGGATTCCCTGGTCTATTGGGGCATTCGAAAGATCCTGGTCATCAACGGCCATGACGGCAACATTCCGCCCCTTGAAATCGCCGCACGGGACATCAAGCTCAAATACCCGGAAATCGGGTTGGCGGTCCTGGATGCCTGGTGGGTCACGGCCGGAAATCTCCTCCCGGAAGACACCTTCGAGGTCTGGAACGGCCTCGGTCACGGGGGGGAGGGGGAGACGTCCATTGCGCTGGCCATTTTCCCGCATCTGGTGGACATGGGCCGGGCGGAGGGCATGCTTCCGGACATGGATCCCAACATCAAGTTGATCTGGAATTTCGAGGAACTCACCGACTATGGGGCCACCGGCGCTCCTGAAAAGGCCACGGTGGAAAAGGGCCGGAAAATGAAGGAGGTGTTGGTGGACTACCTTGTGGAGTTCGTCCGGCGCATGGACCGTCAAGGCTGGAAATATGCCAAAGCCTGAGTCTTTTGGGCGGGTGGCCCTCTTTTTCACCGGCGGCACCATCGCCATGACGCCCATTCCGGGGGAAAAGGGGGTCGTCCCCAGCGGGACCTTCGAGCGGTTTTTGTCCCAACTGGATCCGTTGGTAAAAGACGTGCGCCTGGATTCGGTGTCCTGGTCGAACCTGCCCAGCCCCCACATGACGCCTGAAAAAATGTTCCGCCTGGCAAAGGATGTGGATGAAAAGCTCGCCCAGGCGGAACATTTTTTCAGGCGTCATGTGGGGGCTGGGCAGGTTCGACCAGGAC
>JALVQN010000066.1 GCA_027025555.1 Desulfobacterales bacterium
CCGATCCGATTGCTCCACCAAAAAGCTGTGATAGCCCTGGGCCGAAAGGGAACGGGCCGCGGTCATTCCGGCCACCCCGCCGCCGATGACCAGGGCCTTCTGGTTGATGGACAGCTCGGGCTCCTGAAGGGGCTGCAGGAGCGCCACCTTGGCCACGGCCATCCGGGTGAGGTCCTTGGCCTTCTCGGTGGCCTCGGCCGGCGTCTGGCTGTGCACCCAGGAACACTGGTTCCGGATATTGGCCATCTCGAAGAGGTACTTGTTGATCCCGGCATTGGTCACGGTCTCCTGGAAGAGGGGCTCATGGGTCTTGGGCGTGCAGGCCGAGACCACCACCCGGTTGAGGCGCTTTTCCCTGATGATCTTGGTCATGAGCTCCTGGGTGTCCTGGCTGCAGGAAAACATGTTTTCCTCGGCGTGGACCACGTAGGGCAGCGTCTTGGCGTATTCCACCACCTGGGGGACATCCACCACCGAGGCGATGTTGGTGCCGCACCGGCAGATGAAAACCCCGATCCGGGGCGGTTCCCCCCGGATGTCGATCTCTTCCGGGACCTCCTTGGTGCGCGTGAGGGTCCACCGGGCATCGGACAGCCGACTCCCGGCGGCACCCGCGGCCGCCGAGGATTCCACCACGGAAGAGGGAATGTCCATGGGGGCTTCGAACCCGCCGCACACATAGATGCCGGGCACCGATGTCCGGACCGGTTCGAATCCCGAGGTCAGGGCAAATCCGTAAGCGTCGGTGCGGATGCCCAGGCGCCGGGCCAGGCGGGCGGCCTCGGCGCTCACCCCGAGGCCCGCCGACAGCACGACGATATCGAATGCTTCTTCCACCCGTTTCCCGTTCTCGTCCACGTACCGGATCAAGAGGTTTCCCGTATCGTCCACAGGCACCACGTGGGTGATCCGGGACTTGACGAAACGGATCCCGGCTTCATCCCGGCCCCGGTTGAAAAAGCGCTCGAAGTCCTTTCCGTGGGTCCGGATGTCCATGTAGAAAATCGCGGTATCGAGGGGCGCCTTGCTGTGCTCCTTGGCCAGCATGGCTTCCTTGATGGCATAGGTGCAGCACACGGAAGAGCAGTAGCCCCGGGCGCCGATATGGACATCCCGGGAGCCGATGCACTGGAGCCAGGCGATCTTTTTGGGCTCCTGGTGGTCCGAGGGGCGCACCAGGTGGCCCCCGAAAGGCCCGGAGGAAGACAGGATCCGCTCGAATTCGAGGCTGGTCACCACGTTGGGAGACCGCCGGTAGCCGTACACGTCGTGTCCGGCGGGATCGTAGACTTCACACCCGCTGGCGATGATGACGGATCCCACGTCCAGGGTCAGGTCCCTGGCGGGTTCATCGAACCAAATGGCGCCCGTGGGGCAGAACTTTTCACAGGCCTTGCATTTGCCTTTCTGGAAGAAAATGCAGTTGTCCCTGTCGATGGCGTATTTCAGGGGAACGGCCTGGGCATACTTCACGTAGACGGCCTTGCGCTTTTTCAGGGCGGCATCATAGGTGTCCACCACCTTCTTGGGGCATTTTTCCGCGCACATGCCGCATGCGATGCACTTTTCCATGTCCACATACCGGGGATGCTGGGTGATCTGGACCTGGAAATTCCCCTCTTCTCCCGTGATTCCCCGGACTTCCGCCAGGGTCAACAACTCGATGTTGATGTGCCGGCCGACCTCGACCAGTTTGGGAGAGATAATTCACATGGCACAGTCGTTGGTGGGGAATGTCTTGTCGAGCTGAGACATGATCCCCCCGATGGAGGTGCTCCGCTCGACCAGGTAGACATAGTAGCCGGAATCGGCCGCATCCAGGGCCGCCTGCATTCCGGCAATCCCACCGCCGACCACCATGATGGAACCGGTTTTCGTGTTTGCCATCTTTTCACCTACTCGACTCGAAAAGCATTCACGCCGTGGATATCCTTCACGTTCATGGAAAGCCCCAGCGCCCTTTCGGAAAGGCCCATGGCCAGACCCAGAAGCTGGGGATATAAAATGGAGGGCAAATCGGCGTCGGTGCGGCCCTCGGTTTCCATCCGGCTCTGGACCCCGTCAAACTGGAGCTGGCACCAGGGACAGGCCACGGTCAAGAAACGGGCGCCGGAGGCCTTGGCATCGGCCAGTTTGCCTGCCGTCAGTTTCATGGACAGATCATCGTTGACCCCCAGAAGGGGCGCCCCGCAGCATTCCAGCTTTTGGGACCAGTCCACGCTCTTGGCGCCGGTGACCGCCACCAGCGCATCCAAAATGCCCGGGGAAACCGGATCATCGAACTGCATCACGTCGCTGGGCCGGAGGGCATGACACCCGTAATGGGCGGCGATCTTCAATTTCTTGAAGGCGCCTTGAATCTGCGCCTTCAACGCCGCCGGTCCGATGTCCTCGTGCAGCACGGCAAGCAGGTGTTTCACCCGGGTTTTGCCTTCATAGGCCAATTTCTCTTTGGCGAGAAAGGCATTGACTTCTTCTTTGAGGGATGCGTCCTTTTCCAGGAGATGGGCCGCCTTTTTCAGGGTCCCGAAACAGCACTGGCAAAGGGTCAAGAGGTCGAGATCCCGGCTTTCGGCCAAGGCCAGATTCCTTGCAGAGAAAAGCAGGGCGGTCTTTTGGTCTGTGTTTCGCATGGGATAGCCGCAGCAGGTAAACTCCCGGATGTCCACCAGGTCCACCTGGAGCCTGGCCAGGACGGCCCGGGCGGAAAGCGCGTAATGCTGCACCCGGGCCGGGATGTTACATCCGAGAAAAAGTGCAAATTTCATCATCGCCCACCCAACTGTGATCGAGGGTTCATGAGCCGGCGGCGGTTTCCTTCGCCGCCATGTTCTTGAGTTCGTAAAGGACGTCCGTGACCTTGACGCCCTGGGGGCAGTGCTCCTGGCACTGGTAACAGGTCAGGCAGTTCCAGAGCATGGGCGCTCCCAGGGCCAGATCCTTGAGACCGAGCCCCAGGGACCGCATGATCTGATGGGGCAAAAGGCCCACGGCGTCCTGGGGGTTGTCGTAGGCTTCCACCACAGGGCACACCGTGGTGCAGTTTTCGCATGAAAAACAGTATGCAAAGGTGGATCCCGGTCCCGTGCCGGCGGCTTCGGTTTTGAAGTCCTTGTCCACGGGCGTTACCGGAATGCGCGTTTCGGTGTCCCGGACCAGGGGAAAGGCATCGGCCATGGCCTGCCGGAGGGCCTTCAGCGGGCGCTCGTACCCTCGGGCGGGCAGGCGGTGCCGGTTCAAGCCCCGGAAAAGGGAAAAAGGCGAAAGCATCAAAAGAGGCACGCCGTCTTTGGACAAAATCGCCTCCCGGGCGGAAAGCCAAAGCTCCCGGAGATTGATTCCCGCCGGGCACACCACGGTGCACCGGTCGCAATTGGTGCAAAGGACGATCCCCTCCCCCAGGGCGGCCCACGCTTTCGGGGAAAGGGCTTTGTCCGCCGCATACGCCTTGAGGGCGGCGAGCTTTTCGGCGGGCAGCACCATGGCGTTGCCGTTGGCCTCATAGGCCACGGACACGGAACACCGCAGGCTGCAGGTGCCGCAATGCATGCAGGCATCCAGCTCCATGGCCTGTCGGGTGGCGATGTTTTCCGGCAGCGACGTCTCCGGATCCATCACCGCGTTGGCCAGCAGGCTCACCGAACTGGAAACGATGTGAAACATCTTGCTGAAGGGCAGGTAGGCAAGACCGAAAAAACAGGCCAGGATATGGATGTACCAAAACACGGTGACGCCGTTTGCCCGGTCCAGGCCCGCGGCCACCGGCGCCAGGATCTTGGCCGCGGTGTAACCCATGAAGGCCGATGCATTGGGCGCATGGCAATCGGCGCAATTGCTCTCGTGGGCTTCGTATCCCTTTTCCAGGATCCCGGCCTCGAAGGGTCCCTTCACGGTGGGCGACACCAACCCGTATTCGGCCACCCAATAGCTCTCCAGGGCCTTGATCTCTTCTTCGTCGTCCATCCCGGCATAGTCTTCCACCATGCGGATAAATTCCGAATGGGAGGTCATCTTGGCCCCTTCCAGAAGCACGCCGGAAAGCAGGATCACCGCCACAATCACGATGGCGTAGTGATCCATGGGGCGGGTCATCATCCGGGGCACCCGCAAAATAAAGCGGCGGTAAACGGCAATGGCCACCCCCACCATCACCATGAGACCGAAGATGTCCCTCAAGGTCAAAAAGGGGTTCAAGGTGGAATAGTAATCGGAAAAAAGCTTGGCGGTGATGTGATCTTCAAGGGCGTGCATCAACAACAAGAGCATGAAGCCGCCATAGATCAAAAGATGCATGACCCACCGGAGGCGGTCTTCCTTGGCAATCCGCATCTGCAAAAGCACGTCCAGGATCAGCGCCCGCAAGAGGGCGGCGATCTTGGCGCTGAAAACGACCCCGAAAATGCCTTTGAGGGCGCCCCCCACCCGTTGGGCGGTGGTGAAGTGCCGTCCGAAAACGCCCACCTTCCGGGTGAACCAGGTGGAGATCTTGACCACCGTTCCGATGGCAAACAGCGCCAGGGACAGGTACAGGGCTACGGAAAAAACCATTGAAAGGCCTCCTCTAGTTGCCGGAACAAGCGGGAACTTCCTTTTTTTTCGGGGCAACCGCATTCCCCCGACGCCATGTTCCGGCCGATCTTCAAACGAAATGGTTCTTTTACTTTTTCAAAGAGGCAATGTCAACCAACAAATAAAAAGTATGCGTCATCCAGGATCCCGGGAGCGTACTTCGGCGGGGGTGCATTTTACCGCCGCACGCCCTTTGGCCCCGATGGCCTTGAACCTAAACACAAAATCTGCCTATTGTGCCGTTTGGGAATCTTTAAACGAAAAAACACGTCCATTTGGAAGGTTTTATGCAAGAAATCCGCGTGGATGCGGAAAAGTCCGCCCGACCCAAGGTGATCGTGCTTTGCGGGCCCACGGGTGTGGGCAAAACCCGTGTGGCCCTCCGGGTGGCAAAAACCTTTTCAGGTCAGATCGTCAACGCCGATTCCATGCAGGTGTACCGGTATATGGACATCGGCACCGCCAAGCCCGGCCCCGAAGAACAGCGGGCCGTGCGCCATCACCTCATCGACATTCTCGATCCGGACGAGCCCTTCAGCGCAGCGGCCTACGGGGCCATGGCCCGGAAGGTCCTTCACGGGCTTGAGCAAGAGGGGGTCCTCCCGGTTGTGGTGGGCGGAACGGGTCTTTACATCAAGGCCCTGCTCCACGGCCTCTTCGAGGAACCGCCGAGAGATCTTGGCATCCGCGCCCGGCTCAAAGAAGAGGCCGAAAAGCGCGGGCCGGGCGTTTTGCACGGGCGGCTTCAACGGGTGGATCCGGACACCGCGCGCCGGGTCCATCCCAACGACACGCTGCGCATCATCCGGGCCCTGGAGGTCCATGAGGCCACGGGCATCCCCCTTTCCCGGCATCATGCCCGCCACCGATTCGCCCAACATCCTTTCGACGCCCTCAAAATCGGGCTCACGCGGCAACGGCCCGTCCTGTATGAGCGGATCGACCGGCGGGTGGACCGGATGATCGCCGGGGGCCTTCTGGAGGAAGTCTCCTTTCTGCTTGGCAGGGGATACGGTCCCGGGCTGAAGTCCATGCAGGCCATCGGCTATCGGCACATGGTGCGCTACATTCGGAAAAAAACATCCTGGGACGCAACCGTCGAGACGCTGAAACGCGACACCCGCCGAT
>JALVQN010000067.1 GCA_027025555.1 Desulfobacterales bacterium
CCAATGTCCCCATTTTGTCCCTTTTCGAGAAAGATGAAACTCATGTCCCCAATGTCCCTTTTTTGTCCCTTTTCTTAGCGATGACATAGTGAACGCCAGGACCACGACTCCCTACCTGTCTTATAATCCCTTTCTCCTTCAAATCGTTAAGATCTCTCGTGGCGGTTTTCTTAATGGAATTTGCCACCTGTTGATATTCCTTGTTGGATATTTTCCCATGTGTCTTCAAGTAAACCACGGCCTTTTTTTGTCTGTCATTCAGGTTGTATTGAGCCATCACTTCCGGAGTCAGCCAATCCCGCCATATAGTCACCACGAAATGCGGCCCGCGCTGCTCGAAATCGGGCTCTGGCAGGCCCGCTGCCCGGCAGTCTTCAATCATGTCCGTCGTGCCGGTTCCAACTTTCTCTGCGTATTTTATCCGAAACAGGGGTTCGGCTATCAAAGGATTGCGCGGTATGGGACCATGAGGCTGCCGCAAGAGATCAGGGGTCAGCCCGGGAGGCAGTTCACCGGGGTTCCACACCTCGATCCGATCGGCAAAGACGATGACCTGGACAAAGCCGTTGTGGTCGTAATTCCGATGGGCGACTGCATTGACGATTGCCTCCAAAATAACTGAGCGGGGGATCTCGAACGTCACGGGGGCTTGTGTGGATTCCGCGTGGGTGCCCACCCGGCGGTCGATTTTGCCGAGGACAAACTCCACCGCCTCATCGATGACCTCAGTCAATGTCCCTTCATAAGGTTGCTGGGATGCAATGGGCTTTCGTTTTTCCGTCCCATGAAAATGTAGGCAATGAACCTGCACATTATTGAAAAATCGGCGCGGATTCTTCCCGAAAAGAAGTATAGCCGCGTTGGTGGGTCGGCCGTCGCGGAGCAGGTTGAAATTCTGTAGAATCGCCTTCGAGGCACGGGAGCCTTTGAGTTTCAGCCGGCCCACGGCTTCAGCCGTTTCGACAAAGGCCGTTACCTTGGATTTGTCGATATCCCGGAGTGTGGCCCCATCACACACGCTGCCGTCAAAGGGCGTTGTCCTAAGCGCACCACGATTCTCAAGAAATTCAACAAGACTGGCGTAAACCTCGCGGATAAGGCCGGGAGTATCTGAAAAACGGCGTCTTGTAACTTGGCGGCCCGCCCTGGCCACCAGTCTGACCATCTCAGGCTCGCGTGCCGTGTCGTCGTTTCCCTTGACAAAGATCAACCGTTCACGGTGGGTTTTAGTGGCGTGTTCAAACTCCAGTTCAGTGGGCGACTTTCCGTCCCTGTTCTTCCATCCGTACTCGTTACCGAGAATGGCGAGGTAAATGTCCCGCTGTTCCACCTCGCTCAGATAGATATCGTCGGGTTTGCGGTCCCGGGCAGGGATGTCTTCGAAGAGAAACACGTCCGAAATGAACCTGCTCAACAAGGGATCATGTGCGATGAAATCTTTAGCAGCGCGCCGTTCTGTAGCGAGTTCCTTCTGGACGCTGCTGACGAAGATGCTATAACGATTGGCATCCTGTCTTTTCATCGTTGATCCTTCTCCCCATACGGTGCTTCGTCCTCTCGCACCTGCACCTGCCTGCCGGCAGGCAGGTCGGCCATCTGCTCGTAAAACTCCGGATAAAACATGTCCATGTTATGGACATGTTGCGGTAACGTGTCCATTCTATATGCACTGAATCAGTGCACACCATAATAGCATGCACTGATTTTGATATATTTAGTGCATGTTGTGAGCCTTGTGTTCGAATCCGGTGCATGTTCTATCTTTTCGATAACAGGTCAT
>JALVQN010000068.1 GCA_027025555.1 Desulfobacterales bacterium
CGTTCGATGCCGACGGCCGTGTGCACCTCTTCCGGTACCGTGGGGCATTCTTTGAGTCTGGGAAAGGCGGATGCCGTATGTGTTGTCGCGCCTTCCGGCGCCTTGGCCGATGCGGCGGCCACGGCGGTGGGCAACGGGATCCGCTCGAAACGGGACATCTCCAAGGGAATCGAACTGGGGCGGCGGATTCCAGGGGTGACGGGTCTGATGGCGGTTGTGGGCAGCGAAATGGGGGTCTGGGGAGGATTGGAGCTGGTGCCTCTATAGAAAAAATGCTTGAGTTTTATATGAAAAGAGCCTATTGAAGGACATCTTCCATACCGAGGCCGGGAAGGGATGAAAGGGATTCGGGCATGAAAACCATGTGGGCGCCATGGCGCATGGAGTACATCCTCGACCAAAAGAAGGATGGGTGTATTTTTTGCAAAGCACTTGGAGAAGAGGATGCGTTGACCCTGTTCAAGGGAAGCGCGACCTTGGTGGTGATGAACAAATTTCCTTACATCAACGGCCACCTCCTTGTGGCGCCTCGACGCCACCTTTCCGGGCTCAATGAACTCACCATGGAGGAGATGGGGATGCTCCTGAAAACCGTGGAACAGTCCGTTGAGATTCTGAAAAAAGCCATGCAGCCCGATGGATTCAACGTGGGATTGAATCTCGGGAAAGTGGCCGGCGCCGGAGTCGAAGAGCATCTTCATTTTCACGTGGTCCCAAGATGGTTCGGCGATACCAATGCGCTGACCGTTTTTGCCGATGTCCGAGTGATCCCGGAGCACTTCAAGGCGACCCACGCAAGGCTCAAACCTTACTTTGATACGATCAATTTAACAAAATCCTAGGAAAAGACGGGGGAATTTGCTTATGAAAAAAGTCAAGATCGCCTTTTGGCTGCTACTGGTCGCCTTCTTCGGGCTGCTGATATACCAGAATCAGGAATTGTTCCTTGTCAAAAAGGGCCTTCGAATCAATCTTTATTTTACCGCCTATCAAGTCCCTGAGATACCCAACGCCGTCTATTATTTGGCTTTTCTTGTGCTCGGAGTGCTCCTTTCCTATTTTGCGACGCTTTCCGGACGATTCAAAACCAAAAAGATGATCAAGGATCTCAGATCGGAGCTGGATTCATTGAAAAAATCTCCGGCCCCCGCCGAGACCCGACCCCAAGATGCCGCTGCCGAGACCCCGTCCCAAGATGCCGCTTCTTGAAAGCCAGGCGGCATCCCTCCATCTGCAGGGGGCTGGCGGGGAACCCTTTGGGGTTTAAAGTTTTCCTGTTTTTCGGCCATGCACTGAGGCACGGACGAACCTGCTTTTGATTTCAAGCCCTATGCGCCCTCAAAAATTAACCCCCATGATGCAACAGTACCTCCAAATCAAGGAGGCCTACCCGGATGCCATCCTCTTTTTCAGGATGGGGGATTTTTACGAAATGTTTTTTGAAGATGCCCAAGCGGCATCCAAGATCCTCGAGATCACCCTCACGTCCCGGAATAAGAATGAGGCGGACGCGATTCCCATGTGCGGTGTCCCGGTGAAAGCGGCCCAGGTTTACATCGGAAAGCTGCTGGCCCACGGCATGAAGGTCGCCCTGTGCGATCAACTGGAAGATCCCGGTGCCGGCAAGGGCCTGGTCAAGCGGGATGTGGTGCGTGTCATTACACCGGGCATGATCGTAGAAGACGCGTATCTGGATGAAAAGAGCGACAATTACATCCTGGCGTTGGTTGAAATGGGCGGGATCTTCGGAATCGCCTCCATGGATCTTTCCACGGGCCGGTTCCGGGTGACTGAAATGGAAGGGATCGACAAGGCCCGCGACGAAGTCCTCCGGATCGGACCCACTGAGATCCTCCTTCCGGAGTCCTTGCAGGAGGCCTTGCATCGATCCGATCTCGGGCCGTTTGAGGACATTCTCACCCGGTGTTCCGTAACCTTTCTGGAAGAGGGGCTTTTTGATCCGGTCAGGGGGGAAGAACGTCTCATCGATCACTTTAAGGTTCTGAATCTGGAAGGCTTTGGATGTGCCCACCTGAAAAGGGGCATCGCAGCGGCCGGAGCCCTCCTGCACTACGTCAGGGAGACCCAGAAACAGCCGCTCGAGCATGTGATGCGCATTACCCCTTACGCGGATACGGATTTCCTCGTCATTGACGAGATTGGTTGTAAAAACCTCGAACTGATGAAAAACCTGTGGGATGGATCCACCGACGGCACCCTGCTGAGCGTCTTGGACAGAACCAAGACGCCCATGGGAGGCAGACTTCTCAAGCGTTGGTTGCGCTATCCCGCCCTCGACAGCCTCGAGATCCGGCGCCGGCTGGATGCGGTGGAAGAAGCCCGGGCGAATGCGGAACGGACGCGAAAACTCCGGGAGCTGCTGGGTGCGATGGCCGACGTGGAGCGTCTCGGGAGCAAAATCGTCCTTTCTCGTGCCAATGCCCGGGATTTGATCGCCCTGAAGCGTTCCATTCAAATCCTTCCTGAAATTTCAAAACACCTTTGTTCATTCAAATCTGATTTGTATCGCCTGGAATCGGAAGCCACACCTTTATATGAGCTGGCGGAAAGGATTGAAAGGGCCATCCAGGAGGATCCCCCGCCCACGCTTCACGAGGGGGGGCTCATTAAGAGGGGGTATCATCCGGACCTGGATGCGCTCATCCAGATGGCTCAGGAGGGAAGGGCGTATCTGGCAAAACTGGAGGCCGATGAAAAGGCGGCCACCGGCATTCCGTCTCTGAAAGTCCGGTACAACAAGGTGTTCGGATATTACATTGAAATTCCCAAGGCCCAAACAGCCGCTGTCCCGGCCCATTATGTACGGAAGCAAACGCTGGTCAACGCCGAGCGCTACATCACGGACGAGTTGAAAGCCTTTGAAATGAAGGTATTGACCGCCCAGGAGCAGCGTGTCGCGTTGGAGTTTACGCTCTTTGAGGAGATTCGGAACGAAGTCGCCTCGAAAAATCCCCGCATCCAGGAGGCCGCGGCATTTCTCGCCCGCCTGGACGTATTGTTGAACCTGGCCGAAGTCGCCGAACAAAACCGGTATGTGCGCCCGAATATCACCACCGACGGGCGCTTGGCGATTGAAGAGGGGCGGCACCCGGTGGTGGAAAAAAAGATTCCCGGGGGGCGGTTCGTCCCCAACACCCTCCAGATGGACAATGAAAAAAATCAGATCCTCATCATCACGGGGCCCAATATGGCAGGCAAGTCGACCCTGTTGAGGCAGGCGGCCCTGTTGGTGCTCATGGCCCAGATGGGCTCCTTTGTTCCGGCCCGCTCGGCGTCCATTTCCCTTACGGATCGCATCTTCACCCGGGTCGGCGCCCTGGACAATTTGTCCCAGGGGCAGAGCACCTTCATGGTGGAGATGCAGGAGACAGCCAATATCCTCAACAACGCCACCGAGAACAGTCTTGTGATCTTGGAT
This sequence comes from Desulfobacterales bacterium, assembly GCA_027025555.1. Lineage (GTDB taxonomy): Bacteria > Desulfobacterota > Desulfobacteria > Desulfobacterales > UBA2156. Next base: position 3,440 of record JALVQN010000068.1, read on the forward strand.
GAAATCGGCCGCGGCACCAGTACCTTCGACGGTCTCAGCATTGCATGGGCGGTGGCGGAATATCTGCACGACCTTTCGGGAAGAGGCGTGAAAACCCTTTTTGCGACGCATTACCACGAGTTGACCGCCCTGTCCCAAAGCAAAGCGCGCATCAGAAACTTCAACGTGGCGGTCAAGGAGTGGAATGAGGAGATCATCTTTTTGCACAAGCTGGTGGAAGGGGGGTCCAATCGAAGCTACGGGATTCAGGTGGCGCGCTTGGCGGGGATCCCCGGGGAAATCATCGACAGGGCCAGGGACATCCTTTTGAAGATTGAAAACAAGACCGGTGCCGTGGGCGCGGCGGAGGAATCCAGGAAGACCCCTTCTCAACTTCCCCTTTTCTCGGAACCGTGTTCAGAGGTCATCGCGCGGTTGAAAAAGATCGATGTTTTGAATATGACCCCCATGGAAGCGTTGGCGTGTCTCAACGAACTGAAGGAGAAGGCCACAGAGTCGGAAGATCCGAAGATTGTATAAAATCGCTCGAAAACGGTGAAAGTGCCCCTTTCTTGATGCAAGACATGACCCGCCCTTCATACCGCCGCCTCGTTTTCGGAAAAATCCGTCAAGGCCTCTGGCTCACCGGGCTTACCTTTGTCCTGGTGGTGACACCGAAAATAGCCGCGGGCCTGGGGACGAATGAGAAGTTCCATCTCGCGGAAGCCTGTCAGCGGCGGTTGATGGAAAGTCCCCGAAAGCAGCGGTTTCGCCACAACTGGCTCCGATGTATCCAGAAATTTTATGCGGTTTATCAATCCGATCCCGCAGGCGTTTGGGCGGCAGCGGCACTGTTTCAGACGGCCCGCCTCTACGAGGCCCTCTACAGACACTCCGGCAGGGCTTCGGATCGCCAGGAGGCAAGGGATATCTACCAGCGCATCATGAAGCGCTTCCCCAACAGCGCCTATTCAAAAAGAGCCGGTGAAGCCATTCAAAAAATGGCGTCTTCCCATCCCCGCCGGAAACAACCGCGATCTCCCCCGGGATCGGGTCTGCGGAAGGGTCAAGGCAAACAAACGGAAAAAAAGTTTCCCTCCCCGAGGCCGATTCTCATCCATGGGATCCGGCACTGGTCCAATCCCACATATACCCGCGTCGTGATCGATGTTGCCGGAAAGGTGCCGTACACTTTCAAAATGCTGAAAAAGGATGCGTCTTTAAAAAAGCCCAGGAGGCTCTATGTGGATCTGAACGCCTGTCGTCTCGAAAAGGATATCCGGTCGACGATTCCCATTCATGACGATCTGCTCAGCGAGGTCCGTGCCGGTCAGTATCGGCCCGATACGGTGCGCGTGGTCTTGGATATCAAGTCCTTTAAAAGTTATAAGGTCTTTTCGTTGAGAAACCCTTTTCGGATTGTCATCGACATCTGGGGCGAATCCCCCCTGAAGGCAAACCGGAAAGGGCCCCAGGTAAAGATTCCAAGCGCAACAATTCCGAAGGGATCCCTGGCCAGGCAGCTGGCCCTGGGAGTCCGCAAGGTTGTCATTGATCCGGGACACGGCGGAAAGGATTTCGGTGCACCGGGGTATGTGAAGGGGGTCCATGAGAAAGACATCGTGTTGCGCATTGCAAAAAGACTTACGGCCAAGATCCGGGAAAAACTGAAGTTGCAGGTGGTGCTCACCCGCAGCACAGACCGATACCTGAGCCTGGAAGAACGGACCGCCATTGCCAATACGCAAAACGCCGATCTGTTCATCTCCATTCATACCAATGCGTCCAGGGACCATCGCGCCTATGGATTCGAAACCTATTTTCTGAATCTGGCCACCGACCGGGAAGCCATCCGTGTGGCCGCCCGTGAAAACGCCACTTCCACAAAGAATATCAGTGACCTGCAGAAGATCCTCTTTGATTTGATGCACAATGCCAAGGTCAACGAATCCAGCCGCTTGGCGGGATTCGTTCAGCATGCCCTGGTGGAAAGGATGCGGAAGAAGTACTCCAGAATCCGGGATAAAGGGGTGAAACAAGCCCCGTTTTACGTCCTGTTGGGCGCTCAGATGCCAGCCGTTTTGATTGAGACTTCTTTCATCAGCAATCCGAGGGAATGCAGGCGGCTCATGGATCCGAGATACCGGGAGCGCCTCTGTGACGCCATCGTGGAGGGGCTTCGTCGGTACATTAAGGAAACCCGTCCCGTGGCATGGCAGGATGAAGGCCAAACCCCGCGCGGTTTGAAAATAAAAGAAGGTCCCATAAAA
>JALVQN010000069.1 GCA_027025555.1 Desulfobacterales bacterium
CCTTCTGCCGCCGCAGAACTCGTTGTTCCGAAAAAAGCCGATCTGATCTTCAGAATTCAGGAGTTCGACCTTGCTTTGGTACAAAAGATGCACAAACAGATTCAACTGTCCCGGAAACGCCTGGAAGAGATTTTGCACCGCCTGAAAGATCCGAGAAAAAAATGGGTCGATCAGCGGCTGCAACTCGATGATCTCACCCAAAGATTGATCCAAAGGATGCAAGACCGGCTTGTCAGCGAGCACGAGAGGGTATCCTGGCGCACCGAAAACCTCCATGCGCACAGCCCCTTGCAGCGCCTGTCAGAATATAAAGAAAAAATTGATAAATTAAGAAATAATATCCTGAAATTATATGAATTATATATATCCAAAAAAAGGGGGGCGTGCCAGGGACTGGAGGCCCGGCTCAAGGCGCTGAGCCCCATGGCCGTCTTGAATCGCGGCTACAGCATTGCCCGAACCCTGCCGTCCGGTAATGTGATCCGGGATGCGGACCAGGTCGGCATCGGGGACGGACTCGACCTTCTGTTGGCCAGGGGAAATCTGAAGTGTCGTGTGGAAAGGAAATCGACAGATGGCAAAACAGACCTTTGAAAACGCCATGAAGCAACTGGAAGAGATCGTCAAAGAACTCGAATCCGGGGAACTGCCCCTGGAAAAGGCGCTTCAGCGCTTTGAAGAGGGGATGAAGCTTTCCAAGTATTGCACCCGGAAACTGGATGAGACGGAAAAAAAGGTGGCCCTTTTGATCAAGGATCACCGGGGCACCGTCTCGGAAAAACCCTTTTTCGACAGGGAAACCGACCCGGACGATGAAACTGTTTGACCTTTCATCCTACCTTTCCCGAAAACGGGACTCCATCGAGGCGGCGTTGAAAGCGTGGGTGGACCCCACCGCGCATGAAAATCACCGACTCGCCGAGGCCATGGCGTATAGCCTCATGGCGGGAGGCAAACGGATGCGTCCGGTGTTGTGCATTGCAGCGGCGGAATCGGTGGGGGGCGGGGAAAAAGACGCCCTGCCCGGCGCTTGCGCCGTGGAGATGATTCATACCTATTCTTTGATTCATGATGACCTTCCGGCCATGGACGACGATACCCTAAGGCGCGGAAAGCCCACCTGCCATGTGGCCTTTGACGAGGCCACGGCTGTCCTTGCAGGGGATGCGCTGCTTACCCTCGCCTTCGAGGTACTGGCCACATACGGCCTTTCCCGTGGGGATCGGCCTGGAAAGACACTGGAGGTCATCCGAATCCTCTCCCACGCCGCAGGACCCTCCGGGATGGTCCGGGGACAGATGGAAGACATGGCTGCCCAGGGCGCGTCTTGCCATTTGAATCAGCTCCGGCACATGCACGCCCTCAAGACGGGCGCCCTCATCGTGGCATCCGTGGAAATCGGCGCAATCCTGGGGGGCGGCAGTGAAGACCGAATCCACAAGTTGAAGCACTACGCCCATGAACTCGGTTTGGCGTTTCAGATCATCGATGACGTCCTGAATGTGGAAGGGGATCCCCGGATCATGGGGAAGGCCACCGGAACGGACAGCTTCAAGAAAAAGAGCACCTACCCTGCCCTCATGGGTGTGGAGGCTTCCAAGGCCTTGGCCAAAGCCTGCATCGATTCTGCCTTGCATGCCTTGAAGGATTTTGATACCAAAGCAGAGCCGTTGCGGGCAATCGCCGCTTACGTCCTTGAAAGAAAACGCTGACACATCGTGATGGAAAGGTGAGACGTCCATTGAGTCTGTTGGATCACATCGATTCTCCGCAGGACCTGAAACAGCTTTCCCGTAAGGAGCTTACGATCCTGGCCCAGGAGATCCGGGAGCGGATCGTCGAAAGCGTCTCCAAGAGCGGGGGCCACCTGGCCTCCAGCCTGGGGGCCGTGGAGTTGACGCTTGCCGTCCATTATGTCTTCGAGAGTCCGAAGGACAGGATCCTCTGGGATGTGGGGCACCAGGCCTATGCCCACAAGCTCATCACCGGCAGGCGGGACCGATTCGCCTCCCTGCGCCAATATGGAGGCCTGTCCGGATTTACGAAGATGAGCGAAAGCCCCCATGATGCCTTTTCCACCGGCCACAGCAGCACCTCCATCTCGGCCGGCCTGGGAATCGCCTGTGCTAAAGAGCTCAAAAAGGAAGAAGCCAAGGTGGTGGCCATCATCGGAGACGGATCCATGACCGCCGGCATCGCCTATGAGGGGCTGAACCAGGTGGGGGATCTCCAGAAAGACATGGTCGTCATTTTGAACGACAATGAAATGTCCATTTCCAAGAATGTGGGGGCGCTGTCTTCCTTTTTAAGCCGCACCTTTTCCAGAAAGCGTCTCCTGGAGATGCGGAAAGACATCGGGGAGTTTCTGAAATCCGTGCCCCGCTTCGGGGATGATATTTATCAGTTCGCCAAACGCTGGGAGGAATCCCTGAGGTCTTTCATCACCCCCGGCATGCTCTTCCAGGCCTTTAACTTTGATTATTTCGGGCCCATCGATGGGCACAACCTGAACCACCTCATCGATATCCTCCAAAACATCAGGCATTTAAAAGAGCCGGTCCTTCTCCACGTGCTCACCAAAAAGGGCATGGGGTACGCCCCTGCAGAATCCAATCCCGTCTATTTTCACGGGGTGGGATGCTTCGAAGTGGAAACCGGCGACTGCATCGACCGCCCCAGCCCCATACCCACCTATACCCATGTCTTCGGAAAAGCCATGGTGACGCTGGCCGAAAGAGACGAAAGGATCCTGGCCGTGACGGCGGCCATGCCGGAAGGCACGGGGCTTGTGGCGTTTTCCAAGGCCTTCCCGGAGCGCTTTTTCGACGTGGGAATCGCCGAGCAACACGGCGTCACCTTTGCCGCCGGCTTGGCCTCCCAGGGGTTGCGGCCCGTGGTGGCCATTTATTCCACCTTTTTACAACGGGCCTACGACCAGATCCTCCATGACGTCTGCATCGAGGCCCTGCCCGTGGTGTTCGCCCTTGACCGGGGCGGCATCGTGGGGGAAGACGGCATGACCCATCATGGACTCTTCGACATGGCCTACTTGAGGAGTCTTCCCAACATGACCGTCATGGCCCCCAAGGATGAAAACGAGCTGTGCCGGATGCTTGCCACGGCCATCGCCCACGACGGCCCCATCGCCCTTCGGTACCCCCGGGGCACCGGCGTGGGGGTTTCCATCGACACGGAATTTCCGACCTTGCCCATTGGAAAGGCGGAGGTCTTGGGATCGGGTGACGACGTCCTCCTTCTCGCCGTGGGGCGTTGTGTCCAGGATGCCGTAACGGCCGGCCGCCTCTTGAAAAAAGAAGGGGTGGAGGCCACGGTGGTCAACTGTCGCTTCATCAAGCCCTTGGATGCGGATCTGATCTGTCACCTGGCCGGAAAGATCCAGGCGGTGGTGACGGTGGAGGAAAATGTCCTCCAGGGGGGATTCGGCAGTGCGATCCTGGAATGCCTTTCCGACAACGGTATCCTTCCCCGGTGCCGGATCCATCGCATCGGTATCCCGGACCTTTTCGTGGAACACGGGCCCCAGGACACCTTAAGAGCCAAATACGGCATTGATGCGCCGTCCATCGTGGAGGCCGTCAAAAGGCTCTTGTCCGAGAATTGACACCCCCCCTCCTTTCTCCCTTTCGACCCGCATGAACAAAAAACGGCTGGACCGGCTGGTGGTGGAACAGGGGCTGGCTGAAAGCCGGGAACGCGCCAAACGGCTCATCCTTTCCGGAAGTATCGCTGCCGGAGGGCGTTTGGCGGATAAGCCGGGGGCCCTTTTCCCTGAAGAGACCCCCATCTCCCTCCTCCGGAAGGCGCGCCCCTATGTGAGCCGGGGGGGCGACAAACTGGAAGCGGCCCTGGCGGCCTTCTCCCTGGATGTTTCAGGCTGCGTTTGCCTGGATGTGGGGGCTTCCACCGGGGGCTTTACCGATTGTCTGCTCCAGCACGGCGCGCACCGGGTGTATGCCGTGGATGTGGGATACGGTCAGCTGGCCTGGAAGCTCAGGACCGACCCCCGGGTCATTTTCTTTGAACGGACCAATATCCGTTACCTTCCGGAAAACGCGATTTGCGAGCGGGTGGATTTGGCCACCGTGGACGTGTCGTTCATTTCATTGAAAATTGTGGTTCCCGCCCTTGTAAAATTCACGACACCCGAAGCGGCCTTTGTGGTCCTGGTGAAGCCCCAGTTTGAAGTGGGGCGATCCCAGGTGGGAAAGGGCGGAGTGGTCCGGGACCCCGCGCTCCACCAGGCGGTCCTGGAGGACCTGGCCGCCTTTTTTTCCGATCAAGGACTGATCTGTCAATCCGTGGCGCCCTCCCCCCTTTTGGGGCCCAAAGGGAACCGGGAGTTTTTCATGTGGCTGTCCCGGAGGCAGCCGTGTTCGTAAGAAGCCGGAAGGATCGGGAAATTTTTGTTTCCAGCGATTCATGCCTTGATTTTTCCCCCAGATGCCGGTAGAAAAGCCGGTGCTTTAAAATTTGAAACAGGAAGGATGGACTATGACGGAGAACTTGAGAAACATGGCTTTGGTGGGTCACGGCGGATCCGGCAAAACGTCATTGGCAGAAAGCATGCTTTTCACCGCCGGGGTGATCTCCCGGCTGGGACGGGTGGAAGACGGCAACACCGCCATGGATTTCGAACCCGAGGAGCTGAAACGCCACACCAGTATCAGCAGTGCCTTTCACCGGTACCCTTGGGCCAAGCGAACCGTGAATCTCGTGGACACGCCCGGGGACCAGAACTTTTTTGCAGATACCCGAAATTGTATCCAGGTGGTGGATGCGGCCCTTTTGGTCATCGACGCGGTGGACGGCGTGAAGGTCCAGACGGAGCTGGCCTGGGATCTCGCCGCGGAGATCCATCTTCCCTGCGCCCTCTTCGTCAATAAGCTGGACCGGGAACACGCGGATTTCAACCGGGCCCTGGAAGGCATTGCGGAGGCCTTTTCTCCAAAGCCCGTGGCGCTCCAATTGCCCATCGGCTCGGAGGCCCACTTCAACGGGGTGGTGGATCTCATCCGGATGAAAGCCTTTTCCTATGATTCGAATGGCAAGCGCAAGGAGATTCCCGTCCCGGAAGGCATGGCAGAAGATGTGGAAAAGGCCCGGGAAAACCTGGTGGAAGCGGTGGCGGAAGCCGATGACGTCCTCTTGGAACGCTACCTGGAAGGGGAAGCCCCCACCGATGAGGAAATCTGCAGCGCCCTGAAAAAGGGCCTCCTTTCCAGGATCGTCATCCCCATCCTCTGCGGCAGCGCCACCAAACAGATCGGTACCGATCTGTTGATGGATATGGTGTCCGAATACTTCCCTTCTCCCGAAGATCGGGGGCCATGGAAGGGCATGGACCCGGAGCGCAAGGAATCCGTTGAAATTGCACCGGATCCGGAAGCCCCGTTTTCCGGTTTTGTCTTCAAGACCGTCACCGACCCCTATTACGGCCGTCTTTCCATCTTCCGGGTGATCTCCGGAAGCCTTGGCGGCGACGGGACTTTTTTCAACGTGAACAAGGGCGTCAAGGAACGCTACAGCCAGCTGCTCCAGCTGGGGGGCAAGGAACAGAAACCGGTTCAAAGTGCGGGCCCGGGGGCCATCGTGGCCGTGGCAAAGCTCAAAGAGACGGCCACCGGGGACACCCTGTGCCAGGAGCCCCTGAAGGTTCAGTA
>JALVQN010000070.1 GCA_027025555.1 Desulfobacterales bacterium
CTTGATCTCGGTGTTTTCATCGAGAGAGGCGCGCCGGTCATTCACGACCTTTTTCATCGTGGGCTGGTGGCTTATCTTGAAGCCGTCCGAGCCCACGCGGCGGATGAAGTATGACTTGTCTTCCAGCGCGAACGCGGCATTGTCCACGGAAGTCGTGTCCACATCCGGCTCACCGAGCGCAAAACGCAATTCCGGAAGGTGCGCCACTTTGTCAATCTGTCCTCCGGACGACTCGAAGAGAATCGTGGTGCCGACCCGGCGATGGATATTGCGCAGCGCTCCTTTGGTATCGGCATCCAGGGCACGGGCATGGGATTGCGCTCCTGAGATATCGGAATCGATGGCCGCTACGAGGCGGGACTCCCCGAGCTGCCCCAGCACCACACTGAGGAATTCCGGCACATCCATCGGCGCTGACCCGAGGGTAATTACCGGCTCCCGCCGAGCCTCGGTGAACCCGGTCCGATAGGCCCAGGAAATCCACTGGGCAAGCATGGCGAGTGTCCCGCGGGTCTGCTGGTACTGGGAGAGGGCCTGCCACTTGCGTTGAAACACCGATAACGTCGCCGGATGGAACGGGTAGCACGCTTCGAATCGCTTCCGCAGGTATTCTCTGGCCTTGGCTTCCGTAGTGGCACTATCCACGGCCGTCCATTCCGGTGGAAGTTGCGCACGCCGATCAAAGCACCAGTTTGCCTATGCCTTGCAGATATTCCTGCGGACTCCATCGCTGCCGATATCCTCAAAGAGACGCCGGCGGACCACTTCGCTGATCTCAGTCTCGTCGTTTGCGATGAGATCTTTGGCCACCCGGCGGACAACCTTTGTAATCTTGTCCTGCCACTGCATGTCCCAGTCGGTCATCTCAACCTGGCTTCGGGGCAAGCTGATGACCGCCGCGCCCACCAAAGACTGAGAGTCGAGGGATGGCCATGTCATATTGGCTTTTCCCTGGCGGGATGCCTGGAGACAACGGCAATCGGAAAATCAACTTCGGCCAAGCGCCTACATTCTTTTGGGATCATAGTTCAACCTTTGTTACCATCCGCCGGAGACAGTCAATCGCACGTCGAAGGCTCTCGGATCGTTCACTGGCCGTATCGAGCCGCCAAAAGTTGTGTATGTATTCAATCAGCCTCGAGGAATACGCCGGACCCACGGATCTGCCGCTGCCTTCTCTAGGCACCATGTCTTTTCTGACGGCGAGCCGTCGGGAACGGCGTGCCAGATTGATCATCTCCCTTTTTGGATCGTCAAGTTGTTCGGGATTTTCCGGTATTCTGTTGGGGTGGACGGCCAAAAATGAGGCCAGGGAATCCCTATCGGCCATGAGCCACGCCTCCACCTCCCGGACGGCAACGCGAAAACACAGATAGGGGGCAGGATCAGGCACCCAAGATTCAAAGAGCGGAGGCGGACATTCGGCATCATTGTCAAGATCCAACAGAACCAGCCACGGCCGGCCCTTGGCCGCATTGTTGAAGCCTTGAATCTTTTGGCGCAGGAAAGGCTTGCCATTTTTCCCGTAGACCGTTCCGGGCCGCCCTCCGGCCTTGATTATCAACTTTTGCGCCACCGCCTCATCGACAATGCCCTCCACCGCGGCGGGTATTATCAAAGCTCCGTCCATGTCAGGCATCTCCGAACAACATCAATTGCCGCGCGTTCTCGGGCCGCGTTTTTGGAATAACTGTATCGGCAAGAGACAGCCCGCTCTGGAGAAGATCCAGGATATCCTTATGCGTTCCCGTTGGAGTTACCTTCGTGCCCTCACTCTCCGGAATGAAAAGCAGCACCTCATCAATACCTATTCCATTGTCCCGGAGCAGATCCGGGGAGTGGGTGCTGATAAAAATCTGTCTTCCGGTGCGACGTTGAACCCTCGCAAACATCTGCGGGAGCATGCGGATGATTTCGGGATGGAGCGACAGCTCCGGCTCTTCAAGCAGAAGCGGCCCGCCCCCTTCCATTGCAGCCCAGAGAAGGCCCATAAGACGCAAGGTGCCGTCCGAGAATTGCTCCTCATTTTGCCATGCGCCCTGAGACCGCCAATGCTGGAATTTGCCCCGAAGGTGCGGAGTGCCCCTGTGATCGCGATGGAGTTCGATTTCCTGAAGCTGAGGAACAGCCACATGGAGGGCTTTCTTTATGCGGCGCATTCGAGCCTTGCGGGTCCTTTCATGAGTCTTTGAAATCTGCTCCAAAAAATCCCCGCCAAAAGGATCATTCGAGTGCCCGACCGAGCGGTCAGGCTCGCGGACGAGCTGTGGAACGATGTGCAAGTATCGGACTGAAGAAAAGAATGCGGCCAGGTCGCGGAACGGACGATTTACGTTGACCTGCTCAAGGTAGGTTTGTGACAACCGGGCAGGATCATCTCGATCTTCAGCGTTAGGTCGTTCAAGCAAAACTTCTTGATTTTTTAATACGCGTTCCTTACGCACGAGAGGACGGCGTTGCCTGTCTTGATTGAACGCAATCTCATATACCCAGTGTAATGTATTATCTTTATTTTTGAGTTCAACCATTATCTCTACATCTGAATAGCGTCGCGCAGACAGGCAGCGAATTGCCTTAATTCCGCCTCGACGGCGGATGGAATCCTGAAATCCGCCACCTGCCCGGGCAAGATCCCTTAAGAAACGGAAAACATCTAAAAAGTTCGACTTCCCCGAGGCATTCGGTCCCACTAAAAAAACCCGATTCTGGACGGCTACATCCACGTCAGCAAAGTTTTTCCAGTTTTTAAGGACCAAACGGGAAAATCTCAGATCCTTACTCATAGTAATCTCCTTCTATGAACCTTTTTGATTTCAGTGCCCAAATCATGAGCCAAATCATCGATTCAGTTTGTCGGATGCGGATTGTCACATATACCGGGTTTCTTCATCCAGGGGGATCTTTTCAGAGTTTTTGGTTTTTGTTGATCCCACATTTCCCTTAAGCATTCACGTATGAAACCGATGCCTCCGGGTCAATCGCAAAGTAATAGCGGCAGAGTTTTTTATAAAGCGTCAATACCTTCTCGTCAAAGCAGAAGTCGAGCATGCCATCGGGGCATCTCCCGATCCACCTTGAATCCCGGCTTTGAGCCTTCATGATCACGTCGACTTCAACCGAATATTGTCCCGCCGCCTGCCTCTTTGAGCCGCTCGTCGTCCAGCGCAAACCCCTTGATGATGTATTCCCGCAGCCGCTGCGTGGCCCACTGCCGGAACCGGGTGGCCACATGGCTCTTGATCCGATACCCCACGGAAATGATGGCATCCAGATTATGGTATTTGCGGTTGCGCTGAACCCGCCTTCCACCTTCGGTTTGAACTTGTAAGAAATCCTTACAGGTTGCCGCTTCGCCTAACTCCCCTTCCTTAAAGATATTTTTCAGGTGAAGGGTGATGTTTTGAGGCGTGGTTTGAAAAAGCCGCGCCATATCCGCCTGGGTCAGCCAGACGGTTTCGTCTTCCAGGCGGACCTGGATACGCGTGCGCCCGTCCTCGGTCTGGTAGATCAGGATTTCAGAATCAGGGATCTTGTCCGGCAGATCGGTCATGGGCGGTTATCTCCGGCCCTTACCTTGAGCTTCCGCGTCATCAGCCGTTCCGTACGGTGCTTCATCCTCGCGCCCCTGCACGCGCCGCGGACGCGGCAGGGGGGCAATGAATCTTTCTGCTATTACCAGATTCATGGCCCAATTGGCCCCTTTGCGGCCCGTTTGCTCCCCCCGAAAATGTCCCCAATGTCCCCATTTTGTCCCTTTTCGAGGAAAATGAAGCTCATGTCCCTAACGTCCCTATTTTATCCCTTTTTTAGCGATAACATAGTGAACGCCGGGACCACGACTGCCTACCTGCCTTATAAGCCCCTTTTCCTTCAAATCGTTAAGATCTCGCGTGGCGGTTTTTTTAATGGAATTTGCCACCTGTTGATATTCCTTGTTGGATATTTTCCCATGTGTCTTCAAGTAAATCACGGCTTTTTTTGTCTGTCATTCAGGTTGTATTGAGCCAGCACATCCGGAGTCAGCCAATCCCGCCATATAGTCACAACGAAATGCGGCCCGCGCTGCTCGAAATCGGGTTCCGGCAGGCCCGCTGCCCGGCAGTCGGCGATCATGTCCGTCGTGCCGGTGCCCACTTTCTCCGCGTATTTTATCCGGAACAGCGGTTCGGCGATCAACGGATTGCGCGGGATCGGTCCGTGAGGCTGCCGCAAGAGATCAGGGGTCAGCCCGGGAGGCAGTTCACCGGGGTTCCACACCTCGATCCGATCGGCAAAGACGATGACCTGGACAAAGCCGTTATGGTTGTAGTTCCGATGGGCAACCGCGTTGACGATGGCCTCCAAGATCACTGCGCGGGGGATCTCAAATGTCACAGGGGCTTGTGTGGATTCTGCGTGGGTGCCTACCCGGCGGTCGATCTTGCCGAGGACAAACTCCACCGCCTCATCGATGACCTCAATCAATGTCCCTTCATAAGGTTGTTGAGAGGCGATGGGCTTTCGTTTTTCCGTTCCATGGAAATGCAGGCAATGAACCTGCACATTGTTGAAGAATCGGTGCGGATTCTTTCCGAAAAGAAGTATAGCCGCGTTGGTGGGCCGGCCGTCGCGGAGCAGGTTGAAATAATGTCCGTATAAAATAGCATTCAGGCATCTATTGTCAAACAGTGTTTTCCAGTAGCCCTTGTATCTTTGCGCATTCAATCATCCAAATCGATTTTTTGAAAGGGCGTGGCTCTTTTTCACCCTTGGCGGGGTGCTTCACGCAAAAGGGGAAGGGGCCTGCTAGGGAAAAAGGACATCCGGATCATCCCCTTTGGCCTGGTGGAGGCGGCGGACGACATGGGCCCGGTTTTTCAGGATGGCGCGCTGGTTGAGGTAGCCTTTGTCCGTGATCTCGTTGGCATCCAAGTCCGGCGGATCGGCCAGGAGAAGGGCACGGACAATGCGGGTGCTGCTTTGAGGATGGCGGGCATTGTGGGCTCTCAACCTTTCCAGCACATGGTTGCGGACCCGGGGGGAGCGGAGCAGCTCAGCCGTTTCAGCGGGCGGATTTTTCTTGAAAAGGCGCTTGCACCCCTTGATATTCGGAAAGAGCAAGGCGCCCACGGCATCGGCGTTGTGGCCGGTGATCACGGCGTCCGTGACGGCAGGGCTGCAGGCGGCGATGATTTCAACGCGAAGCGCACCCACGTGAACTCAGGTGCCGGTGAGCAGTTTGAAATCTTCGGCGATCCGGCCGTTGAAAAGGATCCCCTTTTCCGGAATGCCGGCATCCAGAAAGATTCCTGCATCACCGGTGCGATAAAACCCTTCCTCGTCAAAGGCCGATCGGGTGAGGTCCGGGGCGTTCCAGTATCCGGGGGTCACATTGGGCCCCTTGACACGCATCTCCAGCTTGTCCCCGTCCGGGACCAGCTTCAAGAGGCATCAGGGGCCCGGAAGCCCGATGATCCCGGAGCGGTGGGTGAAGAAGTGCCCGATGGTGACCATGGGGGCCGTTTCCGTGGCGCCCCATCCGGAGACGATGGGGAGCCGCTTTTGCCGGCATTTCAGACAAAGCCTTTCGAGGCGCTCCCACAGGTGCTGGGGCAAGGCGGCGCCTGCATAAAAGACGAGATCCAGGTCTTTGAAGAAATGATTTGCCAAGTCGGCATCCCGTTCCAGATAGGGCAA
>JALVQN010000071.1 GCA_027025555.1 Desulfobacterales bacterium
CTTTATAGGAATCCCGGGGCCATCCTCATGACCACCAACTGTATCCAGAAACCCCGGGATTCCTATAAAGACAATATCTTTACCACCGGGCTGGTGGGATGGCCCGGGGTGACCCATGTTTCCAATGATGATTTCACCCCGGTGATCCAGCGCGCCCTGGAATTGCCCGGATTTGCCGAAGACAGCAACGGAAAGACGGTCATGGTGGGCTTTGGCCACAACGCGGTGATGGGGGTGGCCGATAAGGTCATCGAGGCGGTGAAGAACAAGGCCATCCGCCACTTTTTCCTGGTGGGCGGATGCGACGGCGCCAAGCCGGGCCGGGATTACTATACCCGTTTTGTGGAACAGGTGCCCGAGGATTGCATGGTGCTGACCCTTGCCTGTGGAAAGTTCCGCTTCTTTGACAAGGACCTGGGAGAGATCGGCGGCATCCCCCGGCTTTTGGATATCGGACAGTGCAACGACGCCTATTCGGCCATCCAGATCGCATCGGCCCTGGCCGAGGCTTTTAACTGCGGCGTCAACGACCTGCCCCTTTCCATGATCCTTTCTTGGTATGAACAAAAAGCCGTGGCCATCCTCTTGACGCTGCTCCACCTGGGCATCAAGAACATCCGCCTGGGTCCCAGTCTCCCCGCCTTTGTTTCCCCCAACGTGCTGAAGGTTCTGGTGGAAAACTTCAACATCATGCCCATCAGCACCCCCGAGGAGGATCTCAAGGCCATCCTCGGCTAACACGTGAAGCGCCGGAGGGATTTTCCCTCCGGCATCTTCATGTCTTTTCCCCCAAGCGCCTTTGAGATTCAAGGGCCTGTGTTGCCCTAAAAACGCGCCTTTTCCCTTCCAAGGACCAGGACGCAGGCGGCTTCGAGAATTTCCTTCACATCTTCATAAATGGCCGGATCCCGGCTTTTCCTGGGGCCGGCCACGTTGAGGACTTCCACCCGGTTTTCCTGAATCCAGGCGGCCACTTTTCGGGCGGCTTCCCCCTTGGAGAGATGGTTCAAATCGATATGAAGCCAGGGACGGCCGTATTGAAGGGCTTTTTCCCGGGTAAAGGCGGACCCGCCGGTGAGCCTGCCGTGGGAGACGATCAGGGTCCCGTGGGAATCGATGACGTTTTGGGCGGTGCGGTCCTGATAGTGGGCCGTGGGCATCTCTTTCAGGCGGTATTTTTTGGGAAGGGGGCCGGCCTCCGTGAGTCTGCCTTTGGGGATCCATCCACCATGGGGGATATGCAACTTCAGGGCAACATCCAGGGCGGCCTGGTCCGCCCCGGTTTGACCCCCCGAAACGATCCTTTTAATCATTTCAGGCCCCTTGCTCAAAAGAAAACGTGAAGCGCCTGTTACCGCTTATCGCAGAGACGCCCCCATGGTCAAGGGGGATGCCCCGGATGCCGGAAAGAAAAGGATTTCAGGGCTCAGGCAAGGGATTGCTTCAAATGTGCCGTCATGGATGAGCAAAAAGAAGCCGATGGCACCAACGCCCAAAGCAGGGGGCTTTAGGAACCCTGCGGAATCAATTCGGGCGGGTATCCCAGGCCTTCCACCAGGAAGTTTGAATAGCATTCCAGGAGGTCTTTATGACGAAACCCATCCAGCGTCGGCGGGATCTGCGCGATGAGGGTGCCGCTTTGAAGCATGCTGAAGAGGACGCCCCGGGAATCTTCAAAGGTAATGCCGAACCTCCCGAGGAATCTGACTCTATAACCCTGTTTTTCCAAAAAAGGCCCGAGGGCCTCCGGTTGGATCTCGATCCTTTGTTTGGGAGAAAGGATGACGTTTCTCCTGCCGTCCCGGGCACAGGTCTCTTCGATCCACCTTGTCGGCGGCAGCGTGTCTGCTTCAGAAGGTTCCGTGCCACACACGGCACAGTTTTTTCGCGGAAGCAACTCGAGGGTTTCAAAATCCAGACTTCTCACGTCGATTTGCAAGAGTTTGTTGAAAAGAGCCGGCTTTTTCCCCAGAATGAGCCTGACCGCTTCCGAGGTCTGGATCCCCGCGACGATTCCCAGGACAGCGGGATGCACCCCCACGACACCGCATTTGGGCAGGTCTTCGTTCTTTAGCCCCGGCATGAAGCATTCCAGGCACATGGACGCCCCCGGCACCAGTGTGGAGACATTCCCGAAGGCCTCGATGGCGGCTCCGAACACATAAGGAATCCCGTACCGGTGGCAGACGCGGTTCACGATGTAACGCGCCTCCGGATTGTCAAGGCCGTCCAGCACCACATCGGCGCCTCTGATGATTGCCTCGGCATTGGATGCGTTCAGCGATTCTGCATGAGGAATCAGGGCCACATCGGGATTCAAGCGCCCCAGTCTTTCAAATGCCACGGCCACCTTCGGTTTCCCCAAAGCATCCATGTCATAGAGGTATTGCCGGTGGAGATCGGAACGGGATACCATGTCCCGGTCCACCATCCGCAAAGAGCCCACCCCCATGCCGACCATCCGGGGCGCCAGTTGAGACCCCAGGCCGCCCAGGCCGATCAGGCAGACCGAGGCGTTGCTAAGGGCCAGCTGGCCTTCGTAACCGATATCCTCAAGGACGATCTGCCTGGCGTAGGTCTCCAGTGCTTCATCCGAAAGGGCGGTTTTCATTTTCTCCTGCACGTGCTTTCGGCCTTTTTTCTGAAAGCCTTTTCGGGCAATCGTCTCGTTTCGATGCTCAACGGGCGGCCTGCACGGCGCTGGCCGCGCATTCATTTTTTCCCAGATCCATGATGTCCTGCTCTTCTTCATCCACCTCCATGAGGCCGGCATTGATATCCCGGATCTTGGCGTATTCCGGGGGCTGGGGCCGCATATTTTCCTTGATGAAGGCGTAAAATGCCGCTTCGTCTTGAATTCCGTATATGTTCGCATTCCTCTTTTTCACCCGGCCCAGGGGGGCGGTGAAGATCAAGTCTGCATTGGCTTCCTTCCAGTCCATGTAATGTCCCGGCAGAAGGAGAATGGTGTCGTCCATGGGGATAATGATCTGCGTCATGGTTTTAAAGAGCATGCGGGACCATTCTTCCGCCATCCCGCCCAGGTCGGGGCGGCCGATGGAAAGGATGAAGGCGGTATCTCCGGCGATGAAGTACTTGTTGTCGATGAGGTAGGAGGTGCTTCCCGGCGTGTGTCCCGGTGTGTGGATCGCCTTGATTTCGGGCCCGCCGTCCTCAAAGGAGAAGGTGTCCCCGTCTTTCACCGGCGTATAAGGGAATTTGGCCCCTGAAAAGTCCGGCTCCGGAGCCATGATCCGGGCGCCCACGGTCTTTTGAAGGGCCGGACTCCCTGAAATGTAGTCGGCCTGGCGGTGGGTCTCGAAGGTGTGCGTGATGCGGCTGCCGTGTTGTTCGGCAAATTCCCTGTAGGCGTCGATGTTTTTTGCCGGATCAAAGACCATCATCCGGGCATTGTAAAGCACACCATAGCTGCAGGACGCCTTTCCGGGGCGCCGGAATTGATACAGGGCATAGGCCTCGCCGGGATTGACCCGGACCGGTGCAAGGAGGTTTCCCCAGGTCTTGATGCCGCCGCTCAGGTACCGGATGTCTTCGAATCCGTGCTTTTCCAGGATTTCCGCAACATATTTGGCGGATCCTTCCTTGGCGCAGACGATGCGGATCTTTTTCCCACGGGGCACCTTGGCCACACTTTCATCCTCGTGCTCGATGAATTCCATATAGGGAACATTGATCATCTCGAAAGGGCGTGGGCCTTCCACCTTGAAGCGGTCGAATTCCACCTCATTTCGGACATCTAAAAGCAAAAAATCCGGATTTCCGGTCAACCACGCAAACAATTCCTCTGCACTATAGGCCCTGATGCTCATGGGCGCTTCCTTTCCTTTGATTCCGGGGCATTTCCGACGCCCCGGGGCATATGTTGCGACGTTTTGCACGCCGGTTCTGAAACCGGGATCTATCTACCAGAGGGCCCGAACTTCTGTCAAAATCCAATTTCAAGGCTTATTTGTTTAAGGGGGGGTCCGTGGTTCCCACGATGATTCTGCCGTGCCAGGGAACGGCAAAGAGCATCCGGCCGTCGTCCGTGTGCGGTACCATGATGGCGCTGTCCCCGGGCAGGAAGGCGGGGTCCAGGACGATATGGACTCCCTGGCTGGGCCGGATCATGGGACGAGCCGTCGGTTCATCCATTCGGCGGATGGCGTCGCAAAAGGGCCCGGTGGCGTTGATCACCACCCTGGCCTTGAGCGTGTACTTAGAATCGGTTTCCAAGTCGCGGACCCCGCCGTGGATCAGTTTCGTGCTCCGGCTCGAGGTGCCCCGGGCGAAATCCCCCTGGTCCACAAGGAGCGTGGTATAGCCCCTGGCCGCGGCGTCCACGGCCGTCCCGAGGCCGGTGGCCCCTCCCCCGATGACAATGAAATCCCACGTGCGCCTTTCTTCCAGGCGGGCAACGGCTTCATCCCGATTCATGGCGGTCCCTTTTTCATCCGAGCCTAAAGCCTCGGAGTTGGTGATCCCGGGCTTTGGCATCGCTCATCAGGCCCTCAAGCATCTCCCAAAACCCGGGACCGTGGTCTTTGATCCGGGTATGCACCAGCTCGTGGAGGATGACATAATCCATGAGGCCCTCCGGCAACAACACGAGACGGATGTTCAAGCTGATGTTGTTTTTTGCCGAACAGCTGGCCCACCGGGTTTTCTGGTTGCGGACAAAGGCGCGGTGAAAGGGAAGCCCATAACGGCGGGAAAGGGTGTCCAGACGCCGAAGGAGCCTTTCCCGGGCGCCTTTTTCATCCAGGATGGAACCGGGATCAAGGACCCGGGTGGAACGCAACTGGGCCGCCTTTTGGGCGATCCATCCCCTTTTGGACGCCACGAAGGCGGCGGCCCGGAGAAAAGACGCGCCGGAAGGCACGGTCACCCGAACGGCATCGGGTCCCGAGAGGAAGATCCGGATCCGTGTGGCCCTTGGGCTTCGTTTCAGGAGCACCCGCCCCACACCGGCCACGTCCACCCATTTTTCGTCCGGTTTCCGCGAGTTCAATGCACCCCCTTCAGCCGTCTTCCGGTGCACCCATCCGGTTGATCAGGCTGGCCTGAAATCCTGCCCCGAACCCGTTGTCGATATTGACCACGGAGACGCCCGAAGCGCAGCTGTTGAGCATGGTCAAAAGGGCGGCGAGGCCGCCGAAGGCCGCCCCGTACCCCACACTGGTGGGCACCGCGATGATGGGACATGAGACCATGCCCCCCACCACGCTGGCCAGGGCCCCTTCCATCCCCGCCACCACCACGGCGACCCGGGCTTTGAAGAGGTCTTCACGAACGCCGAGAATGCGGTGAAGGCCGGCCACACCCACATCATAGATCCGTTGCACGCGGTTTCCCAGGACCTCGGCGGTGACGGCCGCCTCTTCGCCCACCGGGATATCCGAGGTGCCGGCACAGACCACCGCGATGTTGCCCGCCTTTTCAACGGCACGGGGACGGATGACCACGATACGGGCCGTCTCATGATACTCGCAGTCTGGTGTAATTTCTCGGATGCCTTCGTAAACCCCTTTTCCCGCCCGCGTGGCCAGGATGTTTTGATGGTGGGGGAGGATCCTTTTGACGATTGCCTGGATCTGAGAGACGGTCTTGCCGGGGCAGTAGATCACTTCGGAAAAACCGGTGCGGATGGCGCGGTGGTGATCGATCTTGGCAAAATCGATGTCTTCGAAGGGCAGCGCCTTGAGCTGGTCCATGGCGGCATCCACGGTGAGGCGGCCCCTTCGCACGTCTTCCAGGGTCTCTTTGAGTCTTTCCGTGTCCATCAGGGTTCCTCGTCCTTATTGGGGATTTACGCTGCGGTTGAGGCTCCCCGTACAATAGCCCTCGAGATCCAGGGACACATACAAGAAACCGATGGACTTGAAGTAGTCCACCACCTGGGATCTCAATGCGTGTTCCAGCAGTTTCGGGATATCTTCAGGTAAAACTTCGATACGGGCCATCTCACCATGGTGCCTCACGCGCACCTGCGGCGAGACGTTCAGACCCAGGAGGAAGGCTTCCCCCCGATCGATCTGCCTGAGCTTTTCCGGCGTGATGGGCTGATGGTACGGGATCCGGGAAGCCAGGCAGGCGCAGGCGGGTTTGTCCCAGGTGGAAAGCCCGGCTCTTTGGGACAAGGTGCGGATTTGGGCCTTGGTCATTCCCACTTCTTTGAGGACGCTTCTCACCCCAAGCTCCCGGGCGGCTAGGGACCCGGGCCGGAAATCCTTCCGGTCGTCGGCGTTCCCGCCGTCCAGGACAAAGGGAATGCCGCGGGATGCCGCCAGTGCCATCAACGCCTCGAAGCGGGTCTTTTTACACCAGTAGCATTTGTCCCGGGGGTTGCCGGTGAAACGGGGATCGGCCATTTCATGACTTTCAACAAGCAGATGCGCCACGCCCATCTCTCTTGCTATCTGGATGGCGGCTTCCTTTTCCCGCAAAGGCAACGTCTCCGAGACCGCGGTGACGGCCAGGACGTTTTTGGCGGAAAGGGCCTTTTTGGCGGTATCCAGCAAAAAGGTGCTGTCCACCCCTCCTGAAAAGGCCACCAGGACGCGTTCCATCTTTTTCAACAGGGCCACCAGCGCCTGGTACCCGGCCTCGAGGCGCATGGCGGACGGATGCGCCGGTACTGGTATTTCATGGCATCCTGTGGATATCTTCTTCACAGTCATAAAGAGCCCGCCTTTTTCCGATGAGTCCTTCCACCACCCGGCGGACATGGGCAACCATTGTACAGGCGGTGAGAAGAACGACCCATGTCGTCTTTTTCTCGGCGCGCCTGTCGCCGCCGTCAAATCGGTGCGCGTGCATCCATTTGTCCATCTGACTGATGTGCATCTTATTCCGGTCTCACGGCAAAAAGGCCCCCGTAGGGACTCGTGTCTTTGACAAGGCCTTTCACAGGAAAAGCGTGCCCTCCATGTATAAGACGGCTTTCCCCGATATCCGGACGCGGTCACCGGCCTCTTTGCAAAAGAGTTCCCCGCCGCGCCGGGAGACCTGGACGGCATAAAGGTCTTTTTTCTCCAGACGGCGGGACCAGTAAGGAATCAGGACGCAATGGGCCGATCCCGTGACCGGATCTTCCGGGACGCCCACCCGGGGCGCAAAAAATCGCGACACAAAATCGCTTTGATCCCCCCGGGCCGTGACGATGATGCCGCGAAACGGCAATTGCGCCAGAGCAATAAGGTCGGGTTGGGTCTCCCGGACGGTCTTTTCGCTGTCCAGCACCACGAGGAGATCCTCTTCGGATGCGAGCACATGCCGGGGCGCCACGCCCAGGGCGTCCTTGAGGTTCCAAGGAGGGTCCATCTCATGGGGCGGTCGTGGGGGAAAGTCCATTTCCAAAAGATCGCCCTTTCTTGTCACCTTCAGCACTCCGCTCTTTCGGGTTTGGAAAGGAATCGTCTCACGGCGCCATTTTTGCGTGTTGAAAAGGACATGGGCACTGGCCAATGTGGCATGGCCGCACAGGGCCACTTCCGTTTTCGGCGTAAACCATCGAAGGGCGTATCCCTTTCCATTGGCCACCAAAAAGGCCGTTTCAGAGAGGTTGTTCTCCGCGGCGATGCTTTGCAGGAGGCGCTCTTCCATCCACCCGTCGAGCAGGCACACGGCAGCCGGATTGCCGGAAAAAATCCGGGAAGAGAAGGCATCCACCTGATAAATGGGAATTTTCATTGAATCCCCTCCTGTTGAAGGCATGCTTTTGAAAAAGGCACTCCAAGGTTTTTAATTTTATCAGAATATTTCAGCAGGCGGAATGAAAAAATCCTCCCCCCCAGGACTCAAGCAGGCGTCGATGAAGAACCGACATGCATCCAGACGGAAGATCCGAGGCGCATCGGCAAAGAAGCCCCCACCGCCCGGCGAGTTGCGATGGAGGTGCCTCGGCCCGTGTGACGACATTCAGCCCAAAAGCTCGAGAAGCGCCATGGGGTGTTGAATCCACGCCCGGCATCCGGCTTCTTGAAGCTCCTGGGCCGGCCGGAATCCCCAGCCGGCGCCTGCGGGAAACATCCGGGCCGCAACGGCGGTTTTCATGTCCACGGCACTGTCCCCGAGAAACAGCACCTGGGAGGGCGGCACCCGGAGACGTCGCGCTATTTCAAGGGCCCCCGCCGGATCGGGTTTCGGCGGCATGCCCTCCCGGAGTCCCAAGACGGCGTGAAAGGGCCACGAAGAAAGGAGTGCCCTCACATGCGCTTTGGTGAAATCGTGGGCCTTGTTGGACAAGATCGCAAGTTTCACCCCGCGATCCACCAGGGCGTCCAGCATTTGGGGGATTTGGGGGTAGAGCCTGCTCTTTCGGCGCCAGTTTTTTTCGTAGTCGACCTTGAACATTTCCAAGCATCGCGTGATATTCTCCGGGGTCCGTCGGCCTTCGGGCAAAGCACGCGAGATGAGCATTCGGAAACCGTCCCCCACGAAGAACCGGTAGGCGTCGAGCTCGTGCACCGGAAACCCCTCTTTGGCAAGGGTCCGGTTGACGGCATCGCCGATGGCTTCGAGGGAATTGATCAAGGTTCCATCAAGGTCGAAGAGGACGGCTTTGAAAGTCATGGTCGGCGCTTTCTTTATTCTTTTCATCCTTTCACCGGGTGAAACAATGCCAGGATGTTTTCGGCACAGATTTTTTCGAGAAACCGGCGGGGCAGTCCCAGGGAGAACAACCGCTCCAGCTCGAAGCCCGGCTCCCCGAAGGGATAGTCGCTGCCGAAGAGTAAACGGTCCGGCCCGTATCGCTTCACAAAGCCGGCGATGGCTTCTTCCGAAGCCAGGGCCGTGTCCGCATATACGGTTTCATCTTCCCAGATGCCGGCATCCATCAGGAGATGAAACCCCCCGTTCAACATGCCCAGATGGGGGATGATCACCGGTGTCCGTCCGTTGATACGCTCCAGGAAATTCAGGGTCTGCCGGAAGGTTTCCTCCAGGACGATGGGCATCCTGCGCCGGCAAATGGCATTGATCATGGCTTCACACCGGGGATCGTCATAGTGATAGACCGGTTCGCCCGCATGATGATGCCATTTGATGCCCACAAAACCGCGCTCCAGATCTTCAACCAAAAAGTCGTTCCACACAAAGTAATAGGGGAAAATCGCCTCTTGGGTCGCCGCCAGGTTCAAGAGGTACGCGTGGGCCCGCGCCCGGCAATGAACCCATGTTTCGTTGTCGTCGAAGTGTGGGTGGTATCGATCGTAGATGTCTTCCACCGGCGCAAAGAGGCAGGCGCCCCGAATCCCGGCGGCGTCCAACAGGGGCTGGATGTGGCTGAAGGGCTGGGAAACATGCTGCACCCCGCAGTGGATATGGCTGTCGATGATCTCCATGAAAAGGACGCCCTCCCCTTGCCGTGCCCCGGCTTGGACACAATATTCTTTTTATCTTAAGCCCTTGTCATGGAAAGGGCCTTCCTCCAACTGGCTTTCGATCCAGGCCATGATCAGCGCCACGATGAATTGGATTTGCTTTTCATCCAGTGCCCGGCCCTTTGGGATCCGGTGCCATTTGGAGAGACAGTTCCGGCAGCACGTGGCCGTGGCATGCTGGGCGATGAAGACCGGGTGCCCGCCCATGGGTGTCTGCCTCCCGTCTTTTTTGGGAAAATCGGGTGCGATCCGTTGCCCGATGAATTGAAAGGCGTGCGCTTTGATCGTTGCCATCCCCTTTGACCGGATATAGTCGCAGTCTTTTTCCGTCAGCTTGAACTTGGATCGGAAGGCGGAACCCTTAAGACGCCCCAAGGTTTGGGGAATCCGCATTTGCGTGCATGATTCTGCGATGATCATGACGTCCTTTGGATAGCGCTTCGGCTTGATTGTTCATGGTATGTGATGCGGGATATGCCGATTATAACCTGGTTGGCGGCGCCGGCCAACAAAAAAGAAAAGGGCCGATGCCCTGACGGTATCCCTGAAAGGCCCCGCATCTTTTGCCAAGTCCTTGGTGGGGAAATTGGGATTGGAAAAGTCGCTCTCCAGCATCCGCCGGCGCTTCTTGTCAAACGTGGGCGCGTACAGGGCGCTTTTACGCACAATGATTTTTTTTAAAGATGCCATTGGCAACGCCGTTTTTTCAAAACGATCCATCCCGTAAATAAGGATTATTTTCAAATCGATGCGCATATTTTTTATCATACCTCTTTTCATTTTAAAGTTTAAAATGCCGCGCTAATGACATGAAACAATTCCCCGGGACCCCCCTGCCGGAAAATTTTGAAGCAGCGCATTTGACCCTAATTCACCTTGGCGTCGGAGATCCTGTTTCAGGCCCCCACTTGTCCTGCAAAAAAGCACGCCACCCGGTGATGGGGCCGGTTTTCCAGAAGCGGCGGCTCTTCTTTACTGCAGCGTTTCTGGGCATACAGGCAGCGGGGATGGAAACGGCACCCGCTTGGGGGATCGATGGGACTGGGGACATCCCCTTTGAGGAGGATACGGTGGGCCCGTTTGTGGGAAGGATCCGGAATCGGCACCGCGGAAAGGAGGGCCTGGGTGTAAGGGTGTAACGGATGGCGATAGAGATCCCGGCTGGGCGCCACCTCCACGATCTTTCCCAGATACATGACGGCCACCCGGTTGCTGACGTGTTCCACGACGCTCAAGTCATGGGAGATGAACAGATATGTCAGCCCCAGATTCGCCTGGAGTTCCTCGAGCAGATTGATGACCTGGGCCTGGATGGACACATCCAGGGCGGATACCGCCTCGTCACAGATGATCAGTTTGGGATTCAGGGCAAGGGCCCGGGCCACACCGATGCGTTGGCGCTGTCCCCCGGAAAACATGTGCGGATACCGCCGCATCTGGTCCCGCTGTAATCCCACAAGGGTCATCAACTCCGCCACCCGGTCCTCCCTTTCCCCCCGGTTCCGCACCCCGTGAATCAAGAGCGGCTCCCCCACGATCTGGGCCACGGTTTTTCGCGGGTTCAAGGAGGAAAAGGGATCCTGGAAGATGATCTGCATCTCTTTGCGGAGATTCCTGAGCCGGTGCTTGGGATAGGCGAGAATATTTTCACCCATGAACCAGACTTCTCCCGAGGTGGGTTCTTCCAGGCGTAAAATGGCCCGGCCGAAAGTGGATTTGCCGCATCCGGATTCACCCACCAGACCCAGGGTTTCTCCCTGTCGGATGGCAAGACTGACCCCGTCCACGGCTT
Organism: Desulfobacterales bacterium; assembly: GCA_027025555.1. Taxonomy (GTDB): domain Bacteria; phylum Desulfobacterota; class Desulfobacteria; order Desulfobacterales; family UBA2156. The sequence goes on from JALVQN010000071.1 coordinate 11,179, forward strand.
TGACCGAGGCCACTTCTTTCATCAGGACACCGCCCCGGATGGAATAGTATTTCACCAGATCCTTGGTGGCAATCAGAGGCGTGGCGGTCCGGGTGTCAGGCATATTTCAAGCACCGGGCGAAGTGGTCGTCTCCCACCGTGCACCAATCCGGTTCCACGTGCCGGCAGTCCTCAAACACCTCCGGACACCGGTCACTGAAAAGGCATCCCTCAGGAAGGTGAAACAAGGAAGGCACGATGCCGGGGATGGTCTCCAGTTTCTCTTTATGGACTTTCCTTCCCAGCACGGGGATGGAACGAAGAAGCCCCACGGTATAGGGATGCTTGGGATGGGAAAAGAGGCGGTGGATTTCTGCGGACTCCATCATTTTCCCTGCATACATCACGGCCACCCGTTGGGCCATTTCGGCGATCACCCCCAGATCATGGGTGATAAACAAGATGGCGGCGTTGGTATCGGTCTTCAATTGGTTCATCAGGTCGAGGATCTGGGCTTGAATCGTCACATCCAAGGCCGTGGTGGGTTCATCGGCGATCATGAGCTGCGGATTGCAGGCCAAGGCCATGGCGATCATCACCCGCTGTCGCATCCCGCCGCTCATTTGATGCGGGTAGTCGTCCAGGCGCTTTTCAGCGGCGGGGATACCCACCTGTCTGAAGACTTCCACCACCCGCGCCCGAGTCTCTTTCCCAGAAAGGCCCTGGTGCAGGCGCAGCACCTCTCCCACCTGGTCCCCCACCGTAAAGACGGGATTCAGGGAGGTCATGGGCTCCTGGAAGATCATGGAAATCCGGTTCCCCCGGATCCTGCGCATCTGCCCCTCTTTCAGGTGAAGCAGGTTATTTCCCTCGAACAGGATTTGACCCCCCACAATCTTTCCCGGGGGCTCGGGAATGAGCCGGATGATGGAATGGGCCGTCACGCTTTTTCCGCACCCGGATTCACCCACCAGGCCCAGGGTCTCACCGGCTTTGATGGTGAAGCTCACGTCCTCCACGGCCTTGGCGGTCTGCTCCCGGACAAAGAAGTGCGTTCGAAGATGTTTAATCTCAAGCAACGGCGCGCTTTCGTTCTTCATCGCCCCTTCCATCAGTCGCGCAACCGGGGATCCAGGGCGTCCCGGAGGCCGTCTCCCAGGAGGTTGAACCCGAGAACCGCCATCAGGATGGCGATTCCGGGGAAAGTCATCACCCACGACGCCCGGAGAATCAGGGCGCGGCTCCGGGCGATCATGGCCCCCCACTCGGGGGTGGGGGGTTGGGCGCCCAATCCCAAAAAACTCAAGGCGGCGGCGTCGAGAACAGCCGATGCCATGCTCAAGGTGGTCTGGACAATAAGGGGCCCAAGACAGTTGGGCAAAATGGCCAGAAACAGGATCCGCATGTCGTTGGCCCCCACCGCCCGGGCAGCCATCACATAATCCTTTCCGCATTCCTCCAGGACACTTCCGCGGACGATTCGGGCGAACCGGGGCACATAGGTGATGCCGATGGCCATCATGGCGTTTTGAAGACTGGGCCCCAGGTACGCCACCACGACAATGGCCAGCAACAGATAGGGAAAGGCAAGGATCATGTCCATGATGCGCATGATGATGCCGTCGGACAACCCCTTGTAATAGCCGGAGATGCATCCCAGCAGGGTTCCCAGGGTAAAGGCCAGCCCCACGCTGATCACGGCCACAAGGAGGGATACCCTGGCGCCGTAAATAATCCGCGACAGCAAATCCCGGCCCAATTCATCGGTGCCCAGGACATGCGTCCAGGTCCCCTTGTCGTGCCACACCGGAGGCTTGAGCTGATCATACAGGGAGGTTTCAACAGGATTGTGGGGACTGATCCAGGGGGCGGAAACCGCCGCGCATACGAAAACCGTGATGATCCCCAGGCCGAGTACAGCGGTTTTGTTCCGCCACAACTGACCGAGTTGCTCCAGGAGAGGGTGTCGATCCCTGGGATCGCGTCGGGCCGTTCTGAGAGCCGGTGTCATGAAGGAGATCCCATGCTTATCTCACCTGAACCGAGCGGTTTTCGAAACCGGTGCTTCGGCAGGATGTCTTGAAACCCCGCATGGAATGCGTATCCCGGTTCCGGTAATCGAGCAAAGGCGGCGCCAGTTCAAGAGGGTTACCGCACACTGATTCGGGGGTTGATGACGGCATACAGCACATCCACGCAAAGGTTGATCAACACGAACAAGGTGGCGATGAAGAGCACGCCCCCCTGAATCACCATGTAATCCCGTTGCATCACCGCGTCGTACATCCATTTGCCCACCCCGGGCCATGCGAAAATCGTCTCGGTGAGGATGGCGCCGCCGAGCATGACCCCGAATTGAAGCCCGATGGTGGTGACCACGGGAATCAATGCATTGCGCAGGCCGTGCTTGAAGATGACCCTCATGTTCGACAACCCCTTGGCCTTCGCCGTTTTGATGTAGTCCTGGCGGAGGACCTCCAGCATGGCCGACCGGGTCATGCGCGCAACAATGGCCATGGGAATGGTGCTGAGGGTCGCCGCCGGCATGATGAGATGCCACAGGACATCCTTCAGGGCTTCCCCGTTGCCCGTGATCAGGGCGTCGATGACGTAGAAACGGGTGATGGTTTCAAGCTCCACGCCCACGCTGAGGCGGCCCGACATGGGAAGCCACCCCAGGTTGAGGGAAAAGATCAGCATGAACACCAGGGCCAACCAGAAGATGGGCATACTCACCCCTGCCAGGGCCCCCAACATGCTCACGTAATCGAAGAGGGAATACTGCTTGGTGGCCGAAACGATGCCCAGGATCACGCCGAAGAAACAACTGATCAACAGGGCCGCCACCGAGAGCTCGATGGTGGCGGGGAATCGCTGCTTGACCTCTATCCACACCTTCTGCCGGGTCCAGATGGTCTCTCCCAGATCCCCTTTCATGAGTCGTTTCAAAAACATGGCGTACTGGACATGGATGGGCTTGTTCAGTCCCAGGTGTTCCCGCATCTGTTCCAGGGACGCCTTGGTGGCGCGTTCACCCAGGAGCAGTTCGGCGGGATCGCCGGGCGTCAGTTGCAACAGCAGAAAGACGATCACCGACACGCCCAAAAGCGTGGGGATCAGGATCAGAAACCGGCGGGCGATGTAAGCGAGCATAAAATTGAAAATAACACCCTTGGCGTAAAGCGGGGGAACCCGGATACGGGGAGGCCCCCGACAAGAGGAGGCATACACCCCCTCTTTTGGTCCGACCGCCAGCAGGGGCGGCCTTTTCGGACCGCCCCTGAATCAACGGGTTCTTGGAATCGTTTCCTATTTCAACCAGACGTTTTTCATGCGCACCGATCCAGTGGGATGCAGCTTGAAATTCTGTACGCTCTTTTGGGCCGGCCAAATAACGGTGGAGTGGGCGATGGGAATGGCCGGGCACTCCTCATAGAAAATCTTCTGGGCCTTCTTGTAGATCTCCGTCCGCTTCTTCTGGTCGATGGTTTCACGGCCCTGGATCATGAGCCGGTGGTAGGCTTCATTTTTCCACTGGGTGCGGATGGCCTCGGAAGCCAGCCCGTCGAAGAGCACCGCCAGAAAGTTGTCCGGATCGCCGTTGTCTCCGGTCCATCCGAGCTGGAACAGGTCCATGTCTTTGGGTTGTTCCCGCTGACGCTTCAAATAGGTTCCCCACTCGAAGGTGACCACCTTGGCGGTAATCCCCGCTTTGGCCAGGTCTGCCGCCATGGCCTCGCCGATCTTCACCCCGTCGGGATTGTACGGCCGGGGAACCGGCATGGACCACAGCGTGATTTCGCCGAGTCCCTTGCCGCCCGGGAAACCGGCCTTTTCGAGAAGTTCTTTGGCCTTTTTCAGATCATAGCTGTAGCCCGGAATCGCGTCATTGTAACCCCACATGGTGGGGGGGATGGGGTTCTTGGCCACCTGACCCAGGCCCTGGTAAAGGTTGTCCACGATGGCCTTCTTGTTGATGGCGTAGGCAATGGCCTTCCGGAGGGCGACGTTGCTCTTCCAGGGTTCCTTGGTCAGGTTGAATCCGAGATATCCGATGTTCATTCCGGGCTGGCTGGGCAGAATCAGGTTCGGATCTTTCTTGGCCAGCTCGATGTCCTGGGGATTGGGAAACTGGCAGATATGGATGTTTCCGGTCTTCAGTTCCAGAAAACGAACCGAGTTCTCGGGAATGGATCGGAAGATGAGCTTATCCAGGTAAGGCCCCGCCTTCTTGTCCCAATAATCCTTGAAGCGCTCCAGCACGATGCGGTCGTCCTTCACCCAGCTGACGAACTTGAACGGTCCGGTCCCCACCGGGTTCCGGATAAACTCCTTGGGATTTTTCAAAAATGCACTGGGGCTGATGATGTCGGCAAAATCCATCCCCATATTGGCCAGAAAGGGGGCGTTCACTTTTTTGAGCTTGAAGACCACCGTGTACGCGTCCGTGGCCGTAATGGAGCCCAGGATGTCGTCCATTTCCATGGAGACCCAGTATTCGGGGGGACGGTCCTGGGGGGGAATCTTCCATCCCTTTCCAAAGAACTTGACACGGCGTTCTTTCATCATGCGGCCGATGGAAAAGACCACGGCATTGGCGTTGAAATCGGTGCCGTCATGGAACTTGACGCCTTTCCTCAGATGGAAAGTGTAGGTGAGGCCGTCCGGAGAGATGTCCCACGACTCGGCCAGTCCCGGTTCCAGGGCCGTGGATTCATCGGCGTAGAACACCAGGGCCTCAAAGATGTTGTCGCAAACCATGAAGGAGTTGCCGTCGGTCTCGTACGCCGGATCGAGCCCCACACTGTCTCCGCCCCGGCCGAAGACCAACGTCCCTCCGGTTTTAGGGGCGGCAAAAACGGCCCCCGCTCCCACCAGCATCAAAAGGGTTGTTACAATCGCCAGTTTTTTTACCATAGTCCCTCCTTTGTGACAGATTCA
>JALVQN010000072.1:0-11054 GCA_027025555.1 Desulfobacterales bacterium
CGCGGGCCGCCCTAACATGCCCCGGGGTGGCGAGGCCGATTCTATCTCCGAACCCAAAGCTCGGTCCCCGGGGAAGTCGCCGGGGCTTGAGCTCGGGAACGAGTTCCATCAGGGCCCGGGCGTTTTGTCCCACAACCTCATGATTGTACCCGCCTTCCAGAAGGGCGAAGCACCCGCCCTTGCACCGTATGGCGGCCTGGTGCACCAGGCGGCCGATCTTCCGGTAATCCTCGGTCTTGAGGGTCTTTCCCCAGTCCTTTTCATGGTTGTCGAATCCCGCAGAGATCCCGATCACATCGGCCGTGCAGGCTTCCATTTCCCGGTGCACCTCTTCAAGGTAGGCGTTTCTTTGCCCGGCCGAGACATTGTGGATCGTCACGTACGGCTTGTCGCCCAGGATATTCACCGTCCCGTCGCCGAAATGAAGATCGATATCCAGGATGTAGGCGCTTTCGATCTTTCCTTTGGCTTTCAGATGGGCAATGGCAAGGGCCATGTTGTTAAAGTAACAAAACCCCCATGCCGAATCCGCAGAGGCATGATGGCCGGGGGGCCGGATGAGCCCGAAGCACGGTTCCCGGCATCCGATTTCAGCCGCCATCATGGCCCCGCCTGCGGCCAGGGCAGCCGCGTCCCAGACGCCTTCGGCCTTGACCCGTGCCATGTGGGAGGGCGTATGAAGGAGGCCGATCTCCGCCTCTGTGGCCGGACGGGCCTCGATCACCTCCGCCACCGGTTCCACCGCCCTCAGGATCGCTTCCATGCGGCCCGCCGCCGCCGCAGGATCGGCCGCATAAACCGCATTAAACGATTCGTGAAAAACGACTTTCATCCTTTTTCACCCCCTGCTTTTCAATGGCCTTTTGCGCAGTGTTTCAGGATCACGGCTTCTGATTTCCTCCCGTCCACCCGGATGGAAAGGGGGCTGTCCAGCCGGACGTGCCGCACAAAGGGCGTCTCCCGGGCCACGGGCCGGCGGACCAGCCACTCCCAGTCGATGAAATCCTTTGCCCCCTCGGTGACGGTCAAATAGGGAATCCCCAAGGAGGTGATGTTATGGAAGAAATGGGATCCATAGGAGGGATCGGCCCGGAATCGGGCCGTCCGGTTCTCGATGAAGGCCCCCACCATGGAGATGTCGTTCCAGGCCACCGGAATCCCCAGCCATCGATCCGCCGATCCCCATCGGCCGGGGCCGATGAGGAGATAGGGTCTTTTTTCCTGAACCATCTCCCTGTTGAGGGATCCGATCTCCCGGGCGATGGTCACGGTCTTGGCCGGGTCGAAGGCATCCGGCCTGACAAAGACAATGTCCCGGATGTCTTCGCGGGTGCCGTGTCCCAGGGCCGTGGAAGAATAGCAAAGGGCTCCTAAAACGGCTTCGGAAGAGATCTCGATATCCATGCGGCTTTGAAACAGGGCCATGGGCCGGATCTGGAGCAGGGCGAATTCGGGCTTTCGGCCGAACCGGGCCGGAAAATTTACCGCGAATTCGATCTCCACCGGCGAGGCCATCCCCTCTTCCCCCATTTGGAGCACATCGCTTAAAATTTGGGGAAGCGGAAAGAGGTCGTACTTTAAAATACCGGCGAAGGTCAGCACCGGCACCCCTTCTCCGTAGCCCGAGTCCCGGATGCGATGCTCCTCGGGAATATAGGTGCTCACCATCTGTTTCAGGATGCCGTGGCGGGGATCCTCGGCCATCTCCGCGATCTCCAGCTGCTCCAGGGCGGGATCTTCCCCCTCCAAGGCCTTTTTTACAAATGCTTCCGGGGGTTCCTTCAGGTGCAGCGCGTAAAAGTAGCGCTGGGCGTTTTTCAGGATATCTTCCACCGTGGAAAATTGCGGCAAAAGCTGGGGATGCTTGGGAGAAAAGCGCAACGCGGTCAACCCTTCCACCACGGTCTTTCCCAGGCCCAGGGCGATGTGGGCGATGCCCTCTTCGCCCTTCATGCGGGATACCGGATAGAAGTTATACGACTGGGCGACCCCGGAGACGGCGGGGTAGAAATGGTCCCCATAGACCGATCCCGTGAGCTTCTGGATCACCACCGCCATCTTTTCTTCTTCAATCCGGTGAAGGGTGCTTTTGGAAAAAGAGCGGGGCGCCTCATAATAGGTGGACGCAAAGACCAGCTTAACGGCCCGGCTCAATTGCTTCAGGCGGACTTCCAGGTCCGGATCCTGGTTGGACACCATATAGGTCCGGTAAAGACCGGCAAAAGGCTGAAACATGGCGTCTTCCAGGAGGCTCGAAGAACGCACGGCCAAGGGGTAATCGACGCTTTTCAGGTACCGCCGCAAATCGTCGACCAGCCATTGGGGAAGACGGCCTTTTAAAAAGAGACGGGCGATCTCCCGGTCCTCGAGATGCCCTTCGGCCAGATCTTTCAGGTCATTTTCCCCCACAAAGGCGTCGAAGGCCTCCGTGGAGACCACCAGGGTTTTGGGGACCCCGATGATGATATCCGGATACTTCTCAAAAAGGGCCGCCTCGGTCCTGAAGCGGGTGGCCATGAAGGCCAGCCCCCTGGCCTTCCCGCCTAAGGACCCTTTCCCGATCTTGGCGAATTCCGCTTCCGGGTCGAATCCTTCCGAGGTAAAATCGGTGATCACGCCCTTCTGCCGTCCCTTGCGGCGGTTGCGCAGAATCTTCACCAAGTACTCTCTGGACTCTTTGATGCTGGAAAAATCGGTGACCTTGACGGGCTTGAGCTTCATGGCCGTCTGAATCTCGGACCGGGCCATCAGCCACGTGGAGAAGTGATCCCGCATGGCATGGTAGTAAATCGACTCGTCGGGAATGGAAGGAAGAAGCCTCTCCATGGCCAGGAGATTGGACGCCCGGGCCACTTCTTTCCCGTCCGGCATCCTGAAGACGAAATCCCCGAATCCCAGGTGCTGGATGAAAAAGGTATGGATATCCGTATGGAAGGTGGGCGAGTTCTTGTTTAAAAACAAAACACCTGCCTCGTGCGCTTTTTTCCGGTTCTCTTCTTCGGAGCTCATGATAAACAAGGGCAGCTCGGGCCGTTGTTTACGGATCATGGAAAGGAGGGAAAAGCCCGCATCCGGGTCCATTTGTTGCTTTCTCGGGAAACGGACGTCGGACAAGACACAAAGCAAGTACTCCTGAAAGGCCCTGAAGAGGTTCTCGGCGTCTTCGAAATTGGTGGCATGCAGAATCTTCGGCCTAGCCCGCATCCTCAGGATCCGGTGTTCTTCGTTCAAGGACTCCTCCATCACCGCCTGGGTCTGGGTCACGACCTCCTTGTAGAGAAAGGGCAGAAGTGACGAGTAGTGGATGGGCGAATCCTCCACCATGAGAATCACCCGGACCCGCGCCCGCCGGGTATCGGCCACCACGTTCATCCGATCTTCTTCGTTTTTGATCATGGCCAAAAGCAAATCCGTGTTGCCGGTCCAGATGTAGATCTTGTCGATGGCCCGGGGATCCGCCTCCAGATCCTCCGGAACCATCCCGGCGGTGCCGTGGGTTAAGAGAAACACGGGAAGCTCGGGAAAGCGTTCCTTGATGGCCTTGCCCAAATGCTGCGGCGCCATGTCGCCGAGCCGGGGCATGGTCAGCACCAGGTCGAATTTCCGGCGCGACAGCCGGTCAAGGGCTTCCTGGGCGGTGGAGACCCATGTGAGTCTCGGGGGGCGGGTGAGGTTGAGGCCGCGATATTCATGGATGATCCGCTCGGCCAGACGACCGTCTTCTTCCATGATGAAGGCGTCATAGGGGCTGGAGACCAGGAGGATCTCGCTCACCCGCCGGGCCATCAGGTCATAAAAGACCTTGAAGGACAGCTCGAAGGGATCCTCCTCGGTGGGGCCGAAACGCTTGACGGCCGGACCCTCTTGGCTTTTTTCCATTTTCATCACCCTTTCTCCTGTCATTGGACCTGCGCTTTTGTCAAGGATTGATTGCCCCTGACGCCCCTGCCGGTGCCTTGACAGGCCCGCGCAGGGGCTATAGTTTAAAAACCTAATTTGAGCGATTTTTTTCCAAAAAAGCTCACCCGTTGGGCCAATTATGTGATATCACAAAGGTTGCAGAGACCTTTGGGGTCACATACCATAACCCAGCGGGTGAGGAGGTCATGGATCATACCCCAAGCAAGACAAAACACAAAACCATCATTGATGAGGTGGCCATCACATCGGACACGCTGACCAGCAGAGGGGGTCTGAGCCTTTTTGTGCGCTACCTTCGCAACATCGGCATCTATGCCCAGCTGGAGATCTTCTTTGGCTCTACAAGGCGGAGCAAAAAGGGCCTTCCCATTGTGGAGATCTTCAAGCAGCTTTTGTGCTTTTTTGTGGATGCACCAGCCATCACTTGGTCTACTTTGACGCTCTGAGGCAGGATGAGGGGTATGCCTCTTCCATTGAGGGCACCCCTGATGAGATGCTTTCCTGTGGAGAGGCCTCAGGGGGTGATCTTGGGGCTGGACAGCACTGAATGTTTTCATAGGTGATTCTCCTATCCGCCCTACCTTAAATTATCAAGAAGTAGGTGTCTCACCTTTTATTGACACAGAGGGCACAAAATAGGGGGGGCAGTCACATGCCGATGAAAAAGGATGCCTTCTTGACAGGATAATGCCTTTTCCTTACAAATGAATGCTTGAAATGACAGGAACTTCGACAAATAAAACCCACAAGCTGATTTATATTTTGGTCAACCACAGAAAACCACTCGCGGCTTGTGTATTGTTATTTTGTGCTTTCATGGCTCTCTTCGTTCCAGACATGAAGCTCGATCATGGTCTGGAGTCGTTGTACGATACGAATTCTTCCGCATACAGAGATTACCAGGAATTTATCGATACCTTCGACACTGATGATTTCATATTGCTGGCCGTTAGAAACAGTCTGCCCGTTACAGACTCTAACATTTTAAACGGCCTGGAATCCGTCACGCTGAGACTGCAGGAACTAGAGGCTCGAGTCCGCGTGATTAGCATCGCCAACGTAAGACTGCCTCGGAAAGAATCCTTAACTTTCCGAATCTACCCACTGGTGACCCAGATAGATGGGAAGCCTACTCTGGATATCAAGAGGCTGGAAAACTTGCGCTCCCGTTTTCCGATATTGGACTATCTGGTGTCCAGGGATCACCAGACGGTGGGTGTAATAGTTAAACGCAGTGAAACTCACCGGTTTGCCCCTTTGCCTGCGAAACTTTTAAAAACTATGAAAGCGTTTTGTCGTCAAAGTTTTCCGGCTAACGCTGAAATTCATATTGTGGGCATGCCGGTTATCAGGGAGGCTTTCGAACGTTATAATCTTCAGACAGCCTTAACCTTCGGCGTTCTGTCGGCCCTGATCGGGGTGCTTATCGAGATTTACATTTTCAAGAGTCTGCAAGTGCCGCTCATCATATTTGCTATCTCGGCGTTGGCAATTCTGTGTGGGCTGGGGTTGATGGCCTTTTTCGGCATTCATATCAATATGGCGACCAGCTTGTCATTCGGTATGGTGCTCGTAGTTACCACCGCCCTGGTGATTCATATAGCGTCCCATTATTATGAACGTTATTTCGTTCTGGGAGATAAAATTGGTGCAATCATTCAGGCCCTTGGAATTGTTGGACGTCCCTGTCTGATGTGTGCGCTTACAACGGCCGTCGGTTTTGGAAGCATTATGCTGTGCGGGGTGCCGATGATCAGGCAGTTTGGTCTAATAATGACATTAAGTGTCCTTCTGTCTTTCACCCTGACCATCACCCTGACTCCATTCATTCTTCTGGTTCTTTCGCCGCCCGACTCTAAAATGTATTCTAAAATGTCTGGTGACCTACTCGCTTTAGTCTTGAGGCGCGTTGAACAGTTCGTTTTCACTCACCATCGGTTTTGCACCGTTACCGGACTGGTTGTCGTAGCGCTTATGACCGCTGGAACATTTCAAATTAGAACGGAAACCAATGTGCTGGAAATTCTACGCGAGACAATGCCAGAGGCACAAGATATTCGGTTTGTGGAGCAGCATCTGGCTTCGATTAACTCGCTGTCACTTATGGTGGAAGGAGATACAAACGCCTTCCGCCAAGCGAAAGGACTGAAGTACGTTCATTCTTTGGAGAAACGGGTGGAGCAAATGCCCTATGTGGATAGAATAGAATCGGTCTGGCCGCTTTTTGAAGATTTGTTCGACAGACTACGGAAGGCCAATTCATGGCCTGACGATCCGTTTGCCAAACCAGGAGTCATTAAAAGTTTGAGTAATGTGATTCTAATGAATCCAATCGGCCGGCATCTGGTCGGAGAGTATATTTCGGACCGTTTCAGCCGTATCCGGGTCAATGTGCGCCTTAAACCCGGTGCTTCCGATCAGCTAAACCGGATTGTTAAGGAAATCCAAACTGTTGCACCGTCAGGGATTGATGAAGTCGGCCGAGTGGTTGTAACGGGTCACCTGGCCCTCGCCGTGGACCAATCGCGGACACTGATCCGGCTTCAAACCATGACGCTGTTGCTGGCCCTATTTTTCATAACGCTGTTGATCTCGATTCAGTTTCGTTCCATCCTTCTGGGATTGTTGAGCCTGATTCCCAACGTTTTCCCACTGGGCATAATCTTCGGTATGATGGGATGGCTGGGAATTACTCTCGACACCATGACAATTCTGGTGGCGGCTATTTCTTTCGGTTTGTCGGTTGATGACACGATTCATTACCTGACTCATTTTGGCAATGCGCTGACTGTCGATCCGCACAGGGATGTCGCCCGTTGCTTAGCCCGGGCCTATAAGGTCAGTGCAAAAGCAGTGATATCGACATCGGCTGTAATGGTTTTTGCATTTTCAACCTTGGTGCTGGCACCGTTTCGCCCTTCAGCTTCTTTCGGCATGTTAGCTTCTTGTGCTATACTGGCCGCACTGGTGGGCGACCTTGTTTTCATGCCGGCCGTGATTCTCTCTTCGGCGAGAATAAGGCGCCTGCTCCTCAAAGGAGTGCTGCGCGAAAACCTAGAAATAGGAAATTCCTGAGAAAATAATGATCGAAGTCTAGGAGATAAACTTATTTGAAGGCATTGATATTGACACACCCGTATCTGGTTACAACGATTGTTGCCCTACTAGCGATCTTAATGGTTGCAAGGATACTGCTACTCAAGTCTCAACAAAGGATAGTTTTTACCAGCAGTCTTGCTGCCATTGTCCCTTGCCTATTTTCGGTTTATTTCGAAAACGAATACTGGAGTCCGACTCGCTTAGGGGGATTTCAGCTTGGAATCGAAGATGCCCTGTTTTCGTTCGATACGGCGGCAACAAGCATGTTGATGACGATCCTGATTTTGAGCAGTAGGCTAACCTTCGACTTTCAAATGCGACTTTTCATCAAGCGTTCTCTGATTCCTTTTTTTCTGGCGGTAATCATTTTTCTTTCAGGGTGCCGGGCCGGGCTCAATGCCATGACCTCACTTTTGCTGACCCAGGCCGCTCTGATAGCTACTCTCTTGGGATTTCGACCGGATATGCTGCTTATGGCGATTGTCGGCCTATTCGGGTTCGTCCCGGTTTACTTTATCATCGTCAAAGTCTATTTCTGGATGTGGCCGGATTTCGTCTATCAGTGGAACCAGAAACACCTGTGGGGAGGCCTGGTCTGGGGAGTGCCGCTGGGTGAGGTTGTTTGGGCTTTGGGCTTTGGGGCCATGTGGCCGCTGTTTGTCGGGTACGTCTTCAATGGAAATCTTTTGGAACCTTCCAACAACAGAGAGAAAAGGATAATCCTCAGAAAGTAGGATCCTCATGAGAGTTTATGCTGGCATTGAGGCAGTTGGAGACTTTCTTCGGTTCCATGAGATGAAGCCGCAAGGGGCAAGCGGTCACCGAGATTTTCAAGAAACTCTCCTTCTTACTCGACGGCACGAGTAGACACTTGCCCTGGCCCGGGATCCCGGCCATGCCGGGGCTATTGAGACGGCCCCTGAAGGCATGCTTTCCTCTCACGCGGTCAAACGGTTTTTTGGTGCGTTTTGGTGGCTTCGCATTTACCTCTTCCGCCACCTTTTGCAGCGGCTCTTTGTTTGGCGCCATGGATTGGCATTGCCCGGGGTGGTGATTCTGGGCGTAGACACCACGGTGATGGACAACCATGAGGCCCTGGTGTGCCCCGGGGTGCGTCCCACCTGCAAGGGCGTCAAAGGATTCCAGCCCTTGCAGATGACCTGGAAGGGGCTGGATGCTTGATGGGGAGGGGATCATAGCTCTTTACCATGGTCGGTGAAGCGATGAGTTGGTGCATCGTGCGCTTAAGGACTTTGGATTTGAGCAGCTTCCCTTCAAACGTTTTGCCCAGAATGCGGCCTTCTATTACACGATGCGTGTGGCATTCTTTCTTTGCGAGGCGTTCAAGGAGGATGTCTGCAGTGGGATTGTGGACCTTGATGCCTATGCCACCACCTTTCTCAGGAAGGTCACGGATATGGCGGCAAAGATGGTCCGGCATGGGGGCAAGATCACCCTGAAGGTCACCCAGGCCACCTGGGATCTTCTGGGATTTGCTCATCTTTGGGAAAGGAGCGGGGCACCACCGAAATTTGCCTGGAAATAAATCAGCCCTCATCGCCCGATGGAATGGATAGGAATGTGCAAAAACAGCGGCTTCATGCCCAATTCGCCCGTGGGGCTCCTCGAGTGGCTATCTTGTCGCGTCTCAAAGAAGGCACTAGGGGTTAATTTCGACCGCAATACAAGAATGAAATCCCCTATCGATTTCAGCCTAAACATGAATCGCTCAATTTAGGAAAAAGTAAAGAGGATGCATCCATGAAAATCGGCCTCGCCCAGATCAATCCCGTCATCGGAGATTATCCTTACAATGCCGAAAAGATCATGGCCTTTGTCCACCGGGCCAAGGCCCGGGGCTGCGACCTGGTGGTCTTTCCCGAGCTGGCCCTTTCCGGGTATCCGCCCCGGGATCTCTTGGAAAAAGGGGATTTCATAGAGGCCGGGCTGGCCTGCCTGGACCGGCTTGTGGCATCGATTGACGGCATCGGGGTGATCTGCGGGGTTGTGGACAAGAACCCCCGTCCGGAAGGAAACGCCCTTTTCAACAGCGCCGTCCTGTTCGAAGACAACCAAATCCTGCAAAAGGTGCAGAAACGCCTCCTGCCGGCCTATGATGTCTTTGACGAACGCCGTTACTTCGAGCCGGGCACGGACGCCGGTGCATTCGGGTACCGGGGATACCGGATCGGGCTTTCCATCTGTGAAGACATCTGGAACGACAAGGATTTTTTCCCCCGAAAAATCTATCCCCAGGATCCCGTGAGGCAGATGGTGGAAAACGGGGCGAACCTTCTCCTTAATATCTCCGCCTCCCCCTTTTTCATGGGGAAAAACCACTTTCGCACACGGATGCTGTCTTTAATCGCCAAGAAATACGGCGTCGGGCTCATCTACGTGAACCAGGTGGGCGGCAACGATTCGGTGTTGTTCGACGGCGCAAGCTGCGCCTTCGATGCTTCTGGAACCTGCATCGGGCGGGCCAAGGATTTCCGGGAAGACCTCGTGGTGGTGGACATGGCCGAAGGCAAAGGAGAGCTGCATCCTGCGTCCCAAAGCAACGTGGAGGCCGTCTGGAAGGCCCTGGTCACCGGGACCTTCGACTACGTGACCAAATGCGGCTTTTCCCGGGTCCTCGTGGGGGTCAGCGGCGGCATCGATTCGGCGCTGGTGGCCTGCATCGCCCGAAAGGCCCTGGGAAAAGAGAATGTCACCACCGTCTTCATGCCTTCGCGCTACACGGCCGAAGAGAATTTCGAAGACACCCGGGCCCTGGCGGAGCACCTGGGCATCGAACGGATCGTGCTTCCCATCGATTCCATGTTCGACTCCTTCACGGCCTGCCTATGCCCCGACTTCGACCCCGAGCGGCCCGGCGTCACGGAGCAAAACATCCAGGCCCGGATCCGGGGAACGCTCCTCATGGCCCTTTCCAACCGGGAAGGGGCCATGCTCCTTTCCACCGGGAACAAATCCGAGCTGGCCATGGGCTACTGCACCCTCTACGGGGACATGAGCGGCGGGTTGGCGGTCATCTCGGATGTGCCCAAGACCCTGGTCTATGACCTGGCCCGATGGATCAACGCCGACAAGGAGATCATCCCCGTCAGGATCCTGGAAAAGGCGCCCTCGGCGGAACTGGCGCCGGATCAACGGGACGAAGACGACCTTCCCCCCTACGACATCCTGGATCCCGTCCTCAAGGCCTATATCGAGGATCAAAAGAGCGCCGCCGAGATGATCGCCATGGGAATGGATCCTGCGCTGGTGGAACGGGTCATCCGGCAGGTGGATCAAAACGAGTACAAACGCCACCAGGCCCCGCCGGGCCTGAAAGTCACCTCCAAGGCATTCGGATACGGAAGAAGGTTTCCCATCGCCCAGCGCTTTCGACCGGCCACGCCCGGGGCGTGCGGATAGGCCCAAAGGCCCTTCCCTCGAAGGGCGCCTTTACCCGTTTTCCCTTCTTTTCTTGACTTGACGGTCTCTTTGCCTTACAAAACAAGGCCTCGCGCAATGGAAATGCCCCCGGAACAAAGGTGGCGTCATGAAAATCCGGACAACCTGCTTTCCCTGTATCCTGCTGGTCTTTTTCGCCTTTGTCCGGCCGCCGGATCCGTCCGCAGCCGCCCCGGGCCCTGACCCGGCCCCCGTGAACCTTTATTTCATCGACCCGTCCAACACGTATCTGAAAGCCGAGGCGCGCCGGGTCCCCCCGGGAAAAAGCCTCACGGAAACGGCCCGAAACATTGTGCTTGCCCTTTTGGACGGCCCCCAGGAAGGACTCCTCCGGTCTCTCCCGGAAGGCCTCTTGCTGCGGAGTCTTTTTGTGACCGAGGATAAAACCGCCTTTGTGGATTTTGAAAAACGGGCGGACGCCCGCATCGAAACGGGGGTCTTGTCCGAATGGCTGGGGGTCTGTTCCGTGGAAAAGGTTGATCACAGAGCTTGTTCTTGTTGGCTATGATTATGTGCTCAGCTATGAGCATGAAGATGTTATAATGAGCCGCGAGGATGGTATGGAAAAAACAATG
>JALVQN010000072.1:11064-16089 GCA_027025555.1 Desulfobacterales bacterium
GTCAACTCCCTGATCCTGAATATCCCGGAAATTGAATCGGTTAAAATCCTGATGGAGGGCCGGGAAGCCGACACCTTCTTCGGGCATATCGACATCGCTCCTTATTTCAAGGCGAACCTGCTGCTGATTCGATGAAGAAAAAAAGCAAAATCAGCCGAATCCGGAATATCGGGATCATCGCCCACATCGATGCGGGCAAGACCACGGTCACCGAACGGATTCTTTATTATACGGGCCGCTCCCACAAAATGGGCGAAGTCCACGACGGGGAAGCCGTCATGGACTGGATGCCCGACGAGCAGGAACGGGGGATCACCATCACATCGGCCGTGACCACCTGCCAGTGGAAAGATACCGACATCCACATCATCGACACCCCGGGGCATGTGGATTTCACCATCGAAGTGGAACGCTGCCTGAGAGTCTTGGACGGGGTGGTGGGCGTCTTTTGCGCCGTGGGCGGGGTGGAGCCCCAGTCCGAGACGGTCTGGCACCAGGCCGACAAATACCGCGTCCCGAAGATCGCCTTCGTGAACAAGCTGGACCGCATCGGGGCGGACTTCTTCGGCACCGTGGCCCAGATGAAAGAAAAGCTCAACGCCGATCCCCTGGTCCTTCAGATCCCCCTGGGCATCGAAGAGGCGCACCGGGGCGTCATCGACCTGGTGCGGATGAAACAGATCCTCTGGGACGACGACTCCCTGGGGGCGGCCTTTACGGTTCAGGACCTTTCCGAGGCGGCGATGGAACCGGCCCGGACCCATCGGGACCGGCTCATGGAAAAGCTGGCCGAGATCGATGACGCCATCATGGAGGCCTACCTGTCGGACGCCGTCGACGAGGCGGTTTCCACGGATCAGATCCTTTCCGCCATCCGGAGGGCCACCCTTGAATTGAAGCTGACGCCGGTGCTGTGCGGCAGCGCCCTGCGGAACAAAGGAATCCAGCCCCTTTTGGATGCGGTGGTGGCCTTTCTCCCCAGCCCCCTGGATATCCCGCCGGTGCAGGGGATGCATCCGGAAACCGGGGAAACGGTCACCTTTGAACCCGACGAAAAGGCGCCCCTGTGCGCCCTGATTTTCAAGGTCTCCATCATGGACGGGAGGAAGCTCGCCTTTGCCAGGATTTACAGCGGCACGCTCCGGGCGGGCCGGGAAGTCTACAACGCCACCCGCCGGATCAGGGAAAAACCGGCCCGGATCCTTTTCATGCACGCCAACAAGAAGGAACGCATCGATGCGGCGGGCGCGGGAAACATCGTGGGGGTCGTGGGCCTGAAAACTTCCTCCACCGGGGAGACCCTGTGCACCGCGGAACATCCCGTCCTGCTGGAAAGGATGGAATTCTACGAACCGGTCATCTCCGTGGCCGTGGAGCCCAAGACCCATTCGGACCAGGAACGCCTGGACCAGGTCCTTGACAAGTTTTTGATGGAAGATCCCACCTTGAGGGTCCGAAAGGATGAGGAGACCGGCCAGACGCTCCTTTCCGGGATGGGGGAACTCCACCTGGAAATCATCACCAGCCGGATGGAGCGCGAATTCAAGGTCCGTGTCAACGTGGGCAAACCCCAGGTGGTGTACCGGGAGACCATCGAAACCCCGGCCGAGGCCTCGGCGGTTTTCGACAAGGAGGTGGGGGGCCAGCGCCATTTCGGCGAGGTCCGGCTTCGCTTGAAGCCCCTGGCAAGGGGCTCGGGGAACCGGTTCGTCTCCGCGGTCTCCGAGGAGACCTTCCCGATCCTCTATGTTCCGGCCATTGAAAAAGCCGTCATGGAAGCATTTGCCAGCGGCGTTCTCATGGGATATCCGGTGGTGGACATCGAGGCCGCCCTCGTGGGAGGCTCCCAAAAGGAGCCCCTGGATTCCGAACTGGCCTATACCGTGAGCGCCTCCATGGCCTGCAAGGAGGCCCTTTCCAGGGGCAACCCCTTCCTCCTGGAACCCATCATGACGGTGGAAGTCCTGGTCCCGGAGGGCTTCATGGGAGACGTGATCGGCGACTTAAACGCCAGAAACGGCAAGATCGAGGCCATCCGGCCCAAGGCCGGATACCAGGTGATCCAGGCCATCGTTCCCCTGGCCCGCATGTTCGGATACGCCACGGCCCTGCGCTCGGCCACTCAGGGGCGGGGGACCTTCACCATGCAGTTTTCCCATTTTGACCGGCGGGGAACCCCTTAAAAAAACCGCGGCCGGTCCCCGGCGGCCCGGGGATGCCGGCCACAGAAAAGGGGGATTCATGGACGAAAAACGGGTGATGGTGATCGGCGGCGGCATCGCCGGCCTGACCGCTGCATGGGAGCTGGCCTCGGCGGGCATCGCCGTGGATGTCTGCGAGCGGTCCGACTTTGCCGGGGGACAGGGGATCCGGCTTTCCTGCAAGGCCACGGACGCCTGTGTGAAGTGCGGGGCCTGCCTGGCCGACGACCGCCTGGGAAAGGTGACCGCCCATCCCCGCATCCGTTTGATGACCGGCGCCCGCATTGAGGCGCTCCCGGGAAAGGGCGCCTTTTCGTTTCAGATCCGGCACAAGCCCCGCTTCATCGATCCCTCCAGGTGCACCGACTGCGGGCTCTGCCACCGGATATGCCCGGTGGAAGGCGCCCTCGTGCAGGGGACCTCGGGCTTTCACCGCCCTTTTTACGCCGTCTCAGAAAGCCGATGTCTTTATTTGAAAGATCAAAGCTGCACCCTTTGCCAGGAAAAATGCCCGACAAAGGCCGTCCATCTGGATGCCGCCTGGCGCACCGAGACGATAAAGGCCCATGCCGTCATCGTCTCGGTGGGATTTTCCCTTTACCTTCCCCGTGACAAGCCTTACGGATACGGTCTCTTTAAAAACGTGGTGACCCATCGCGAGCTGGAGGCCGGGGTCAAAAGGCACGGCCGGGTGCTGCGGCCCTCGGATCATGCCGAACCGCGCCGGATCGCCTTCATCCAGTGTGTGGGAAGCCGGGATGCCAAGCGGGGCCATCTGTGGTGCTCCACATACTGCTGCGGGGCCTCCCTGCGCATGGCCCGCCGGATCGCGCACCAACAGCCAAGAACCCAGACGACCCTTTTTTACATCGACATCCAGACCTTTGGAAGGAGCTTCCCGGCCTTTTACCACGAAATCCGTGAAAGCATCCGGATGGTCCGGGCCATCCCGGCGGACATCTATCCTTCCGGAGACGGCGCCCTCAAACTCACCTTCTGGGATGAAAAGACGGGAAAAACGCGCCAGGAAGAATTCGATCTGGTGGTCTTGGCGACGGCCATGATTCCCCCGGACTCCCTGGAGGCCCTGTCGCAAGGGCTGCCGCTGGAGCGCACCCAAGAGGGATTTTTATCTTCAGACACCGGGGCGGGCAAAGGGGGCGTTTTTGCCGCCGGGGCGGCCACCGGGCCCATGCCCCTTGCAGAGGCCATGGCAAGCGGCGCCCAGGCGGCCTGGGAAGCGATCCGGTATCTGAATTCCAAAGGCAGGGCCCCAAAGACATGACGCCTGACGTATTGATCATCGGAAACGGAAAAAGCGCTGCCGAGACGGCCCGGGTCCTTGCGGCCTCCGGGGTTTCGGTGGGACTCGTCGCTTCCACGGCAAAAAAGGCCCTCCCTGACTCCCTGCACGCTTTGCCCGACACGGGAAAGGATATTGCGCTTTTCGAAAAAGCCCGCATCCGGTTGTGCCGACCAACGGAAAAAGGCTTCACGGTCTATCTTTCCACGGATACGGGGGCCATCTCCCTGGAAGTCCGGCACATCCTCATCGCCGAGGAAACAACACGCCGTGTCCAAGCCTCCTGTTACGGGCTCCAAGAAGGGCCCTTTGTGATCGGCTTGTCTGATTTCAAATCCAGGCTGGAGGTCCTCTCCGGGGACCCCGCCCTGTTGGGCACGGCACGGCATGTCGCCTTTTTATGCGGTATCTTTCACGAAAGCCTTCCCCTTATTTCAGAAGAGGTCATGGAGGCGGCCTCCGCGCTGCAACGAAACACCGGCGCCCAGGCCCATGTCTTCACCGGCAACCTGAAGGTGGCCGGAAAAGGCCTGGAAGCCCTCTACCGGAAGGCCAAAGAAGCCGGCGTGCTTTTCATCAAATTCACGGAGCACGCGCCGCAAATCGTCCAATCCCGAGACGGGCGCGTCACCCTGACCTACAGGGATGAGATCCTTCGGCGATCCTGCATGCTGGAGCCGGACCTGGTGGTCGTGGACGAAACGCTTCATCCGGCACCCAATTTAGGAGCGCTTGCCGAAATTTTTCACCTGGAAACAGGACCCGACGGCTTCCTCCAGGCGGACAACGTCCATCGACTCCCCACCGCCACGAACCGGAAAGGGATAGGGGTGGTGGGCCCGGCCCGGGGCGTTTCCGACGGCCGGCTTCTCCATGCGGAAACGGCCCATGCGGCCTTGGCCGTTTCTGTTGAAAAAAACAGGGCCAGTGCCTTGGAGGCGCCTGCGGCAACGCCGAAAGGCCGGGCCGGTCAGGGGGCTTGCATCGAAAAAAGCCGGTGCGTTCGATGCCTGACCTGTTTCCGGGTATGCCCTTACCGGGCCGTGGCCCTTGCCCCCCGGCCCGTGATCCTGCCCCGGGCCTGCGAAGGGTGCGGCATCTGCGTGGCCGAGTGTCCCGGAAACGCCATCGATCTGCCGGGATATGCCCCTTTGAATCCGGACATGGCCTCCGAATCCCGACCCATGGAGCCTGAAGAGTCCGGCGCCTCTTCAAGGGCCCTGCCCCCCGTGACGGTCTTTTGCTGCAGGCGCTCCGCCGTTGCGGCACGGGACATGGCCCGGGCCATGGGGGCGGAACTGCCGCCCAAAACGACATTCATCGAAGTTCCCTGCGCCGGGGCGGTGTCGCAGGTTCAAGTCCTGGAGGCCTTCCGGGGAGGGGCCCACGGCGTGCTGGTTGTGGGGTGTCACAGGGACAACTGCCACTCGGACCGGGGTACGCGCCTTGCCCAAAGGCGCCTGGCGCATACGGCGCGCCGCCTGGGTGCCCTGGGCTTTTCCGAAAAGCAACTGGCATACC
>JALVQN010000073.1 GCA_027025555.1 Desulfobacterales bacterium
CGGACGGGAGGCGGGGATCTTCGGCGATGCGGAAGAAGTCTCCCGAGTCTTCCAGGATGAAGACCGGGACGGCGTCGCCGTTTTTTAAGAGAAATACCCGGGGGTTTTCGTATCGGTTCGAGACCGCGGCCTTGGGAACCTGAACCCCTGCCGCGGGGATCTTGAGGCGCATCCGGCACACGAGACCCCCGCGCTTTTTCCCCTCAAAGCGCGGGATCAGAAGCTCGATCTGCACCTTCCGGGTCTTTTCGTCGAAACGGGGATTGACCCAGTTCAAAACGGCCTTGGCAGGCCGGCCCTCTACATGCACCTCGAATTCCCGGGGAAGGTTTTCCAACGCCGAAAGGCTCTGCCTGGAAACCGAAAGGGGCACCACGAGTTGCCTGAAATCGGAGAGCAACGCCACGGGTGTTCCCGCTGTGACCAATTCCCCTTCCTCGATGTGCTTTCCTGTGACGATCCATCCGGCAGGCGCAAAAAGGAAATGGCGTCGCCGGCGCTCCCGCTGTTCTTCCAGCCGGACATTGGCCGCAGCGATTTCGGCGACAATGGATTGGAGATTGAGGCGCGCTTGCTCCAGTTCCTGCAAAGCGGCGTCTTTTCGTTGTTCCGTGGTGCCGCCCTTTTGAAAGACAGACAAAATGCGTTGAGATTCCTTTTCCAAAAATCCAATGCGCGAAAGGGCGCTTTTACGGGAGATTTGAAGCCGGTGGAGGGTTTGCCGGGTCCCCTGGATCTGCAGGTCGATAAAGGTCGTATCCACGGTGAGAAACGGCGCTTTCCCGATGGTCTCACCCATGTCGTAATGGACCCCGAGGACCTTTCCCGCCACCTCGCAGGCCAGTGTCATGGTCTTTCGGCTGCGGGTATAGCCGGTGAGGGTGACCGGGCGTTCGGCCGCCTGGACCAAGAGCCCGCCTTCAGGGAGGGCACGCGCCGGAAAAAGGAGGAAGGGGATTGCGAAAATGAAAAGAAACGGCCTGATGCCGGCAAAAAGGCCGCGGGGGCAAAAATCCATTTTCTAAGGCTCTCCCTGGGAAGCCGCTTCCATGGGAGCCCCGGCAAGCCCTCGGGGCCGCCCGGGGCGGTTGATGTTTTTCATTGAAACGCTCTCCCGCGCAGCAAAACGGCAGACGCCGGAACCTGTCGAACTTTCACCAAGGGCTATCACAGGGGGAATTTGGGGTCAAGGCCGCTTCTTGGCCCCCTGAAATCGCTTTCTTTCATGTGTTGGCCGAATCCTGCACGGACAATTTTGAAACTTTCTAAAAGGCAAGGGGTCTCCAGGGGGTAAAGCCCCTGGGGCACCTGTTTCTTGTTGGCATCTTTGCGCCAAAAGCCTTATGATGTATCTGGAAAACCGGAAATGGATTTTCCCCCAAAAAGGGCACAAGGAGCGCTTTGGACATGCAATTGCTTGAATTGACCGGTATTTTTCCGCCCGTTGCCACCCCCATGATTCGCGGGAAGCCGGCACTGGAGAAGCTGGCGTCCAACATCGCGCGCTGGTCCAAGACGGGGATCAAGGGGTTCGTGGTGCTCGGATCAAACGGAGAGGCGCCCTTGCTTTCCCACGCGGAAAAGCACGACCTTGTCCGGACCGCGGCCCAGGCATCGCCGAAGGACCTTTTGGTCATCGCCGGAACCGGCTGCGAATCCACACAAAAGACCCTCCGCCTGACCAACGCCTGCGCCAGGTGGGGCGCCCGGGCCGCCCTGGTCATTCCCCCCCACTTTTTTACCGGCCGGATGACCGAAAGGGCCCTCTTTGCCCACTACCGGACGCTGGCCGATGGGGCGGACATTCCCATCCTTCTTTACAATGTTCCCAAATTTGTGCATTTGTCCCTGACGCCCGACCTTGTTTCCCGGCTTTCCGAGCATCCCAACATCATCGGAATCAAGGACAGCTCCGGCGATGTCCGCCTCATGGGCGAGTATCTCCGCCGGACCCGGGAAGGGTTCCAGGTTCTGGTGGGAAGCGGCAGCGTGCTTTTCAGCGGGCTGGCCTTGGGCTGTCCGGGCGGCATCGTTGCTCTGGCCAATGTGGCGCCGGAGGCGTGCGTGGCCATATTCGAATCCACGCGGGCCGGCGATTATGAGGCGGCCCGGGCCCTTCAGATCCGGATGATTCCCGTGGACAAGGCCGTGACCACGATCTACGGGGTGGCCGGACTGAAGGCGGCCCTGGATATGCGGGGATATTTCGGGGGAGAGGTCCGTCCGCCCCTGCTGCCTGTGACGGAGACCGAGAAAAGGGCTGTTGCATCCATTTTAAAGGAGGCCGGACTCATCCATGCAAAACAAAGATAAACGAAACCCTTTCAGGGCTGTCGGGTTCGACCTGTTCAATACCCTGGTCGTAGCCCGGGAGACCACCCTGGACGAAGCCATGGGGCGCCTGGTGGCCGCCCTGAGACAAAGCGGATTTGACTTTGATGAAGGCGCCTTCAACACCCATTACGGGACCGCCGCTGCCTGGCATATCGAACGTTCCCGGAAAAGCGGGAAGGAGACCCACAACCGCTTCTGGATCTGCGACGCCCTCAACCGTCTGGGAAACCGGCTTTCCCCGGACGATCCCCGTATCGCTTCCGCGGTGCAGGCCTATTTCAGCGCCTTTTACCCCAACGTTCGGCTCGTCCCCGGGACCAAAGCCATGCTGGAGAGGCTTCAAAAGCACTATCCCCTGGGGCTGCTTTCCAACTTTACCCACGCGCCGGCGGCCCGGAAAATCCTGGCCACAGTGGGCATCGAAAAGTATTTCAAGACTGTGGTCATCTCCGGGGAGATGGGATACCGCAAGCCCCATCCCAGGGTCTTTTCCGCCTTGGCCGAAGGGTTTTCAGAAGCAAAAGAACATATCCTCTTCGTGGGGGACGACCCGGAGACCGATATCAAGGGAGCGTCGCAATCCGGCCTGTTGCCGGTATGGATGACCTATGCCCGGGACCATAAGGCGCCCTTTAATTCCGGAATCTTTTCCGAAAACAAGGGAAATCCCGGCGACGCCGTTTTGCGGGTGGCCTCATGGGAAGCACTTTTCGCCCTGCTGGACGGACACCTGCCCCGGACGGATCCAAGGCCTTGAAGATCCCTTTGATCCAGCCGCCCTTCGAAGATTTCTATGCAACGGCCGTTCGTCTTGATCCCCTGGGTCTGCTTCAGACGGCGGCGGCATTCGTATGATGGGCGTTTACCCTCCGAGCTCCTGAAGGAGGATCGGGACCTCTAACAGGGTGTTCCCCGAAGATCCGGGGATTGAAGGCCTTTTCACTTTATCCCTTTGGCTTTCCTGGAAAAGAGGGGGACAAACCGGCCGTATCCCCTCTTTTCCAGGTCCCTGACCGGGATGAATTGGAGTGCCGCCGAGTTGATGCAGTAGCGCCGTCCTGTGGGCGGCGGGCCGTCGGAAAAGACATGGCCCAGATGGGAGTCGCCGTGTTTGCTGCGGACCTCGGTGCGGACCATGAAATGACTGCGATCGGTCTTTTCCACGATGTTTTCCGGAACAAGGGGACGGGTGAAACTGGGCCATCCCGTACCGGAATCGAATTTGTCCAGGGAAGAAAAAAGGGGCTCTCCGGAGACGATATCCACGTAGATTCCCGCTTCCTTGTTGTCCCAGTAAGCGTTGTCGAAAGGCGGTTCCGTACCCTGCCTCTGCGTGACGTCGTATTGGAGGGGGGTGAGCCTTTTTTTCAGTTCGGCGTCCCCGGGTTTCCCGTAAACGGGTTGGCCTGCTTGGATCTTTTCCACGGGTCTTTTTTTCCATGTTTTTTTCAAAAACGCATCCCTCCCGGATCCGCTGCGGTACCCATGATACCGGAGGGGATTTTTCCTGTAGTAATCCTGGTGATAGTCTTCCGCCGGATAGAAAGTCGTCAAGGGGACGATTTCGGTGACGATGGGTTTGTCAAAAAGACCCGAGGTTTGAAGCGCCTCCTTGGATCTTTGGGCCAGCTTTTTCTGGATCTCGTCTTTATAAAAGATGGCGGATCGATACTGGGAGCCCCGGTCCACGAATTGGCCGCCGCTGTCGGTGGGATCGATATGCCTCCAGAAGACCTCCAGGAGCCTTTCATAGGAGATTTTTTCAGGATCGTAACGCACCAGGACCGCTTCCGCATGACCGGTCCTCCCGGAGGAAACTTCCTTGTAGGTGGGATTTTCCTTGTGGCCGCCGGTGTACCCCGAGATCACCTCCATGACACCCTCGACCTTTTCAAAGTCCGATTCCATGCACCAGAAGCACCCTCCGGCAAACACCGCCGTCTCAAGATCGCTTTTGGGGACGTTTTTCATGGCAACACCTGCTTGAATTCGATCCGCGCCTGAAAGCGAACTGCCGCCGGCCAGGCGCCCTGTGGGAAAAAGCATTAAAAGAACAAAGACAATGAAGACGGTTCCTTTTTTCATGGGTCACCTGCCTTTTGATCCGCCGGGCCCGGCCAGGGGGTTCATTCCCTGCCCTCTGCGGGAATAATGCCTACATGGTAGTATAATCACCATGGCCCGGAAGTCAAAAGTTTCCATCGCAGGGGAAAAAAAAGAATGTTTCGAGTCAGGAGGGATATGGATTGCTGAAGCAGAACCGGAGAAGGGCGGCGGCAGCCACCGCCGCGGTTTCTGCTTTCAGGATAAAAGGGCCGAGCGATACGGTGGTGAATCCGGATTTCCGGGCATCCGATACCTCCTGTTCGCTGAAGCCCCCTTCCGGTCCCAGGACGGCAAGGACAGGACCGGTGTCATTGCCGCCAGGTTCGGGCCGAAACGGCGGGCGCGTTTTTTCTTTTTCCCAAAATAGGATTTTGTGGGCGAATCGATCAGACATGGAAAGGATCTCCGAAAAGGTCGTACAGGGGCCGATTGTCATGGGGAGGTTGCGGCGGCATTGTTTCATGGCTTCTTGCACGATCTTTTCCCATCGCCGCTGCCGCACCTGAAGCCGCTCGGGGCCGGGCCGGGCCACGGAATGTTCGCAAACAAAGGGTATGAATTGGGCGATGCCCAGCTCGGTGAGCTGTCTTGTGACAAGATCCATTTTCCGGCCCTTGAGCAGGCCCTGGGCGAGGGTGACGGCGATGCACGGCTTTTTGCAAATTGGGCGCTTTCCCGAAATCCGAAAGGTCACCTGCTTTTTGGATGCAGACAGGATTTGAGCGTCGTACTCGTGGCCGGTGCCGTCGAAAAGGATCACTGTGTCTCCTTTTTTCAACCGGAGCACCACGGCCATGTGGAGGGCCTCCGCGCCGGTTATGGCCGGGGGTTCGGCTGCGAGTGCTTCGGGCGGGATGAAAAAACGGCGCATGGCTTTTTTCTTGATGCATCGATTTTTAAGTAAACTCAACGTTATCAGGACAAAGGCAAAAAAGGCAACCCCTTGACGGAGGCAGGGAGTGCAAGAATTCAAGGCCCCGGTCACCCGTTCATGTTGTTCAACGCTTTCCACACGATGCGCCGGAGGCAATCAAGTTCCTGACAAAAAAAGGAAAATAATCCACAGTTAAAAACTTTATGAACCCGTTTATTTCATTGACAAAAGGGGGCAATCGGCAAGAACCCGGAAGCGGTTAGGCCATGAAATCCTCCCATGGAAAAAAAAAAAAAAAGGACGAAGGTGGAATATAATGA
>JALVQN010000074.1 GCA_027025555.1 Desulfobacterales bacterium
GGGCAAGGGAAGGGGCTGCCTCACGGTAACGGTTTTGCCGTCAGTCTTTCGAATCCGCGTGTCTACGGCGACAAAGGAAGTGTAGGCGGTCAAAAGATGATAGGAAAGCCCCAGGCGCGTGATTTCCGAAATCCGGTCCTTGTCGGCGCCAAGGCGGTTGTCATCGGACAAGGCGGCAATGCGGTGCCGGGCCCAGAGGAACCTGAGGGCGCTGTTTTGCTTTTCCGGCAAAACAGACGCCACCGGGATCTTTTCCGTTAAAAGACGGTTTCCCAGCTTGCCGGTGACGGTGATCGTGCCTTTGGGCGTTCCCCGCCATTTTCCGAAGACCACCACGGGACGCTCGGCCATGAGATCGGCAACAGAAGGGGGTTGGACATGGAAGGCGTCAAAGTCTCCATAATCGATGACAATGTCGGTGAGGACGGGCCGTTCGATCATGGCGCGGAAAATTTCGGCCTGGCTTCGGGCGCTTTCGGAATCCGTGACCACAAAGGGCTCCCCCATCCCGGCCCGGGCCATCCCTTCGATGAGGTACCGGTTCACGCTCGATCCGATCCCGAAGGCAAAGAGATTGGCCCGGTTGAGGTTTTTCCGGACAAGTTCAAAGGCTTCACGTTCCACGGCCACATAGCCGTCCGTGGCAATGATCACGATCCGGGAAAACCCCTCGGGCTTGGGGGAATCCAAGGCCCTTTTCAGGGCGGGCAGGAGCCGCGTGCCGCCGCCGCCCCTCTGCCGCTCAAGGGTTGCCACGGCCGTGCGCACATTCTGCGGGGTGGCGGGAATGGAGCGTGGCGCCAGCATGGAAGACCCTCCGGCAAAGAGCAGGACATTGAACCGATCCACGGGACGCAGTCCGGCAAGGAGCCTTTTGAGCAACTGTTTGGAGGTTTCCAGGGGAAACCCGTGCATGGAGCCGGAAACATCCACGATGAAAATGTACTCCCTGGGCGGGACGGCATCCATGGCCACCCGCTTCGGCGGTTGGATCATCAACAGGAAGAAATTTTCCTTTTCCCCTGAAAAAAGCAAAAGGCCGCTTTGAACCCGGGACCCGCCGAGCCGGTATCGCAGGATGAGGTCCCGATTTCCGCCGAAACGCTCGGAAGGATCCAAAGAGGCCCGGACCCGGCTTTTCCCCTGGTATCGGATGTGCATCTCATGGGAAGGACACGCCACCTCCTGAACGGGCATGCCGGCGGCAATCCGCACCGATGCATCGAAGCGACAGGGGGAAAGGGTCCCCTGCTTCAGGTACGGGTTGTGGATCCATTCCTCACGGGGAAGCGGTCCGTCTCCCTGGTCCCCGGTATACCGGGGGCCCACCACCGCGGGATAGACGAAGGTATAAACGCCGTGGCGGGGGACGAGAAGCTCGGTATAGCGCAGCTCCACCCGGATGACATCCCCGGGCAGGATGTTTCCCACGTTCATCTGGAACACGTTGGGCCGGTGTTGTTCCAGGAGAGAGGCACTTTTTCCCTGGGCCAGGGCTTCCTTATACCGCTGCCGGGCCTCTTTTCTTTTTTCAACGACGGCTTCCACCGTCCGCGCGCCCACGGTCATCTTCATGGCATAAACCGCCGCCCGGGTGGACCCCGGAAAAACATAAACGGCCTCCATGGGGCGTGTCCCCTGGTTTTCATAGACCTGGGACACGGTGACATCCGCGATGACCCCCACAATGTTCACCCGCACGGCGGTGGATTTCAGGGGGAAACGATCCACGCTCGGGTCGTCGCTTTGAACGAAAAAATAGGGCGACCGGGTCTGATCCGGCTCCGGGGTTTGCCGGGCCCACGCGCCCTTTAGTGTGAAAAAACAGATCCCAAAGACCAGCCATTTCGTCCATGGTTTTCGTCTTGCCATGTCGCCTCCTTTTCGATCGGGGTTTTGGAGTTTCATCGCCTTTTACCCCTTCAGACACCGGATCCTGAAAAAAGTTCCCCAACAGGGGGGTCTTCCGGATGTCTTTTGACAACATCTGCCTTTTTCGATACCTCAAGGGCAGCCCCGCAAAGGAAGATACCCCATGGAATGCATGACAAGGACGGCTTCACCCTCCAAAGTCACGCTCTTTATACCGTGCCTGGTGGATGCGCTTTGGCCGGAAGTGGCCGAGGCCATGGTCCGTATTCTGCGGCACCTCGGGCTTTCTCTGGATTGCCCCGCCGATCAGACGTGCTGCGGTCAGGCGGCCTTCAACGGGGGGTATCGCCGGGAGGCGCGCCGCGCTGCAAGGCGTTTCATTGAAATTTTTGAAGGGGCCCAGTGCATTGTCTGCCCTTCGGGATCCTGTGTGCATATGGTGCGCCGGCACTACCCCGGCCTTTTCCGGGAGGCGCATCCCTGGCGGCGCCGGGCGGAAGCGGTGGCCTCCCGGACCTATGAACTCACCGAATTTTTGGTGGATGTCCTGAACGTAAAAGACCTGGGAGCCCGTTTTTCAGGCAGGATCACCTACCATGATTCCTGTCATCTCCTTCGGGGCCTCGGTGTGAAGGAACAACCCCGCAGCCTTTTGAGACACGTGACGGGCGCCGACTTCGTGGAGATGGAAAACGCCGATTCCTGTTGCGGCTTCGGAGGCACCTTTTCCCTGAAGTATCCGGATATTTCCGCGGCCATGGTCAACGCCAAGGTCGATCACATCCTTTCCTCCGGAGCGCGGACGGTGGTCGCCTGTGACGCGGGATGCCTCATCAACATGGCCGGGGCCATGAGCCGCCGGGGGATATCCGTAAACGCCCTGCATATCGCCCAGGTCCTGGCCGGCGTTGATTTCCAGCGCACGTGTCCCTTTTAACCGTATTGAGACACGGCGGTGGCGGGGCCTTGAGGCCCCACGGGAAGACCATGACTCAGCTCCACCCAGAAACTTACAGGGAAGCGGCCCGGAAGGCCATTGGCGACCCGGTGCTGCAGAAGGCCCTGGCCGGACTCCAGGCACGCTTCGGCCGGGGGGCCGCCGAAGCCTACCGCCGGCTCCCTGAAGGCCCTCACCTGCGTCATACGGCCCATGAAATCCGGGAACGGGCCGTCGCCCATCTGGACGTGCTCCTGGAAAGGCTTGCGGAAAAGATCCGTCAAAACGGCGGTCATGTCTTTTTTGCCTCGGATGCAACAGATGCCGTGGAGTATTGCATCAAAGTGGCCCGGCGCCACGGGGTGCGCCGGGTCGTCAAGGGCAAATCCATGGTCACCGAAGAAATCGACTTGAATGAGAAGCTGGCCGCAGCGGGTATCGATGCGGTGGAAACCGATCTGGGGGAGTACATCATCCAGCTTGCCGGAGAGAAACCCTCCCACATCATCGCCCCGGCCATTCATAAGACGCGTTACGACATCGCCGAGCTCTTCGTCAAAAACATGGGCATCCCTTACACCACGGATCCCCCCGCATTGACCCGGGCCGCCCGAAAAGCCCTCCGGGAAGAGTTTTTGGCCGCCGATATGGGAATTTCCGGCGTCAACATGGCATGCGCGGAGACCGGCCACATCACCACCGTCTCCAATGAGGGCAACATCCGGATGGCCACCACCCTGCCCCGGATCCACATGGCCTTCATGGGCATGGAGCGGATCGTAGGGCGCCTGGACGAATACGAGATTCTCCTGCGCCTGCTGTGCCGGGGCGCCGCCGCCCAGACCATGGCCACTTACGTCAGTTACACGGCAGGCCCCCGCCGGCCGGAAGACTCGGACGGCCCCGAGGCATTTCATCTGGTCGTCATCGACAACGGCCGCAGCCGGATCCTGGCCGATCCCCGGTTCAGAGAGATCCTTTACTGCATCCGTTGCGCCGCATGCCTCAACGTCTGCCCGGTCTACGGCAAGATCGGCGGGCACGCTTACGGCTTTGCCTATTCAGGCCCCATCGGCGCGGTGGTCACGCCTTTGTTGACCGGCATCAACCGGGCCCGGCACCTCTGCCAGGGCGAGACCCTGTGCGGCGCCTGCATGGAGGCCTGCCCCGTGGCCATCGATCTGCCCCGCATGCTCTTGGCGCTTCGGGAAACCTTGGCCTACGGGGACGCCTTTTGGAAAACAACACCCGCAAATCCCCTGGAAGGGCTGGCCTTCAAGGTCTGGTCCCGACTCACGGCGAACAGACGGACCTGGGAATGTTTCTTAAAGGCAGCGGCCCTGGGACAGCGCCTTTTCCCCAAAAAGGGCAATCGGCTCCGCCGCCTCCCGCCGCCTTTTCACGGATGGACCCGGAAGCGCGACTTTCCGTCATTGGCCCCGGAAACCTTCCTGGCACGCTGGCGGAAAAATGAGATAGAGGTAGCAAAAGACATCCCATGATCCCTCCCGATCAAAAGGCATTCCTGGGCCGGATCCGTCAGGCTCTGGGCCATGCCCCCCATGAATCCCGCAACGGATCGCATCTTTTCATGCAGGGCCCTTCTCGGGAAGAATTGCAGATCCTTGAAAGGTATCGCCAACGGACAGCCAAGGACCGTGAGGAGCTCTTGGAACAGCTCATGGAAGCGGCCAAACCCGTGCATCTTTGCGTGAGGCGCCTTCCGGATCCGGAGGCGGCCGGCGCAGCGATCGCCGCGCTGGTCCAAGAAAAAGCGCCCGAACCAGACACCGTCAAACAGGTGGTGGCCTGGCGCCATGGCCTCATCGACGGGCTGGATTTACATCTTCTCCCGGAACAGTCGGCCGTCAGGGTACATCGAACGCCGCCGCTGGACCCCCTCATGGATCCCGCCCGGCGTCACGCCGAACGCGAGGCCCAGCGCAGGGCCATTGCAAAGGCCCATATGGGTGTCACCGCCGCCGACTTCTGCATGGCCGACACGGCCACCCTGGTGCTGCGTGCGCGGCCGGGACAGCCCCGATCCGTGGCCTTGCTCCCTCCCGTCCATGTGGCCGTCATCACCTTGGATCAGATCCTATGGGACATGAAGGAACTGTTCGCCCTTTTGCGCTGGGAGGCGCGCTTTGCCGCCCAAGGGCTGTCCCGTTACATGGCCTTCATCTCGGGGCCCAGCAAGACCGCCGACATCGAGGCCACCATGGTTCACGGCGCCCACGGCCCGAGGGAAGTCCATCTTTTCGTGGTGGCCTCGGCCCCAGGACGCCTTCAGTACGTGGGCCAGCGATCCACCTTCTCCGCCTTGACGAAATAGCAGAACCGATCCGTCTCCAGTCTCTTTCCCGTGACAGGGCAGCGGAGGGTCACCTTCCGTCCGGTGACCGTCTCGATCTCCCAGTCCCCTCGCCGGGGGCCCTCCGTGATATGGATCTTCTGGCCTGCTGCAAAGGGATACGGCTTGAAAAAGGCCACCTCGAATGCATCCATGGTTTCCTCCTTTGAATGGGCTTGACACCGCCCCTTCTTCTTGTCCTTCTTGACAGACAGGCCAATCCCTTATAGCAGATTGGCCATGAAGTCCCTATGCGCCGTTGTCATGCTCCTGGCCGCAACCGGCCTCACATGCCCTTCCAGGGGCTTTGGAGAAGCCGGCCCCGTGGCTCAAATCCCTTCCCTGGTTTCTGCCCTGAAAATCGAGGCGCCCCTGGATTTTTGCCAAGAACCGGTGCCCCTGGAAGAACAGGACATCCGGGAACGCTTTGAAAAGGAACTCCTCCTTTCCCTGTGGAACCGCGCCCAGGTCCTTTTGTGGTTGAAGCGGTCACGGAGGTACCTTGCGGTCATCGAAAAGAGACTCCAGGAAGCCGGGCTCCCCCCGGACCTGAAATACGTGGCGGTGGCGGAAAGCGGACTTTTGGAACACGCCCGGTCCAGCAAGGGGGCCGTGGGCATGTGGCAATTCATGGCCGCAACCGGGAAAAAGTACGGCCTGATCATCAACCGGCAATTCGACCAACGGCGGGACTTTCTGGCTTCCACCGGGGCGGCCGTGCGGTATTTTCGCAACCTCTACGCCCTGTTCGGTTCATGGACCCTTTCCGCCGCGGCGTTCAACATGGGAGAAAAAGGGCTCAGCGCAGCCATCGAAGCGCAGGGGACCCACAACTACTACGAACTCTACCTGCCCCGGCAAACCCAGCGCTTCTTGTTCCGCATCCTTTCAGCCAAGGTCATCCTCTCCGACCCCGAGACGTTCGGGTTTCACTTGGCCGATGAGGATTTTTATCCCCCCATCCTTTTCGATGAAATCCGGGTGGCCCTCAGGCAACCGGTCCCCCTTCGTCTCATCGCCACGGCGTCCGGAACCCATTTCAAGCGGATCCGGGATCTCAATCCGGCTCTCCGCACCCCTTATCTCCCCGGGGGAAATCACGTGCTCCGCCTTCCCAGAGGGGCGGCCGAGGGGTTTCAAGCCCGGTTAAGGGCCGCTTGCAAGGCCCATCTTGCCGGAAAGGGCCGGGAATTGTATGTGGTCCGCAAAGGAGACAACCTTTCCGCCATCGCGGCCCGCTTCCGCGTCCCTCTTGCCGCCCTTGTCCTGTGGAACCGGCTGGATCCGCGAAAACCGATCCACCCGGGGCAGCACCTTTTCATCTATTCCAGATAGGCCGAATCTCCCATTTTGAAAAACAGGCCGGCTGAAACAGTTTAATCGGCGGTCACGATCCGAACCCGCACCCGGAGGAAATCCCGGCCTTTTGCAAGAGCCTTGTCCGGGAAAACACTCTCGGCATCCAGCGCCTTGAAGCGCTTTTCAAGCGCCTCAAGCGCCTCTGAAGGAATGCGACAGATCAGAATCTTTTCCTTTGTCTTTTCAAAAGAGTCGATCACCCTGCCGCCGACCCGAACGACATGGGCCGCCACCCGGGCTTCGAGGCCTTCTTTTTTGACCAAAGGGGCGGACCCGGCCCCGGCCTTTTTCTTCTCATCTGTTCGGCGATCCGTGAAACGGGCGCCTGCTGCCCCATCCGGCGGCCCTTTCCGCTTCAAGGCCCTCTGATCCGCGGCCGGGGACACGGCTTTCAGGGGCTTTGTTTTGTCTTCCAGGACCCTCCGGTAGGGGCCTTTTCCTCCGGTCGGCGCGCTCTTTTTCACGTAAAGCACGATCTCCAACGGCTCCGACATCCTTTTCGGGACGACTTCGGACCACGTTGATTCGGGCGCCGATCCGCCCGTGCGGGCGCCTTCCCGCCCTTTCGTGGATTTGGAAGCCAAGGTCCTTTCACGGACCTCTCTGACAACGCCCGTGGGCGCCATGACGGGCGGTTGGGTCTGTTTTGGATAAAATACGAAGAAAATCAGCACCCCCGCCGCCACGGCCGAGGCAAGCTTAAGGGGGACTTTGATCCCAAAGGGGATAAAGCGCCTCTGAAAAAGGCGTCTTAAAAGCCCTTCGGAGGCCATACGCCCGTGGAGCTGCTCCAAAAAGTCATCCGGCGGCTTCACGGCCTTCAGGGTGCCCAGGGCCTTGGAGACCGCCTGAAGGGAAGCCAGTTCTTCCCGGCACAAGGGGCATGCCTCCAGATGCTTTTTAATGCGGGAAGCGGCCTTGGCATCCACTGCGCCGTCCATGAATTCGGAAAGGCGCGCCCTTATTTCACGGCATGGGGTCATAAAAGCATCCCCCTCAACTTTTCCTTTAGAATCTGCCGGGCCCGGGAAAGCCTCGATTTCACGGTCCCCAGGTTTTTCCCGATCACGTCGGCGATGGCCTCATAGGAAAGGCCCTCCATGTCCCTTAAAAGGACCACCGCCCGATGTTCCGGTGAAAGGGATAAAATCGCCTCTTGTATTTGAAGGGCCCGTTCTTTGGCTTCCACGGCCTCCAAGGGCAAAGGATTGCCGTCTTTGAGCTGTAAAGAGGCACCGCCTTCGCCCAGGGACGCTTTTCCGTTGGTGGACAGGGTGTTGCGCCGGAGCCGATAGGCCACCAAACGCATTCGATTCTTGCAGGCATTGACGGCGATGCGGTACAACCAGGTGGAAAAAGAGGCTTCGAAGCGGAAGCGTTTCAACCCGTTGAATGCTTTGATGAATGTTTCCTGGGCCAAATCATTCGCCTCGTCGGAATCTCCCAGCATCCGGAAACAAAGGTTGAAGATGCGTCCGTGGTGCCGTTTGACCAGGGCGTCGAAGGCGCCTCGATTCCCTTCCTGAAAGGCCCTTACCAGGGCCTCGTCCCGGCGGCTATCCCCGTCCCCGGCCACACCCCGGCCTTTCACTCATATCAGACACCCAAAAGGTGAAATAGTTCCGGATATTGCCTTTTTTCCATTTTCCTGTTTTCAAATCCATGGCGCCGAAAGGTAGCAGGGAAAGAACGTGAAATCAATCGACCAGGGGGCCTGTCCCGGTCGCCGGTTCGACACGGAGCGCATCCCGGCTTCCGTTGAGCCTTTCAAAAACCTGTTGACAAGAAAGCCTCCTTTCGTTAAAAGGGGTACCGATTTCAGCCTTTAAAACCCCATGCCGAGGTAGCTCAGTCGGTAGAGCAGGGGACTGAAAATCCCCGTGTCGGCAGTTCGATTCTGTCCCTCGGCACCAGTGATGACAAGCACCGGCGAAGTGCCCGCGGGTGCTTTTTTTATGTCATGAAATTAAGCGCATAAAGCCGTTGAGGGCTGCCCGACTTGTCCCCGAAGGGCACCCGTCAAAGGGCGGAGGGATCGGAAGGCCGCCTCCGGATCCCTTCCCGGTATCTCCGAAAGTCCTGAAAAAAGAGAAACGCCGGCATGCCTCAGGGGGTCAAGCCCTGGGGATCTCTGCGGTCAGGAGGCGATGGGAGACCAGGTTGACCAGGCCCCAGATGGCGTCCGCCGCCAGGTGCGCTTCGATGGTTTCATCGAAAAGGATGGACACCCTCGGTGAAAACTCTTCGTCGCCTTCCCACAGCAAGTAATAAAGGGGGATTTTCGGAAAGGGATAAAGGGCATAGGCGGCATCTCCCAGTCGGAGGGCCTTGCCTCCCAAAGCCTGTGCCGACCGGCAAAATCCATCCAGGTCCGTGCCGAACCTTCTGAGGAGCGGCTCCACATTCAGGGCATGGGGCCCCTGGAAGAAGTGGGCGGTCTTGAGTTCCATGACCCCCACCATCCGGCCGCGCAAGGGCACCTCCTTGACACCCAGAAGGTAAAGCAGGCATTCCAGCTCCAAAAGCGGATCCCGGACCCGGTCCCAGGACATGCCGGCTCTTTGAAAAACAAAGCGCTTTCCAAGATCGACACGGAGTTCATCTTTGAAAAAAGGGATCCGGATTCGATCCGGAGGCTCCCAAAAAGCCCCGGCGCGCCGGCACAGGGCCTTCCGGTCCATGGCCGTCACCGCCTCCCAATGGGCCTGGGGCACCTGGATGGCCCCTCCCGCGGGGGACTTTGCCGGGGAGGCTTCGGCCCGTCGTCTTTCTTGCATTGAAAGGAATCCTCGGCTGAAGGGGTACGGACCCGAATGAAAATTGCCGCATGGAAAAGAAGGGCAGTCCCTCAGGCAATGGGCCACCCGGTTCATGCGGGCACAAGCCAGAATCGGACAGGGGGCCCCCAGAAGCCGTGTCTGGGCGGCCTCCTTGAGTGCGGCTTCCCGGCTTGTCCCGGCGCCGCACAAAGAACACACCCCCAGGATGAAAAGCCGGCAGACCCTGCAGTCAATCCCGCACGCCGCCGGGGTCATGCCCGCCCCTCCACTCCTGTGGATACGGATTCAAGGATCACGCGGCTTTTTAGAAACGCCTCGCATCTTTCTTTCAATCCTTCAGTGATATCGGTGACCTGGACTTTCAAGGCGCCGCCTGTTTCGCATCCCCGGCCCCTGTCAGGGGTTCGGGCAAGAAGGTCCCCCAGGGCACGGGGAAGGACCCGCCAGGGTCGAACCACATGCACCCTTTTCCCGGCTTTCAGGAGGAGCTTTTTTTCGATCTCAGACAAATAGGGACTGTCCAGAATCAGCGTGTCGATCTGTCGGACCCTTAATGGGTGGAGGAGTTTCTTGGCGATCCGGGTCGTTTCCGGCCTCTTGGCCCATCCCTCCTCGATGAGCGTGTCCAACAGCGTGGAAGGCCGGGTGTAAACCCGGGCGCCGGGGATCCGCTCTTGGATGAGACGCTCGTAAATTCCACTTTTCACGGCAGCCCGGTTTCCGATGACACCGAACCGATGGTTCTTGGAAACAGAGACTGCCGCCCCAACACCCGAGGTCACTTGATCGACGGTGGGCAGGGCATAGGGTCCGATATGCCCAAGGCGCAGGGACGCCGCTGTGGCGGAACAACACACCACCAGGATTTCAGGATCCAGGGCCGTCAGGCGCCCTATCGCCGCGTCGGCGAACCGCGCCACGGTCTCCATGCTCCGGTCGGCATAAGGCGACCGGGCCGTATCGGCCAAAAAGACCAGGTCAACCCCGGGAAATGCCCTCCGGATTTCCCGGACCACGGTCAGGCCGCCGATTGCAGAATCAAAGATGCCGATCATGGGGGAAGATGATGGCCTTGACGGCCCTTTCAAGTTGGGCGTCGGAAATGTCCGTACGGATCCCCGGACACGCTTTCGCCATGATATGCCAGTTATGAAGGTCCTTCAGGAGACCGGGAATGAAGGGCCACTGCCGGCACATGCGCGGCTTGACCGGATGGATCCGGCAAAGGCCCTCCCAGAAGACGCAATAGCCGTTTTCGGCCTGGGCCAGGACCGGTTTCTTCCCCGACATCTGGCAGTATTTGGGGACAAATCGATCCGGGTCTTCCTGCAAAAAAGCGGCAATGCGGCGGATATCCTCCGGCGTGACAAAGGTGCCGCCGTATCCCTTGCAGCAGTCCCCGCAGCGTTTGCAATGGAACAGATCGGCTTCCCGGAGGGGTTCAGATGCCATGCCGGGTGTCCAGGGCCCGCTTCAGCGTCACCGGATCCACGTACTTGAGGTCTCCGCCCATGGGCACCCCGGAGGCGATGCGGGTCGTTTTTACGGAAAGCCCATGGAGCTTTTCGGCCAGGTACGATGCGGTGGCCTCTCCCTCCACACTGGTGGAGGTGGCCAGGATCACCTCCCGCACATTTCCTTTTGCCACACGGTCCAGGAGCTCTTGAATCCGGATGTCGTCGGGTCCGACCCCGCACATGGGGGAAAGGACTCCCTGGAGAATATGGTAGCGACCGGTGAAGGCCCCCGCCTTTTCGATGGCGGCCATGTCCGCCGGCTGTTCCACCACGCAGACAAGACCCGGATCCCTGGAAGGATCCCTGCAGATGGCACAACGGTCGGTGTCGCTCAAGGAATGGCACAGGCGGCACAACCGGACCGACGCCTTCATCTCCAGGAGGCTTTGGGCCAGGGATTCCACATCCTTTTTGGGCATGGAAAGGAGATGCACGGCCAGGCGTTCCGCCGTCTTTTCCCCGATGCCGGGCAAACGGGTCAACTGGACAATCAGCCGCTTGATGGACGCCGGATAATGATGCATCTACATCAGCCCCGGGATATTGAGCCCGCCGGTCAGTTTCGACATCTCGGCATTCACCATCTCCTGGGATTGTGCCAGGGCCTCGTTCACAGCAGCCAGGATCAGATCTTGAAGCATCTCCACATCCTCGGGGTCCACCACTTCCTTGTCGATGACCAGGGAGACGATCTGCTGCCGCCCATTGGCCACCACCTTGACCACGCCCCCTCCGGAAGAGGCCTCCACGGTCTTTTGGGCCAGCTCCTCCTGAACCTTGAGCATATTGGCCTGGAGTTTCTGGGCCTGTTTGAGCATCTTCCCCATACCTTTCATGTCGGGCCTCCTACAGAATCTTCACGTCCACCACCGTGCCGCCGAAGATCCGTTTTGCTTCGGCCACCAGGGGGTGCTGGATCGCTTCTTTTTTCATGTGGTTTTGAGACGTTTCCTTTGAGGGGGCAGGTGCTTCCTTTTTCTTTCCCTGTATAAAACGGACGGTCATGGGACGTCCGTACACCGCCTGACAGGCCTTGTCCAGGGCGGTCTTGTTCTTTTTGCGATTTAACACCTGCATGTCATACCCGTTCCCGTTGACCTCAATCTCAAGCACCGATCCCGCTTTGCGAACCAGTCGGCATTTGCTCAGGGAGCCGGCCGCGGAAGGGGCTTTTCCCAACAGGGCCTGAATGACGCGCTCCCAGGGTTCCCCAGGCTCCGGGCCCGCCTCCGGATTCGCCGGCGGCGCCGGCGTGTCGTCTTCCGGCACGCTCTCTGGAGAAGCGGTGCGGGAAAGCGCCTTGCCGGGATCAAAACCGGACGTGTCGGCCTCGGAGGTCCCCGTCGCCGTAAGGGGTGTTTCGGGCGGGGGAGCCTCCTTCGAAGCCAGGGAAAGCATCCGTTGCCTGAGGGTGTCGAGCTTTTCGATGAGGGTTTCAATGGGCAAGGCCGGCACCACTTCCAGGGCCTTGACCAGGGCCATCTCCAGGGCGATCCGGGGTGTCAAAGAAAACCGGATGGCCGGTTCCTCCTCCAGGAGAACGTCGCTGATCTGTCTCAAATGGAAAAGGGAAACGCCTTCGGCCTGTTTTTGGATCTGCTCGATTTCACCGCCGGGAAGGTCCATGAGCGGGCCGGATTCCCTGCACGCCTTGGCCACCATGAGGTTTCTGAAATGCTCCACAAGATCAAAATACAACCGTTTCATGTCATAGCCCCGGGCATACGCCTCGTGGATCCTCTCCAGCACCGCGGGGGCATCCTTTTCCAGGACCGCCCGGGCCAGTTCAAAGACCTCCTTGCGGTTCATGATCCCCAAAAGATCCAACACCCGGTCCAGGGTTATCCTCCCCTCGGCACAGGTCATCACCTGGTCCAAGAGGCTCAAGGCGTCCCGCATGCCGCCGGAGGCCTCCCGGGCGATGACCCACAGGGACTCCGGATCCACGGCCACGTTTTCTTTGGATACGATGGATTCCAGGTGCGCCACGATGGATCGGGTGTGGATGCGTCTGAAATCATGCCGCTGGCACCGGGACAGGATGGTGGCGGGAAGCTTGTGGGGCTCGGTGGTGGCGAAGATGAAAAGCACGTGGGCGGGGGGTTCCTCCAACGTCTTGAGCAAGGCGTTGAAGGCCGCAAGGCTCAGCATGTGCACTTCATCGATGATGTAGATCTTGTACGGGCTGTAGGCGGGCATGTACCGGGCGTTTTCCCTGAGCTCCCGCACCTGGTCCACGCTGTTGTTGGAGGCGCCGTCGATTTCAAAGACGTCCGCGGCGTTGCCGCGGGTGATCTCCCGGCAGGATCGGCATCGGTTGCAGGGCGTGGGCGTGGGTCCCTTTTTGCAATTTACCGCCTTG
Organism: Desulfobacterales bacterium; assembly: GCA_027025555.1. GTDB lineage: Bacteria > Desulfobacterota > Desulfobacteria > Desulfobacterales > UBA2156. Next base: position 13,181 of record JALVQN010000074.1, read on the forward strand.
GCCAAAATCCGCGCCACCGTGGTTTTACCGGTGCCCCGGGGTCCTGACAAGAGCACGGCATGGGCCAGACGGCCCGCCGAGACGGCATTGGCCAGGGTCCGGGTCACATGCTCCTGGTGCAGGACCTCTTCAAAGGTCTGGGGTCGATATTTTCGGGCAAGAACCAGGTACGACACGGCAAGGCCTTTTTATTTTGGAATTGCCCGGGCCGGCTCGGATTAAAAAAGGATCGGAAGGATCAGACCCGAAAAGGGCTTTTTCTTCCACGGGCCCGGGGAAGGGTTCCCGCATACGGCTCGGAAGGATGTGGCGGAGAGAGAGGGATTCGAACCCTCGGTGCCGCTTTTGGCAGCACACACGATTTCCAGTCGTGCTCCTTCGGCCATCTCGGACATCTCTCCGGCTTCACCTTTTGAATCCTCTTGTGGCGGAGAGGGTGGGATTCGAACCCACGATCCTGCTTTTGGCAGGATACCGCTTTTCGAGAGCGGGGCCTTCAGCCACTCGGCAACCTCTCCGAAACCCTTCTGAAGCCCTCCACGGCAAGCTGCGGAGGATGCGCTCCACATTGCGCTTCACAATTGGCGCATGGAAACTTTTATTATATTTTTTAATCCTTGCCTGTCAATGCTCTTTGTGCATTTTAACGTGCACCCTTTTTATCTTTTTCAGCGGATTTTCCTTGAAGCCGTGCAATTTATTTCCTAAAAGGGGTCTTTTTAAAAAAACAAGCGTCATCCACAACAGCGAAGGAGCGATCCCATGGCCACTGTTATTCCCTTCAGAGGAATCCTTTACAACCCGGAAAAGGTGGACGATATCGCCGATGTCATGGCGCCCCCTTTTGACGTCGTGTCCGAAGCCGAGCGGCAGGAACTCCATGAAAGGCATCCCTACAACAGCATCCGCCTGACCCTCGGGAAAACCGACGCCTCCACTCCCAACGGCACCGATTGGATTCCCAAAGCGGCCCGCTACTTGGAGAATTGGCTCAAGGCGGGAATCCTTGTCCAGGACAATTCACCCACCCTTTATTTCACGGCCCGCACCTACTTCCATGACTTAAAGCAGGTCACCCGGTTCGGATTCATTGCCCTGGTGGGCCTGGAACCTTTCGAAAAGCGGGTGGTGCTGCCCCATGAAAAGACCTTCTCCAATGTCCGGGCCCAACGGCTGGCCCTCATGCAGGCCTGTCACGCCAACTTTGCACCCATCTTCTCCCTCTATTCGGATCCGCAAAACGATATCATCGTGCACCTCAAAGCAGCGGTCTTTGACAAGGCGCCGGACATCGACTTCGTGGATCATGACAGCCAGCGGCACCGCATGTGGCGGCTCACCGATCCCTCCGTCCACCGGACCGTCCTGGAAGTCCTGAAGGACAAAAAGATCTACCTTGCAGACGGGCACCACCGGTATACCACGGCCCTGAACTACCAGGCATGGATGCGGTCTCAACATCCGGATCTCCCAAAGGACCATCCAGCCAACTACGTGATGATGTATTTGACGGCCATGGAAGACCCGGGGCTGACCATCCTTCCGGCCCACAGGCTCTTGAAAAAAGTCCCGGTGGAAACCCGCGCCACCCTCATCCCCAAGGCCGGGAAATACTTCGACATCACCACATTGCCCTTCAAGGGAAAAGAACGGGAAAAAATCCTGGTGGAATTCATCTCCCTGCTCAAGGCCAATGCCCCCAAGAATGTGATCGGTGTCTTCATGAAGGACCACCAGGAGTTCTATTTGCTGGTCTTAAAATCAAAGATCATGGACCGGCTCTTCGGAAAGGAGATCGAAGCGGCCTTCCGCTACTTCGACGTGACCGTGCTGACCCGCCTGCTCATGATGGAAGTGCTGGGATTCGACGAATCCCGCCTCGACGACGCCAATCTCATCGGGTACGACAGCACCGCCGAGGGGGCCGTGGAAGCCATCACCCGGGGCGATTACGACATCGCTTTCATTCTCAACCCCACGCGGATCGAGCAGATGAAAACCGTGGCGGACAAAGGCCTCATCATGCCCCGGAAGGCCACGTATTTCTATCCGAAAGTGGGCAGCGGAATCGTGATGCACCGCCTGATTCCCGAGAGCCTTTAAGGGAAAGGTTTTGAGGAGACGTTCCGGTCACGACCAAAAAGAGGAAAAGGACCCGGCTTCAAACATCTCCAAAACCGCATCGGAATACGCTCCGTCTGGACCGTAAAGGACCAGAGGCGGGGCCACGTGGATCCCTTTCCGTCCCCCCTTGATGCCCTCCACCACCACCAGCTTGGCTTCCGTGTCCATGCGGGAGTGGACCATCCGCAGCCGTTTGGGCTCGAGACCGCAGGCCCTTAGAAAGGAAAGGATATCCGTGACCCGCCCGGCAGGGACCACGCCCACAAAGCGGCCTTTGGGCTTGAGCATCCGGTATCCCGTGGCCACCACCTCCTCCAGGGTCACGGCGATTTCATGCCGGGCCAGGGCCCGCTGACGGTTGGGATTGATCCGTCCCGAGCGCGCCTTTCGATAGGGGGGATTGCTCACCACAAGGTCCACCGCGCCTTTTGTGGCTTTTGTGTCCAACGCCCGCATGTCCCGGCAAAAGATTTCAATCCGGTTTTCCATGTTGTTTTGCCACACGTTTTTCATGGCGATTTCCGCCAGGGGCGCCTGGATCTCCACGCCGTATATCCGGATTTTCGGATGCCGGAAGGCGAGGATCAAAGGGATGATGCCGCAACCCGTCCCCAGGTCGAGGACCGTGTCTTTCTCCCGGCAAGGCGCATGGTGGGCCAGCAAAACGGCATCGATGGAAAACCGGTATCCGGACCGTTCCTGGGCCACTTTGATCCGGCCGTTGAAAAAGGCATCCAGGGTGAGCTCAAAGGATCGGGTGTGCATCTTTGTTAAAAAGCGCGGCCGGGAATTCCGTGCAACCCTTTCTTAGGATATCCTTTACAGCGGCCCGATCTTGAACTTGATTTCATCGAGCAAAGGGGCCCCGAGGGCCTTGTTGAGGCTGTGGAGGATGTCGTCTTTCATGAAACAAAGTTGATGGATCCACACGGAGCTGGTGACGTGCACGATGAGCCGCCGGCCTTTAAACGCCGCCGGCTGCGCGTTTTCCGCCACCACGCGCCCCACCACGGCATCCCAGTGCTCCCAGATGCGGACAAGATGAAGATCGCTTTCCCGCCGGCAGGTGGCCAGCACCTGCGTCAGGATATCCCTGAGGGGCACCGGCATCGAAAGTGGTTTTTTGGGATCGGTGGCCATCTCTTTGCTCCCTTGGAAAAGGGCCTTTTCCCTTGACTTGATCGGACGTCTGCCCTACACTTTACATAAATTGGACGGTTTATCAAACAGAAAACAAGGGCCTTGGGCGCCTGCTTTTTCCGGGCACGACGGGCTCCAGAGTGCCCGACGATGTTGAATCGCTGGAGACGGCCTGCATCGGGGATCGGTGGAAGATGAACTGGGACTGGGAAAAACTGAAGGAACAGCAGCAGAAAATGGGCGGCAAGCCCCCCCAAATGGATGAGATCTTCAAGAAGTTCAAAGGGATGAAATTTTCCGGGAAGATCCCGGGGGGCTTCTTCATCATTCTGGTACTCATCGCCTTGGCGCTGGGGTCCTCCACATTCTACACCGTGGGCGTGGACGAAGTGGGGGTGGTGCAACGATTCGGGAAATATGTCAGAACGGCCCAGCCGGGGCTCAACTTCAAGCTGCCGGCCGGCATCGAGAAGGTCACCAAGGTCAAGGTCCGGCGTGTATACAAGGAAGAGTTCGGAGAGGGCTTCGGAGAAAGGGCGCGGTTCGGCAAAGAAAGCGAAACCGCCAGCGTGACCCTCATGCTCACCGGGGACCTCAATGTGGCCGTGGTCCCCTGGATCGTCCAGTATCGGATCAAAGATCCTTACAATTTTCTGTTCAAAGTCCAAAACGTGGAACGGCTCCTGGTGGACATGTCCGAAGCCACCATGCGCCTGGTGGTGGGGGATCGCAGCATCAACGAAGTCATCACCAAGCGGGACGAAATTGCAGTGGAAGCCCGGGAGCTGCTCCAAAAGGAACTGGACAGGGCCCAGACCGGCATCCACGTGGTGACCATCGAAATGAAGCGGACAAACGTGCCGCGGCCGGTCCAGCCCTCCTTCAACGAAGTGAACCAGGCGGTTCAGGAAAAAGAGCAGGTCATTTACCAGGCCAAGGAAGACTACAACAAGGCGATCCCCGCGGCCCGGGGAGAGGCGGAACGGACCATCAAGGCGGCGGAAGGCTATGCCCTGGACCTGATCAACCGCGCCAGGGGGGATGCGACCCGCTTCCTCGCCCGGTACAAGGAGTACGCCAACGCCAAGGACGTCACCAAACGGCGCCTCTACCTGGAAATGCTGGAGGACCTCTTTCCCAAGCTGGGCCCCAAGTACATCGTGGACGTCAACCAGAAAAACTTTCTTCCCCTTTTGAACCTGACCAAGCCCATGGGTGAGTCCAAATGAAATCGAGACCTTTCATCGTGATCGTCGCTGTTGCGGCGGCCTTTTTATTGTATAATTCCGCCTATGTGGTGGATGAGCGGGAGCAGGTGGTGGTCACCCAGTTCGGGAAGGTGGTGGGGACGCCCAAAAAAGCGCCCGGGTTGTACTTCAAGCTGCCCTTCATCCAGAATACCAATTACTTTCCGAAAAACCTCCTGGACTGGGACGGGGACCCGGGTCAGATCCCCACACTGGATAAAACCTATATCTGGGTGGACACCTTTGCACGCTGGAAAATCGTCGATCCCGTGAAATTTTTCCAGACCGTCAACAACACGGTCAGTGCCCTGGGCCGCCTGGACGACATCATCGATCCGGCCGTCCGCAATTTCATCACCTCCTATCGCCTCATCGAATCGGTCCGATCGAGCAACCGCGAACTCGACACCCTGGAAATCGGCTTTGAAGACATCAAGGAGGAAACGCCGTACGGACACCGGGTGACCACCGGACGGGCCAAAATCACCCAAGGGATTCTGGAGCAGGCCAAGCCGAAACTGGCAAAATTCGGCATCGAACTGGTGGACGTCAAGATCAAACGGATCAACTATGTGGAACAGGTCCGCAAGTCGGTTTACAACCGCATGATCGCAGAACGCAAGCAAATTGCAGAAAAATTCCGTTCCGAAGGACAGGGCGAAGCCCGGAAGATCCTCGGGGAAAAGGAACGGGATCTGAAAAAGATCACTTCCGAGGCCTATCGAAAGGCCCAGGAAATCATGGGAAAGGCCGATGCCGAGGTGACCAAGATTTATGCCTCGGCTTACGGCGTGGACCCGGAGTTTTTTTCTTTTTTAAAGACTCTGGAAATCTACACCAAGTCTCTGGACAAGGACAGCACCCTGATCCTGTCCACGGACTCTGAATTCCTCAAGTACCTGAAAGGGTACGTGCAGCCCCCCCAGAGTCCGTGACGCCCTTTCAGATGGAGTCCAAAGAAAAAAGCATCCATGTTCCAGCCGGAGCATGGATGCTTTCTCATCTGAAAACAAGACAGACTCTATTTGAGCTTCCTTCGCTGATGCCGCGTCCGAGCCAGAAGCTTTCGATGCTTGTGCTTTCTCATCTTCTTCCGTCGCTTTTTAATAACGCTGCCCAAAGCCTCACCTCCAATCCGTTTGAAAATGCCCTTTTCTTTTCCAGGGGGTTTTACCGGTTCTTTCAGGCGGCTCGGATCCAAAAAAGACCCGTGACCGCCGTTTTTTTCACAAGCTTCTACTTAAGACGTTTCGGCCCTTTTGTCCACCGCTTTTTTCCAAAAGCGACGGAAAAGGGCTTCCGTCTCCGAAGACACCCTAAACCCGCCTCCCATGGATGCCCGCAATAGAGCCCTGCCCCGATTCGATCCGGGACAGATGAAGACCGTTAAAGAAGCCGCGGCCTTGGCGGAAGAACTTGCCGGCAATCACTTCAAGTTGTCCTCCAATCAGTGGCTGAACCGGCACTACGACCTCAAGACCCTGGCGGACCTTTCCGGAGACGAGATCGTTCACGGGCCCTTTGCCCAGATCATCCATTACCGGGGGCATCGCGGCGACGCCCCCCTGGGGTCTCAGGCGTTTGATCTTTACACCATCTGTCTCCAGGATCACAATATCCTGTCCGCACTGAAGACCTCCCGGGACCTTAAGCTCTTTCCTTTCATCCTCTATATCGTCACCCACGAGCTGGTCCACATCGTTCGGTTTACCCGGTTTTTGCAAAACTTCGTGGCCACGGAAGCGGAAAAACTGGCCGAAGAGCAGCGGGTTCATGAAAAGACCCATCAAATCCTGAAAGCGACCCCCGTCCCCGGCCTTGGGGCGGTACTGGACTATTACCGTTTCTGGCGAAACGCCTTCGATGAAATCGAGCATGACCCCATGACCCTTGACAAGTCCTGAGAATGCTTTATAGTAGCTTGACTTCTGAAAGGAGGTATGCCGATTATGCCGGTCTACGAGTATGAATGCACCCGATGCGGCCGGATTGTGGAGGCCTTTCAAAGATTCTCAGACAAGCCGCTCACCCGGTGCAGTCACTGTTCGGGAAAGCTCAAAAAACTCATCTCCCAATGTACCTTCCATCTCAAAGGCACCGGCTGGTACGTGACCGATTACGCCAGTGGCTCCAGGAACACCCAGGGCGGTTCTGAAAAAAAGACCAAGACGGAATCGGGAAAGACCAGCAGCAAGTCGGAAACCCCTTCCACGGGAAAATCGGATCAATAGGGGTGTCTCCCCCCTGCCCCCCAACCCCCTTTCAGTCTAAATCGGCGTTTCGGCAATCTCATTGAAATCCAGCGGGACCCCGGTGTCGGGTGGGAAGCTTTACGTGCGTCCATCTGAATCTAACGCAGTCAATTTACATGTATTTTTTTCATGTCAGGCCCTTTACAAAACCGGATGAATGATTAAGATTTTCAAAAAATCGACACCGTAAAGGACGGCGGATGTCTGTCCGGCCTCACCCGAGAAAGGAGGTGGCGCCTGAACCCTAATTTTCGAAAAAACACCGCTGAAAGCGCTTTAAGGAATTGGGAGCTGTTTCATATCCATTATCGACTCATAGAAAAGGAGAGGAAAGACCATGAAACTGAGACCATTGCAGGACCGAATCTTGGTGGAACGTGTGGAAGAGGAACAGAAAACCAAAGGCGGGATCATCATTCCGGATACGGCCAAGGAAAAGCCTGCCGAAGGCAAGGTCATCGCCGTGGGAAACGGCAAGCTGGATGAAAGCGGCAAACGGATGCCCCTGGAGGTGAAAAAGGGGGATCGCATCCTGTTTGGGAAATACGCCGGCACCGAAGTCAAGATCGAAGGACAAGAATACCTGATCATGCGCGAAGACGACGTATTGGGAATCATCGATTAATACAACCAAGTGATGGAGGAATAACGAGATGGCTGCAAAATTGATTAAGTACGACATGAAAGCCCGGGAATCTTTGCTCAACGGCGTCCGAACCCTGTCCGATGCAGTGGCGGTGACTCTCGGGCCCAAAGGCAGGAACGTGGTTTTGGAAAAATCCTGGGGGTCTCCCACCGTGACCAAAGACGGCGTCACCGTGGCCAAGGAAATCGAACTGGAAGACAAATTCGAAAACATGGGCGCCCAGATGGTGAAAGAGGTGGCCAGCAAGACCAGCGACATGGCCGGTGACGGCACCACCACGGCAACGGTGTTGGCCCGGGCCATTTACGAGGAGGGCCAGAAGCTGGTGGTGGCCGGAAACAACCCCATGGCCATCAAGCGCGGCATTGAAAAGGGCGTGGAAGTGGCCGTGAAAGAGCTTCAGGCCATGAGCAAACCCACCAAGGACCAGAGGGAGATCGCCCAGGTGGGGACCATCTCCGCCAACAACGACGAGACCATCGGCAACATCATCGCCGAGGCCATGAACAAGGTGGGCAAAGAAGGCGTGATCACGGTGGAAGAGGCCAAAGGCATGGAAACCACCCTCGAGGTCGTGGAAGGCATGCAGTTTGACCGGGGGTATATTTCGCCCTATTTCGTGACCGATGCGGAAAAGATGGTGGTCTCCCTGGAGGAGCCCTACATCCTGATCCATGAGAAGAAAATCAGCAACATGAAGGACCTGCTGCCGGTGCTGGAACAGGTGGCCAAGACCGGCCGTCCCCTGCTGATCATCGCCGAAGACGTGGAAGGCGAAGCCCTGGCGACCCTGGTGGTCAACAAGCTCCGCGGCACCCTCCATGTGGCGGCGGTGAAAGCGCCGGGATTCGGCGACCGCCGGAAAGCCATGCTGGAAGACATCGCCATTTTGACCGGCGGCCAGGTGGTCTCCGAAGACCTGGGCATCAAGCTGGAGAATCTGAGCCTGTCCGACCTCGGAAACGCCAAGCGGGTCACCATCGACAAGGACAACACCACCATCGTGGACGGCGCCGGTTCCAGAAGCGCCCTGGAAGGCCGGGTGAAACAGATCCGGGCCCAGATCGAGGAAACCACCTCCGACTATGACCGGGAAAAGCTCCAGGAGCGCCTGGCCAAGCTGGTGGGCGGCGTGGCCGTCATCAATGTGGGCGCCGCCACCGAGACCGAAATGAAAGAAAAGAAAGCGCGGGTGGAAGACGCCCTGAACGCCACCCGGGCCGCGGTGGAAGAAGGCATCGTGCCCGGCGGCGGCGTGGCCCTGGTCCGCTGTCTGCCCGCCCTGGACAAGATCAAGATCAAGGCCGATCAGAAACTGGGCGTGAAAGTCCTCCGGCGGGCCATGGAGGAACCCCTGCGCAAGATCGCCGAAAACGCCGGATATGAAGGCTCCGTGGTCCTCAACAAGGTCATGGAAGAAAAGGGCGCCTTCGGCTTCAACGCAGAGGCCAACAACTACGAAGACCTGATCGCATCCGGCGTCATCGACCCCACCAAGGTGGTCCGCATGGCCCTGCAGAACGCGGCCAGCGTGTCGGCCCTCATGCTCACCACCGAAGCCATGGTGGCTGAAAAGCCCGAAGAGAAGAAAGACATGCCCATGCCTCCGGGCGGCGGCATGGGCGGTGCCGGCGGCATGGGCGGCATGATGTAAATCCGGCCTTTTTCCCTGTGTTGAAAAAAGCCTCCGCCGAAACGGCGGGGGCTTTTTTTCTGAACCCAGAAGGCCTAAGGCGAGGCGATGGGCCGGACCCGGGTATTAAATTTTTTAATAGTTTTGTGACAAAATTTTGGAACAAGCGCCTTTTCGTTTCCTTTGCAAGAGGCTCGTTTCGGTTTTTCAGCAGGTTTCGAAATTGCCTTTCGAAGGACAACTCCTTGTAACGCATACTGAATTTGTTTTACTGAAATGCATCAGGCCTTATTTTTTTACTTTTTTTAATTTTGGCATAAAAATTGCTGTTCTTTTTTTAAGATGGAGCGTATTTCCGCAAAAGGGATTGACATGGTCAAGACAGAAACGGGCCTGACCCTTCTGGAGCTGGCGGTGACGGTGGCCATTGTCGCCATTGTCAGCGCCATCGCCATTCCGAACATGATCGGATGGGTTCCCAAACACCGCCTCCAAAACGCGGCCAACGACCTGCGGTCAGAACTCCAGGCCGTCCGGATGCGGGCCATCCGGGAGAACCGGGAGTTTGCCGTCTTTTTCAACCCCACCAACAACACGTACCAGGTGGTGGACTCGGGACCCAACCGGAGCTACGACGGCAGCACCCCCGGCAGCGACGACGTCACCCTAAAGACCGTGGTTTTGAATGCCTATCGCAGCGGCGTGACATACGGCAACGGAAACGCCACCACCAATGCCACATCCGGGGGAGGCGGCTTTCCCCCGGATTTCGTAAGCTATACGGGCAACGCCGCCGTGTTTTTGCCCACGGGGCTCATCCAGGGCATGGGCTATGTCTATCTGACCAACAACCGGGGAGATGCCTTTGCCGTGGGCACACCCACGTTGGCGGGCACCGTGGTCCTTCGGATCTGGACCGGCGGAAACTGGAGCCAGTAAAGCGAATCAACAGGATTGTATTTCCCATGAACCAAAAAGGCTTTACCTTGATCGAGCTTATGGTGAGCCTGGCCGTGGCCGGCATCGTCATGAGCGCCGTATATGTGATGTACCAGTCGCAGCTCCAGACCCAGGCCACCCAGCTGGCCGCCACAGAAATGCACCAGCATGCCCGGGCCGCCCTTTTCCTCATGGAGCGGGAGATCCGTTCCGCCGGCACCGATCCCACGGGACACGCCGATGCCGGGTTTGTCCTCACCAATGCCAACGAAATCCGTTTCACCCGGGATATCACCGGAGGAGAATCGGACGGCACCGACAACGACAAGGACGGCAAGACCGACGAAGCGGACGAATGGTATGACGCGGACACAACCGATGCCAACGAAGACATCCGCTACCGCCTTTGGGCGGACGGCGGCGTGAATTGCGATGCGAACAACGACGGGATCGCCGATTCGTTTCCCTGTTCTTTATGCAGAGACACCGGCGCCGGGCTTCAGCGGGTGGCCGACAACATCGAAGCGCTCCGGCTTTTTTACCTGGACGCCAACGGGAATGAGACCACCACCGCTTCCAGCATTCGATCCGTGGTGGTGGTCCTGGTGGCCCGGTCCGACAATCCGGTGCTCATGAGGGATCAAACCGACACCACCACTTATCAGGTCACCATCCGGGATGCTTCTGGAAACCCCACGGCAAGGACCATTCTGCCGGCCCCCAACGACACGGTGCGTCGCATCATGCTCTCCACCGAAATCCGGGTCCGGAACACCGGGTTGACCTCCTAGTTAAGGAAAACGCCTGAGGAAGCGACCATGGACATGAATCGAAACAACCCCGCGGCAAAGCCCCTTTCCCCGGAAGACGGCTTTTCCCTTCTGGAGATCCTCATGGCCGTTGCCGTCTTTGCCATCGGCGTCCTGGGAATCGCCGGGCTTCAGGTCCAGGCCACCAACAAGACCACCCATTCCCGGCTTTTCACCGAAGCCTATACCGTGGCCTGCGACCAGATCGAGGCCATCTATTTGATGCCCTACACCGATGCCAACATCACCGCCGGAACCCATACAGTGGGCAACACGGGCCCGGGGAACCGGTACAACCTTTCCTACACGGTGACGGACAACCTCGGCCCCACGCCGCCGGCAAACACGAAAACCATCACCGTCACCGTTTCCATCAACGCGAGCAGCCTTTTGCCGGTGACCATCACCTTTACCAAGGCCCAAATTCAGGATATAAGCTGATGGCGTTTTTTGCTTTGAAAAAAATGTCCAGACCCGTCACCCATCAAGACGGATCGGTGCTCTTTTTCACCCTCATGATCCTGGTGATCATGGCGGCGGCCGGGTTGACCATGATCTCCAACACGGTCCTGGAGTCCAAGATCGTGCGCAACGCTTCATCCCGGACACTGAACTTCTACGCCGCCGAGGCGGCGGCCATGGAGGCCGCCCAGCGCCTTGAAAACGAAACCAACGTCACCCGGCTCAATACCCACAATGCCGTGTGGCTCAACCCCAACGGTCCCAGCGATCCGCCCCTGGCCGATTTCAACCAGGCCTGGACCCTTTCCGGGTCCGGACAAAACGCCGTGTTCAACGCCGCCACCAACACGGCCTACACCACCGTCCGGGTGGGCGTGGCCAAGAGCGCGTCCCTGGGCTTGGAGAATCCGGATCTCCTCTGGGAATACAGCGTGCTGGGACGGTATTACGATTCCAACAACACGCCCATTGCCATGATTGAAGTCGGGTTTAAAAAGCGATACTGATTAAAGGAGCCTCCCATGAAAGACCACGTCCCCCTTTTCAGGCAACCGAGACGGTGTCTCCTGACGGCCGCCGCCGGCCTTATCCTTTTTTTCAGCGCCGCATCCTTGGTATCAGGCATCGAGGTCAGCCAGATCCCCATGTCCCAACGGCTCAACCCCGCCCCGCCCAACGCCATGTTCGTTCTGGACAATTCCGGCTCCATGGACTGGGAGTTCATGACCACGGAAGACAACGGAACGTTTGCCGGCGGGGGGACGGTTTACGAGTACCTTTTCGACAATCCGGGGGACAACAACTTTCCGCCGGGCGATATCTACGGAACGATCCTTTCCAACGACGACCGTGGCCTGTGGAAAGCCCAGTGGTCCGGGTACAACAAGATCTTCTACAATCCCCACAGCCAGTACCTGCCCTGGCCCCGAAAATCGGACGTGGACATCAGCGACCTGGAGCACGTGCGCTCCAATCCCAACAACGCCACCCCCACCTTCGATCTGACGGCCCAGTACCATTCCATCATCGGTGAAAGGATCATGGTGGACAACACGGACGCCGGATTTTCCTATTCCGACGCCTCCCACTGGGGAACGACCACCTATCCCAACCAGCAAGGCTCCAACTACCACTTCTCTGAGGATCAGCCGGACAACACGGTGTGGGCCAAGTGGACTCCGACTCTGCCGGGGCCCGGGACTTACGAAGTCTTTGTCTGGTTCAGGAACGTGGGTTTGCGGGAGCACACCGTCACCTATGACGTGAAACACGCGGGGGTCATCACCACGGTCTCCACCATCGGCAACATCACCGGCGGCACCCCCATCAGCCACCACCCCGACGAGGGCCAGGGGGACCAGTGGATTTCGCTTGGTACTTTCAGGTTCAACGGCCACGGCGAGGAATACGTGAAACTCAACGCCAATCACACCAGAGGCTCGTGCTGCCGCTACGGTGCCGACGCCGCCATGTTCCAACCCGCCACCATCAGCATCACCCGCGCCCACTACTACACCATCGACGATGCGGACGGCGACGGGGAACAGGATCCCGGAGAGGCCGTTTACCTGGTCAACTTCGTCCAGGAAGGCGGCAACTGGGTGCGAAAGTACTACCGGTTCGATGACACCGACGGCGACGACCGGGTGGAAGCCGGGGAGCTGACCGAGGTGACGGGAAGCGACATCCCGGATGCCGTCAAGCCGGCCGTCTACAAAGAAGACGGCATCTTTGTCCGGTACAAAACCGACACGGAAGACCTCCAGAATTTCGCCAACTGGTACTCCTTTTACCGGCGCAGGGAGCTGGCCGCCAAGGCGGCCGTGGCCACCTCCATCACCCGGATCTCCCGGGTCAATGTGGGCTTTTACACCATCAATCCCGATTACGGCGCCCGGACCGGCGTCCTTCCCGTGAAGGTGGAGACCAACGCCATCATCGTGGACGACAAGGACAGCAACTTCACCCGCAGCAGCATCTGGTACTGGCAGGAATCCGACTCGCCCAATGCGTGGGAAAACAGCGCATTATACACCACGGAACAAGGGGAATGGGCCAAGTGGACGCCCACCATCCCTTCCACCGGCACCTATAAAGTCTATACCTGGTACAACTGCTTCAACAACCGGGACACGAAGGCCAAATACACCATCCACCATGACGGCGGCGATTCCGTGGTCGAGGTGAACCAGCGCCAGGAATCCGGCAATCCCTGCGGGGAGTGGGTCTATTTGGGAGAATACACCTTCAACGAAGGCACGGAAGGCTACGTGAAGGTGGAGCGCACGGGAAGTTCCACGGGAAGCAGCACCTTGGCCGACGCCGTGAAGTTCGAGCCCACCAGCGGCCTGGTGGAGTCTGATGAAACCGACACCCTTTTGGACATGCTCTATGCCATCGACTCCAACGGCGGTACTCCCCTGCGCGACGCCCTCCATGAGGTGGGGGAATACTACGACCAGACCGACGGCGACCATCCCGATTTGGGGGCCTCTCCCTATGAAAGCGAGGAAAACGGCGGGCTCTGCCAGATGGCCTTTGCCATCGCCATGACCGACGGATACTGGAACGGCTATTCCCCGGGCGTGGGCAACGCGGACGGCACCGGCGGGTGCCCGGGGGGCGAAATCTGTTCCGGGGTGGCGCCCTGGAGCGACAGCTATTCGGACACCCTGGCCGATGTGGCCATGAAATTTTACAAGAAGGACCTTTCCACGAGCCTGCCCGACGAGGTGCCGGAAGACCAGTGCGACAAGGCCAACTGGCAGCACATGGTCACCTACACGGTCTCTTTCGGGGTGACCGGAAACATCGATCCCGAGGAGCACGGCTCCTGCCCGGACCCCGGGACCGCAATCGACTGGCCGGACCCGGGGGATGCCGACGACCCCGACAAGATCGACGACCTCTATCACGCGGCCGTCAACGGCAGAGGCGTCTTTTTCAGCGCCCAGGATCCCGAGGAACTGGTGGACGCCCTGGTCTCCATCCTTCAAAGCATCCAGGCCAAATCCGCGTCCGGGGCCTCGGTGACCGCAAACGGTGAAAACCTCACCGGTACAACCCGGGTTTACCAGGCCCGCTTCGACACCTCGGACTGGTCCGGAGACCTTATGGCTTTTGCCATCGATCCGGAAACCGGAACCGTCTGCACCGATGCCCTCCTTTCCGGTCAGATGCCCGAGTTCTGCGCCAAGGTATCCAGGCCGATGTGGAGCGCCCAGGAAAAACTCCACGACCTTATTTCCCAATCCGGGGGGGCCGGCCTGCGCACCGTTGTCACGTACAACCCGGGTACCGGCGACGGCATTCCCTTCCGGTATCCGACGACCAGCGGCTACGGCTCCGACGGGCTGACCCGGGACCAGCTTCTGGCCCTGGATCCTTCCTGGTCCGAGAGCAACGCCACCCGGGCCCAAAACCTCGTCGCCTACCTCCGGGGGGAAGCGGTTACGGGCTTCAGGAACAGGACAAAGGCCCTGGCCGACCTGATCCATTCCGCGCCGCTCCTATATTTACATGAAGATAAAGATAAAACGTACGGGACCCTTTTCGTGGGGAGCAACGGGGGCATGCTGCATGCCTTCAACATGGACGACGGCACGGAACGGTTCGCCTATGTGCCCAATCTCGTGTTCGACAACCTGAAATACCTGGCGGAAAACGACTACAGCCACCTCTTTTTCGTGGACAATTCCCCGGCCCTCCGGGTGATCCCGTATTCAAGCAAAACGAATATGATCAATCGCGTCCTTCTGGTCTGCGGCCTGGGGGCCGGGGGGAAGGGGTATTTCGCCCTGGACGTGAAAGATGCCCACACCATCACGTCGGGGGCTTCCAGCGAAAGCACGGTCAGGAAATGGGTCATGTGGGAATACCCGAATTCGGCCACCCCTTCCACAGATGCCGATGATCTGGGGTTGAGTTTCAGCCGGGCTTTCATCGTGAAGAAAAACAAGATCGACAACCTGGATCCCAATGAATCTGAACAGTGGGTGGTGATTTTCGGCAACGGCTACAACAGCACCAATGGGCATGCCGTGCTTTTTGTCCTGGATGCCCTCACCGGCAAGCTGCTGCGCAAAATCGACACCGGTGAAGGCGGCAACAACGGGCTCTCCACCCCCACCCTCATCGATCCCAACAACGACGGCAGGGTCGATTACGTCTATGCCGGGGATCTGAAGGGAAATTTATGGAAATTCGACCTGACATCGGGGGATGCGGCCAACTGGTCCGTGGCTTTCAATGACGGCACAAACCCGGTGCCTCTCTTCCGCGCCGGGACCTCCCAGCCCATCACCACCAAGCCCGAGGTCATGTATCATTGCAAAAAGCACGGCTATATTGTGGTCTTCGGCACCGGAAAGTTTATCGGGGCTCCGGACCGGGAGACTGAAAATTACCCGGTCCAGTCCATCTACGGCATTTGGGACTTTGCAGACGACGCCGAAGACAGCGGATTCATCGGGCCGATTGCAAACCGTACAACGGGAAAACTCTCCTATCCCTCGGGTTTTTTCCTGGCAAAGCAGGAGGAGATCTATTTCGGCACCCATTTTGGACACGCGCTCCGGGTCTTGAGCGACAATCCGGCCAATTACTATACGAAGACGGATCCCGAAGCCGGGCAAGCGCCCGACCCCGCCCTTCACCCGGAATACGCCAACGATGGTGTGGACAACAACGGGGACGGCAACATCGATGAAGGGGATGAAGGGTTGACCCACCTGGGCTGGTTCTTCGATTTCCCCAACACGGAGGCCGATTTCAAGGGAGAACGGGTCATCGTGGATCCCCTGATCCGGGAAGGAAGGGCCATTGTCATCTCCTTTTCCCCGCGGGATTCGGCGTGCTCGGGCAGCGGGTGGTCCCTGGTCCATGAAATGGACGCCTGCAGCGGCGGCCGTCTTTCTGAGGCGGTATTCGACATTAACGGCGACCACAAGATCACCGAGGAAGATATGATCACGATCACCATCAACGGGGTCCGAGTGAAAGTTCCACCCACCGGCATCGCCTATCTCGGCCTGCTGCAGCCCCCGAAGATCCTGCGCCTGAAAACCCCCGGCCAACCTCCGCGGGAAGTCAAGCTCTTCAACAACGAAACCGCCACCATGACGCCCCTTTTCGAGAAGGCGGAAAAACGGGGAATCTACTACTGGCTGGAAAAATAATCCTTTTTCACATTCCCAGGCAGAACGTAAAGCGCATGAAAGGAAAACCCATGGACAACCCAAAGCAAACGGCGCGCATGGCCGCCTTCCTTTTGCCCCTCGTCCTTTTCGGGATGCTGTTTTTCTTCCGGGCGGACGTTGCCCGGGCAGGGGAAAAGCCGCTTTATCCCGGATATCCCCTCACTTTCGACGGGCGGGCCCACTGGGACGGCATGGCGGACGGGTACATAATCCTCAGCGACAGCCGGTTCAAACTGGCCCCCGGCGCCACCTTCCATTTTCCGGACGGATCCTCTTCGGGACCCTCGGGATTTGCCCGGGGGGATTGGGTGGGATTTTTGCTGAACCGCGAAGGGCAAATCGAGTCCCTGTGGCTGATCCGGAAAAAGGCCAAGAAAAAATAGACGGTTTTTCAAGGAAACGCCATATGCGGGTATTTCTCCTGATCTTTTTCACCCTTGCAGGGGTGGCGGCCGGACCCGCCGTTCCGGAAGCCGCCGTGTATCGCTTTGTGGACGAGACGGGCACCGTGCATTTCACCGACGACATTCAACAGGTCCCCGAAGCGCAACGTCCCAAAGCCCTCCATGAAAAAAAGGATGAAGACCGGGAACG
Organism: Desulfobacterales bacterium; assembly: GCA_027025555.1. GTDB lineage: Bacteria > Desulfobacterota > Desulfobacteria > Desulfobacterales > UBA2156. The sequence continues at coordinate 30,225 of JALVQN010000074.1, forward strand.
GGAAACAGACAGGGGACAAAAAGTAAAAGGGCCTCTGGATCCCCCCGGGCCTTCGGATAAAAAGAAGGCTTCCCTGAAAGACGAAGCAGAGGCCCTTTTTCTCGAAAAAGAAGCCCTGGAGGAAGAGTTCAGGCAGATCATCGAAGAACGGGACCGCCTCCAACGGGAAAGAAGCACACCCGGCGGACCCGCCGAGGTCAAGGCCTACAACGACGCGGTCTTTGCCCTGAAACGGCGCATCGCCGAATACCAAAAACGATGCGACGCCTATGAAGCCCGGCGAAAGGCCTTGCACGAGAAGATGGATGCCCTGACAACGCCTTGACAGGCGCCTTTTTTTTTGACACACTGGACCCGAATCCTGACCAAGGCGGTTTTTTTCATCAACACCCCAAAAAAAGAGGCTCTCATGCCCCAGGTACCCCGCTTATTCTCGTTGTCCAAGATGCTCTGTGTCCTGGCCGTCGGCCTTTGTTGCGCCCTTTCCGCTTTTGCCCAAAACGGGCCACCGGACCAGGATCTGTCCTATGAACTCGGTATCTATTACACGGCCAAAAAGGGAGAGACACTGGCGGAGATCGCCAGGCGCTTCTTTGACTCGGAAACGTACTGGCCCCAGCTCTGGAAAGACAACGACCATATCCGAAATCCATACAGCCTCAAGGAAGGGGAGCGGATCCGGCTCTATCATACTGCGGGAAGCAAGAAGATCCCCCTGGCTCTGATCGCCCGGCCCCTGCCGGAAACCGAGGCCCCTTTCGCCCTCTTTTCCCCCATCGATGCGGTGGGGTTTGTCCGACCGGAACCGGTACCGTCCTTGGGATCCCTTTTCAAGGTGACCGGAAACAAGGCCCTCATCGCCCAGGGAGACGAGGTCTTTCTGCGGAAGCGCCGGGACGACGCTTTTGAAGCCGGTACCCGGTACAGGCTTTTCAGGGTGAGTCCCATTCCCGGAAGCCCCGTGCCGCCCGGCCTGGGGGTGCAGCACCTGATCACCGGCGTGGTGGAAGTCACGGATGTGAAGCCCGATTACGCAGTGGCCACCGTGATCCAGTCTTACCGACGGATCCATATCGATGACCGGGTGATGCCGTATACCAAGCGCTCCCCGGTGATTCCCCTGGTCCGGTGCCAAAAAGGGTTACACGGCACCCTCGCGGCTTCCGAAGAAAAGCTCACCCTGATGGGAGAAGGTCATATCGCCTTCATCGACAAAGGCCGAAAAGACGGGGTGGCTCCCGGGCAGCAGTATCTCCTCTGTGAGAAGAAAACCCGGATCAAACCGGACACGGGCCGGGAAGTGACGGTGGGGCCCATAGATTTCGGGACGCTCCTGGTGCTCGTGGCTGAAGAACGCGCCTCCACCGTGGTGATCACCCAGTCGGACCGCCCGGTAGCCCCCGGAGACGGCTTCCGCGCCCCGAGCCTCATGGAATAATAGCCCGTATCTCCCTTCCAGGATCCGAACCCCTTACCCCTGCTCCCAGGTCACCCGGAGCACCTCCTGGTAGGTGGTCACACCGTCCAGCATCTTCCGCACGGCATTTTCCCGCATGGTCACCATCCCTTCCCGCTTGGCCAGATCCGAAATGGCGCTGACATCCGCATGATCAACGATGTGCCTCTTGATGCTCTCGGTGACGGGCAAGACCTCAAAGATCCCGGTCCGGCCCAGAAATCCCGTCCCCCGGCACTTGAGGCAGCCCCTGCCCCGTTTTAAAGAGATACGCCCTTTTTTCCCGGGATCGAGTCCCATCTCCAGCAATTCCGAGGCTTTTATTTCAAAATCTTCCTGGCAATGGACGCAGATCTTCCGCACCAGTCGCTGCCCCAGGATCCCGATGAGCGTGGATTGAATGAGAAAAGGGGGAACCCCCAAGTCCAACAGCCTCGTAATGGCCGAGGCCGCATCATTGGTATGAAGGGTGGAAAGGACCAGGTGCCCGGTGAGGGCCGCCTGGATCGCGTTTTCCGCGGTTTCGAGATCCCGCATCTCGCCGATCATGATGATGTCCGGATCCTGACGCAGAATGTTGCGCAAAATGCTTGAAAACGTGATGCCGGCCAAGGGCTGGACCGCGATCTGGTTGAAAGACTCATGGACCATCTCGATGGGGTCCTCCACCGTGGTGACATTGACCTCCGGGGAAGAGATGGCGCGCAACGTGGAATAAAGAGTGGTCGATTTCCCGCTTCCCGTGGGACCGCAAACCAGGATGATGCCGTGGGGCATGTTGATGAAGTGGTTGTACCGGATGAAGTCCGTAGCCGAAAAGCCCAGGGTCTCCAGATCCTGGAACAGGATGTCCGGATCCATGATCCGCATGACCACTTTCTCCCCGAACGCCACCGGCACCGTGGAGACCCGGATCTCCACCTCCACATCCCCCTTGTCCATCTTGATCCGTCCGTCCTGGGGACGGCGCTTTTCCGCCATGTCCAGCCGGGAAAGCGTCTTGATGCGGCTGATGATGGCCGAATGAACGGTCTTGGGCAGGTCGTAGACATTGTGCAGGATGCCGTCGATGCGCATGCGCACCCGGCTGACATTGCGCTTGGGTTCGATGTGAATATCGGAGGCCCGCTGTTCAAAAGCATAAACGAACAAATAATTGACGGCGTTGACGATGTGCTGATCCGTGGAGGGAAGCTCGTCCGAGGCCCGCAATCTCACGTACTGCTCCAGATTGCCCAAATCCACCGCAGGGCCGGCGAACTGGATTTCCGCCTCTGATATGGAGCGTTTAAATCCGAAAAATTCCTGGATGAGCTTGACGATATCGCGTTTGGGACTCACCACGGGCCGCACCTTCATGAGGCTGGCCCGGGCGATGTCGTCCAGTGCCTCCACGTTGAAGGGATTGGGAGTGGCCACGGTCAAGACGCCGCCTTTGACGCCCACGGGAAGAACCAGATGCCGTTTGGCGAAGGTGCGCGGGATGATGGTGGTCACCAGGTTAAGGTCCAGTTTCAGGGGATCGATCTTCTTATAGGGAAAGCGCCAGGCCCGGGCCAGGGTCTCGTAGACGGCGTCCTCATCCAGAATCAGCTTTGCATTGTCGGCCCTTGTCAGCTTCATCCCCACAATCAGGTCTATGGCATAAAAGGGGGCCTGTTCTTGGGCCGACCCTTCGGATGGCGGCATCTTGGAATCCGCCGGACCTTTTCGCTTCTTTCGGAAGACCGCGTCCCGGGTCAGGATCTGCTTTGCCTGAGACTTGGAGATCAGGCCCTTTTTATACAGGATCGCACATACGGATCGAAGGGAAAAGAGGCTTTTATCGCCGTTTGGAGGAAGCATCCTGGTTCACCTTCTCATTTTTAACCAACATGCACGGGAAAGTCAACTTACATCCGGGCCCTGTCCTTGATGAGGCCGCGGCGACCCTCTCCCCTTTGACCAAATCCCGCCCCGGCAAAGCCGGGCCAAGAGCCCCGCCCTCGGGCAAAAGGCGCGTGAGCGGGAATCCGGACTTTTACCGGGTGAAAAAGTCCACGGCGTTTTTAAAGAGTGCCGTGCCCATGGGAAAGGGAGGATGCAAAGGGGCGCGTTTTCTTTTACCCAGTTCCTTGAAGTAGGTCCATTGGGGATGATTGCCCGGATGGTTGTAAGCCTCCGGATGGGGCATGAGTCCGAAGACCCGACCCGTGGCATCACAGACACCGGCAATATCTTCCAGGGAACCGTTGGGATTTTCCGGGAAGCGGCCCTGTGCGGGCGACCCGTCGGAAAGGGCGTAGCGCAACACCACCTGTTCGTTTTCAATGAGGCGCACGAGCGTCCCGGGCTCGGCATAAAACTTCCCTTCACCGTGGCGGACCGGAAGCTCCAGGCAATTAAGGTCCCGTGTGAAGACGCAAGGGGACCGGGGATTGACCTTCAAGGTCACCCAGTCGTCCCTGAAGTTGCCGCAGTCGTTTCCCACAAGGGCCACCAACCGGCTCCGGTAGTCATGTCCGAACCCGGGCAAAAGGCCCAGATTGACCAGGGTCTGGAACCCGTTGCAGATCCCGATGACCACGCCCCCCTTTTCGATAAACTCGATGAGGGCATCCCCCAGATGCGTCCCCATTCTCACGGCCTGAATCACACCCGCACCGTGGTCGTCGCCCCAGGAAAACCCCCCCACAAAGGCCAGGATCTGATAGGTTCCGATGGAAACGGATCCGTCGATCAAGTCATTGATGTGGACCCTTTCGGCGTCCCCCCCGGCAAGGGTGAAGGCATAGGCGGTCTCATGATCACAGTTGAGCCCGTATCCGGTTAAGACCAGGACCCTGACACGGCTCATATCAATCCTCCGAAAGGCCGTTTCCAGGCTGCTTTGAGATCCAACACATCGGCCTCCAACCGAATCCGGCCGTCAAGCCCCAGGACTTTGAAGGCCGTTTCCGGAAGGATGCGTCCGATACAGGCATGGGGCAACCCCCCAAAGTGCGCCTCGAAGGCGGCCCGGTTTCCCGGATCCACGGTGAGGATGAAACGGCCCGCGGATTCGGAAAAAAGAATCGTATCGTTTCGCGCCGCGCCGTCCACAGGCACCTTTCTCAGGTCGATCTCCATCCCCAAACAGCCGGCCATGGCGCACAGGGCCAGGTGCACGCCGAGACCGCCCCGATAGATGCCGTGGACCGATGCCGCGAGCCCCTCCGAAATCGTCTGTTCCAAAGCCCGGTAAACAGGGATCAGGTCCCGGGGCGTCACCCGGGGAACATTCAGGCCGATGTAGCCCAAATGCGCGTAATATTCCGACGCCCCCAGTTCGTCCCGGGTGACGCCGACGGCGTACACCAGGTCGCCGGGAACCTTGGCGTCCATGGTGACGCACTTGTCGACATCGTCGATGACGCTCGTGGCGGAAAACTGGAGGGTCTCCAGGGCCGACACCTTGTGGGTTTCACCGTATCTTCCCGCCAGATGCCCGTCCACGTACATGCTGTCTTTTCCGGAAAGAAGCGGAATTTCAAAGGCCAGACACATCTCCTTGAGGGCCTTGCAGGAGCGCACCAGTTGTGCGGCCTTGAATTTGCCGTCCGGGTTTTCCAGGGGATGATACCGGATATCGGGCCAACAAAAATTATCCACGCCTCCCATGTGATCCAGCGTCCCTCCCACGGCAAGGACCCGTCGCACCGCTTCATCAATGACACAGGCCGTCATGGCATGGGCATCGATTTGAGAATACGTGGGCAGCAGGGCCTGAGCAAAGGCCAGGCCTTCCCTGGATTCCAGATCCGGCCGGATGACCGCCGCGTCACCGGGGACATCCCGCTCCCTTCCCACCAGCGGCTTGAGGATACTGGTGCCCTGGACCTCGTGGTCGTACTGCCGGGCGATCCATTCCTTGGAGCAGATATTGGGCCGCGCCACCAAATCGAACAACAGGGCTGACAAATTGCCGGGTTCCTTGAGGACCGGTTCCACGAGCCCCCTGTGACGGGGAGGAATCCATTCGGCATCGAACGTCCACTGGGGAAATCCCGAGGTCAAGAGATCCAGATCCACGTAGGCACAGGTCTTGTCCTCGTAGGTGATGTGCAGTTTCCCGGTATCGGTGTACCGGCCGATGACCGTGCTTTCCACGGCATGCTTGCGGGAAAGGGCCAAGAAACGCTCCAGGTCCTCGGGCCGCACGGCCACGGTCATGCGCTCCTGGGATTCGGAAACCCAGATTTCCCATTGATCCAGCCCCGCATACTTGAGGGGGACCTTTTCAAGTTCGATCTTGCACCCCCCGGAAAAGCGGGCCGACTCCCCCACGGAGGAAGAAAGGCCGCCCCCGCCATTGTCGGTGATAAACCGGATCAGGCCTGCATCCCGGGCCTCCAGCAAAAAATCGTGCATCTTCTTCTGGGTATAGGGATCCCCGATCTGGACGTGACCGGCCGGTGTATGCTCGGAAAAAGACTCGGAGGAGGCGGTGACCCCGTGGATGCCGTCCTTGCCGACCCGGCCCCCGCACATGATGACCAGGTCTCCCGGCGTGATGGTCTTTTTTTCGCCCGGGGTCCCATGGACCTCCCGGGGCATGAGGCCCAGGGCGGTCACAAAGACCAGACATTTTCCCATGTACCCGGGGTGGAAAAAGACCTGCCCAAAAGGGGTGGGGATGCCGCTCTTGTTCCCGCCGTCACGGACGCCCTCGATGACCCCGTCCAAAAGACGCCGGGGATGGAGCCGGGGCCGCAAGTCGCCGTTGTAATCCCGGTGCCCCACACAATAGCCGTAGCTTCCCATGATCAGCTTCGACCCCTTGCCGGTGCCCATGGGATCCCGGTAGATCCCCACGATCCCGGTCAAGGCCCCGCCGTAAGCTTCCATGTTGGAAGGCGAATTGTGGGTTTCGCCGGTGATCACATAATGAAACTTGTCATTGAACCGCCCGACCCCCGCATTGTCCCACAGCACCGATTTCACCCAGGGCTTTTTTTGCATCAAAGACAGGGTCGGTGCCTCGATGCATGTCTTGAAAAGATTGTCCACCACTTCCTTTTTCCCGGTGGATAAGTCCGTGTACCGGAAAAGCCCCCGAAAGGTATTGTGGTTGCAATGATCGCTTCGGGCCTGGGAGATGTACTCGATCTCCACATCCGTGGGATCCGAAAGCCCCTTCGCAGCCCTTTCGGCCCGCACCTGCGCGCTGAGGAAATAGGCCCGGATAATGGGAATATCCTTGGGATTCAGGGCCAGGTTCCGTTTCCGGCTGATGGCTTCGAGGGCGGCATCGCTGTCGATGGGAATGATGGTCACCGTGGGTTCATGGTCCAGCACCACCTTGGGAAGGATCCATCCGATGCCGATCTCTTCATCCCAGGTTTCTCGAGAGAAAAGCTTCCACTGCTGGATGATGTCGTTTGCCAGAAGCTCGGCGGCGATCCGCTCCGCCTCGGGACGGGTCAATCGGGGCCCTGAAAGGCAATACCGCTTTGACGTGTAGACGGATTGCTCCGCTTTAAACACCTGCCCCAGGACATCCTCAATGGCCTCCACCGCAGTACTTCCCGGGTTGTCCCGCACCCCCGGCCGGTACCCCACCCAGATGACCCAGTCAAAGGGGATGGGAAGGGGCCGGTAGGAAGCGACCTGGGTGACGGGATTGGTGAAAATCTCGTCTTTGATCCGGTCCAGTTGTTTTTTGGACAGATCGGCATCCAGGGTCAAGACGTGCACCACCCGGACACTGTCAAGCCGGATACCGAAATAATCGCGGGCTTTTTTACCAATCGTCTCCCCTTCGGGGTCCCTTAAATCAGATCTCAGGGCGATTTCCAGTCGATGCGGCATCCAAATCCTTTCTCAGCTGAAAAGCAGCCGCGCGATGTCGTTATAGAACACGAATATCATCAAAAGGATCAGAACAAATATGCCGACCCGTTGGGCCATTTCCCGCATCCTCATGCTCACCGGTCTTTTGATGACCGCCTCGATGATGAAAAACATGAGGTGGCCGCCGTCCAAAACCGGGATGGGCAGGAAATTAATGACGGCCAGGTTGACGCTGACCAGGGCGATGAAAAAGATGAGGGCCCCGGCCCCGGCCTTGGCCTGTTCTCCGGCCATCTGAGCAATCATGATGGGCCCGCCCAGGGTCTTCACGGAAAGGGTGCCCTGGATGAGCTTGACGATGCTCACCACGGTCAGCTTGGCCACGGCATAGGTCTGGACAAGGCTTTCCGCGGCGGATTCAAAAAAGGTCAGCGGCACCATCTCGGTTTCCCCGGCAGCGATGATGCCGATGGTATATCGCTTTATGTCTTCGCCGAAGAGGGTCCGGGAAGGGGTCAGCCTGGGGGTGACCGTCAGCGCGACCCTTGTGCCTTTCCGGTCCACGGTGATGTGCAATGTCCGGCCATGACTTCCGGAAATCTTTTTTGCCATCGCTTCCCATGTGGTCACGGCCTGGCCGTCTATGGCAACGACCCGGTCCCCGGGCAAAAATCCGGCACGCGCCGCCGGCGATCCGGGAGTGACCTTTCCCACCGTGGGTTTGAGCACATAGCGTCCGGAAATTTGGAAGATCGCAAAAAAGATGATCACGGCCAGAAAGAGATTGAAGACCGGCCCGGCCGCCACAATGAGGATCCTCTTGAAAACATGTTTATGGGTAAAGGAGATGGGAATGTCCGCCGGGTCGATCTCGGCATCCGGCTCTTCGCCCACCATCTTCACGTACCCGCCCAGGGGAACGGCCGAGATGCGGTACTCCGTAATGCCCACGGTCTTTCCCAGAAGTTTCGGTCCGAAACCCAGGCTGAATTTTTCCACGCCGACACCGAACAGCCGGGCCACCAGGAAGTGTCCCAACTCATGGAAGAAAATCAACACACCCAAAACAACGGCAAAGGCCAAAACGTTTCCCATGGGTCCTCGATCAGATTCGTTGCCGAAAGACGCGAACCGCTTCTTCGGCACGGGTCCGTGCCCATCGATCCGCCGCAAGGATATCCGGCAACGCAGGATTCAACGTCACGCGATGCTTGTCCAAGGTCTCCTGGATCACCCGGGAGATGTCCATAAACCCGATTTCTTCTTTTAAAAAAGCGGCCACCGCCACCTCGTTGGCCGCATTGAGCACCGCCGGCATGGTGCCTCCCGCCTTGCAGGCGGCAAAGGCAAGACCCAGGCACGGAAACCGCTTCAAATCCGGTTTTTCAAAACTTAAGGTCCCGATCCGATCAAAAGCCGGCGGGGGCTGGCTCAAAGGAAGGCGTTCCGGGTATGAGAGGGCATAGGCAATGGCGCCTTTCATGTCCGGCACCGAAAGTTGCGCGATAACGGCACCATCCCGGTAGGAGACCATGGAATGGATCACACTCTGGGGATGGATGACCACCTCGATCCGATCCATGGAAACGCCGAAAAGATGGTGGGCCTCCAGGACCTCAAGGCCTTTGTTCATGAGGGTTGAGGAGTCGATGCTGATCTTTTTCCCCATGGCCCAGGTGGGATGCTTGAGGGCATCTTCGGGACGGATGGTGTGAAACTCGGCCATGGGGCGGTGGATGAAAGGCCCTCCGGAAGCGGTGATGATGATTTTTTCCAGGTCCTGCCGGCGCTGGCCCGAAAGGCACTGAAAGATGGCGCTGTGTTCACTGTCCACCGGAAAGATGCGCACCCCTTTTTTCCGGGCCAAGCCCATCACAATCTGACCGGCCATCACCAGGGTTTCCTTGTTGGCCAGGGCGATGTCCTTTCCCGCCTCGATGGCCGCCAGCGCGGGCATGAGTCCCGCGGCCCCCACCATGGCCGCAAGGAGCATATCGGCCTTCTCGTGGGCGGCCGCCGCCTGATAGCCTGGCTCGCCCCACGTCACGCGGGTTCTGGAATCAGACGGGAGCCTGGCCTTCAACGCTTCCGCGGCCGAGCCGTCGTAGACCACGGCCAATTCGGGAGAAAACTCCCGGATCTGCGAGGCAAGCCGGTCCACATTCTTCTTGGCCGCCAAGCTCACCACCTGGAAGCGTTCCGGGAACATGCGCACGATGGACAGGGCGTTTGTCCCGATGGATCCGGTGGAACCGAGAATGGAAAGTCGCTTCTTCAAAGGAGAAACTCCTTGAACACGTACCCCACCGGTGCCGCGAAGAGCAGGGCGTCCATGCGATCCAAGACGCCTCCGTGCCCCGGAAAAATCCCGCCCGAATCCTTGACGCCGGCGGCCCGTTTGAGCATGGATTCGAAGAGGTCCCCCATCTGGGCGGCGGTTTCCATCGTCATGAGAAAGACCAGGGAAAGACCCGGGGGCAGATGCGGCAGAAAAAGGCTCCTGAAAAGAAAACCCACGGCCACGGCCGAAGCAAGCCCCCCCACGGCGCCTTCCAGGGTCTTTCCCGGACTGATGGAAGGGCAGAGCTTGTGTCTTCCGCCGTAGGTGCCGGCGTAAAAGGCGCCCATGTCCCCGGCAAAGACCACACAGAGCATGAAGTAAATCCACGTCTGCCCGGCGTCGCTGTTGCGGATGAGGACCAGGTGCGCCAAAAAAAGCGGAACGTAGACCACGGCGAGACTCTGTCTGAAGACCGGCTCCAGGGCCGCGCCCGTTCCATCAAACCGCGTCATGGCAAAGAAAGCGACGGCCATCAGATTCAAAGCCACAACCATCATCATCAACGGGGGGGATTTCCGGAAGGCGCCGTATATGATCAAAACGCCTGCGCCATAAGCCAAAAGCTCCAATGAAAGCCGCCGCATTGTGGACACCCTTCCCAAGCCCCCCTCCTGGAGGCCGCCTGCGGGAAACAGGAGGCGGAACCCTTCATGGATTCCCAGAATCGACAAAAGGGCGACGACGCCGGCAAACAATGCCACCCCGCCCCAAGAGATGAGTCCCACCAAAAAGGGAAGGGCCGCAAGGCCCGTGATCCAGCGTTTCTTATGCACCCCTTCTTCCTTTAGGGATCGGTCCGGCCGAAGCGGCGTTCCCGCTTCTGGAACGCCTTGAGAATTTGGATGTATTCCTCCCTGGAAAAGTCCGGCCACAGGGTCGGTGTAATAAAGATCTCGGTGTAGGCCACCTGCCAGAGCAGGAAGTTGCTCAGGCGCATCTCCCCGGAAGTGCGTATGAGAAGATCCGGATCCGGCATGTCCCGGGTATAAAGGTGATGTGCAAAGAGCGCTTCGCCGATCTCATCCGGGTCCACGGCCCCTTGCCGGACCTTGCGGGCGATATCCCGAACCGCCCTGACAATCTCCGCCCGGCTTCCATAGCTCAACGCCAGATTAAGCAC
>JALVQN010000075.1 GCA_027025555.1 Desulfobacterales bacterium
AATGGCTGAGATAGCCGCCCCAAAAGCCGTATTTTTTGGTATTTGACGCAAAGGTGCGTGAGGATTGCGTAACAAATCATGAGTTATGTCTTGAACAGTGAAATATCATCCTTAATCAGGCCTTCCTAAAAGAGCCGCTTGTGATGTATCCTCTTAATCTGGATTGGTATTACTATTGCGAGGATTCGCAGGACTGCGCAGATCATCATGCAGCCAAAATTAATGCGCAACACGCAGCTGCTGGCAATAGAATGACAATCGAGTATATCAATCCAACGCCGCGCATGGACAATACCATTCAGGGCTTGCCATTTTCTGTAGGTTTCGAAACGAAAGTCACCTCCTATAGAGCTGACGGCTCGGGTCCATTCGTAACCGTATCTCCTGGGCCGTGGACTGAATCTATGGGGCGTTGCCCCGTTCAAGAAAATGGCATGAACTGGATGTCGCGCATAATCAATTACTGGCCCCACCTCAACTACGTCTGTGTTCTGCGACTTCCAGAAGATCAAAATACCTGCGGTGATGGGGTGGGCAACCCAATATACCCTGAAGCCCAGTTAAAGCTTCAACGTGAAAAAGATTACATCAGCCAAGACGGCCTTTTGGATTTTGTTCGCACTTATCGGAGCGATACTGGCCGCTTTAGCTCACTGCTGGCTCAACGGCTGATAGTAGCGAATTCCACTAACGCCGAACCAAACAGCTACTGCGATATATTGGATTACAAAGGGTTTCCAGGGTCTGATCCAATATCCCAGTATTGCTTTAAAGACGCTACCAGTAGCCATGGCCAGCCTATTCAGCTGGTGGATAATTCCGGCAATTACAAGCCCTTTGATGCATCTGCGGATCCAGATAATCCTTCCCCCAATCCCAATGAGTCTATGCGGCTTAAGCGAGCTACAGACTCAAATAAAGAAAGCAGTTGGCGGCTTAGCAGGGACAGATATATAGAGCGCTTTGACGCATCTGGCAGGTTGCTGGAGAGGCACTTGTCAGATGGCCGTTTTGTTAGCTATATCTATTCAAATTCTGATACGCCTAAGGACATTGCACCGCGCACCGATATGATGATTGCTGCCCAGGACGCATGGGGCAGGATGATTAAATTCATCTATCAGGATGATGGTAAACTCCTGGAATTCCAGGATCCTGCAGGAAATAAAACTAGGTACAAATACGCCGCAGATGGCGGACAAATTAGCGAGGTGGAATATCCTGATGGCAGCAAACGTCGCTATTTCTGGAATGAGCCAGCATTGGCACCATTTCCTACAGCTAGTGCGTTAACGGGTATCGAGCATGAAAATGGAGCACGTAGCAGTTTTGGATACAACTCTTTTGGGAGAGCTATTTCTACTGAACGCGCTGGCGGTGTAGATAAATGGGTTCTCTCGCCTGGTTATAACAATGTTATCGTAACAGACCCGTTCGGCACCAACCGAACGCTTGGTCTCACCAAACTGCATGGTACGGTATACAGCACCACCCGCTCTCAACCTGCCGGGGCTGGTTGTGACGCCTCATCCGCATCGCGTTCATACGATGCCAACGGTAACATCATCAGTAAAACAGATTTTAATGGCACTGTCACAAGCTACACTTATGATCTTGATCGCAATTTAGAGACGCAGCGAATAGAAGTCAGCGGTACACTCCAGGAAAAAGTTATCTCAACTGAGTGGCATCCCGATTGGCGTTTGAAAATACGCCAATCACAACCCAAAAAGATCACCACTTGGATCTATAACGGACAGCCAGATATGATAAATGGTGGCACTGCCTCATGTGCACCGGTCGACGCAGAGGTAGTCAAAGGCATGCCTATTGCGGTGGTGTGTGCACATGTTGAGCAAACAACTACAGATGAAAATGGCAGTGATGGATTTAATGCAACACCAATTGGCGCTGCTCGTGTATCAAGCTACACCTACAACCATTATGGGAAGCTACTCACCTCTGATGGAGTCCGCACTGACGTTGCGGATATTTGGCAATATGAATACTGGCTCGATGATGCGGTATGCCCCGGGGCAGGCGAAGGAACAGGAATGGACAAGGGCTGCCGTGGGAAGCTTTCTCGTTCTATTGATCCTATGGGGCATGTCACTGAGCATCTAAAGTATAATGCTCATGGCCAGTTACTGGAGAAACGTTCCCCAAATAACCTTATTACGAAATACGTTTATAATCAGCGCCAGCAGATGATCAAGATAGATATAGGCGGCCAGATAACAAAATTTGATTATAACTCACATGCGCTGACGCGCATCGTACCCGCTGGTGGACAGCCAATCGTTTACACCTATGACACTGCTGGTCGATTGATTCGTATTACCCAGGAAGCAACTGGAGAATACATACACTACACTCTTGATGGCATGGGAAATCGTACTGCCGAACACATCTATGATGCCAATGGTAGTAAGCTTCAGTATGAAAAGAGGAAAGTGTATGATGCGCTGGGGCGCTTGGCTGAGTCAATAGGCGCAGACAGCCAAGCCACTGGCTTCCAGTATGATGCCGTAGGCAATCTTACCCAGGTTATCAATGCCAACCGCATGATGACCTCCTGGTCATATGATGCCAAAGCACGTCCGATTCAAACCACAGATACTCTCGATGGCGTCACCACCTACGCCTACGATGCCTTGGGCCATCTCACAGAAATAACCACCCCCAATGGCACAACGACCACCTATGATTACGATGGCCTGGGCAACCTGCTTCGTGAACAGAGTCCCGACCGAGGGCTGATCACCTACCGCTATGACGCTGTCGGCAACCGCACAGCCATCACCGATGCTCGGGGCATTTCCCTGCAATACGAATACGACGCCCTGAACCGTCTCACCGACATTACCACCCCCGACGCCACACAGGACATCCATTTCACCTACGACCAGGGCATTCAAGGGATCGGTCGGCTCAGCCGTATGGAAGACGGGAACGGCACGATTGAATACACCTACGATGCCCAAGGCAACCGCACTGGCGAGAGCTTGCATTATGCCGAAGGAGGGCAAAGTGCCTGGCGCTACCATTACGACACCGCCAACCGCCTCAGCGGCATCACCTATCCCGGCGGCCTGGAACTATTCTACGACCGGGACGCCGCCGGGCAGATCAGCCGCGTCCGCTTCACCATTGATGGCCAGACCACCGTGCTGGTGGACGAGATCAACTACCAGCCCTTCGGCCCACCCAAGCAATGGAAATACGGCAACGGACTGTCTCACCAGCGCCACCATAACCTTGACGGCCGCCTGGTGAAGCTGGTTCAGGGCGGTGCCCTGGACAAGGAATATACCCACGACGCTGTGGGCAACCTTACGGCCATCCTCACTGGCGCCAGCACCTTGGCCGAACAGACCTTCACCTATGATGCTCTCGATCGCCTCGATCTGGCTGATGGCCCTTTCGGCAGTCAAGACTACGACCACGGCCCCAACGGTAACCGCCTGCGCCTCGTTGCCAATGGCGTAACCGGCGATTACGATTACCTGGCGAACAGCAACCGTCTGTTGCAGGACGGACAGTGGCATTACGATCATGATGCCAGCGGCAACACAGTCGCCCGGCTCGACAGCGGCGGTCAGGGGCGGGTGTTTACATACAACGCTCACAACCGCCTGTCACAAGTGTTCGAGCGTATTCCCGGTGCTGCCGACCGTCTCCTGGCCCGCTACGGTTACAACGGCCGGGGCGAGCGTGTTACCAAGGAGCAGGCAACCGAAACCCGTTACTTTCATTATGGCCCTCAGGGTGAACTGCTGGCTGAGCTGGACGCCGGGGGCGAGCTACAGCGCGCCTATGTGTATCTCGATGGTTATCCTCTGGCGCTCATCGAGCCTCAATTTCGCCAACTGTACCAGGCCTGCACATCACAGCAGGCCAGCCTGACGCAACTTCAGCTGAGTGGCGCGGCCACCTTTCAATGTGGCGCAGAAGTAATCCACACTGCCGACCTTACCCTGCTTTCCCCCGCCCGACTCACTCTCACCGCACCGCAGATCAGCCTGGGGCCGGAAACACGCATCACACGGGGTGCCATTCTGCAGCTGCGCAGCCGGGCGCCCGATGCAAACCTGAAAACCACTGGTCTGTATTACCTGCACCCCGACCACCTGGGTAGCCCCCGCGCTGTCAGCGATGAAAGTGGGCAAGTTATCTGGCGGTGGAAATCCGAACCCTTCGGCGGTACCCTGCCGGAGGAAGATCCCGATGGTGATGGACAGCCTTTTGTCCTGAACCTGCGATTTCCAGGACAGTATTTTGATGTGGAGAGTGGGTTGTATTACAACTACTTCCGGTATTATGACCCAGATATCGGCAGATACATCACCAGCGATCCGATTGGGTTAGATGGGGGGTTGAATACATATGGGTATGCTGATGGGAATCCAGCCACAAGAGCCGACCCGAGAGGTTTAGCTTGGATTCCCGGTGCAGACAGGTGGATAGATGAAAATGGCAAATACTATCCCTTTGGTGGGCCATGGTGTGGGTCAGGCTGGTCTGCTTATGTTGTGCCCGATTCAGTCTTTGGAGTTATTGATCATACAGAGGCATGCAAATTACATGACAGATGTTATGCGTCATGCGGTACTCCAAAGTGGGTATGTGATCTGCTATTGCTAACCAAGTCTGGGAGTCCTCTCTATTACTTTGCCGTAGATATGCTAGGGAGGTCGGCTTACGACAAAGCACAAGAAGAAAGCTGTGAAACAGACTGCAATTGATGTGAGAGGGGAGTGAAAGATTCTAATTTTCCAAACTTTTATAAATGGCTAGTTGGTATTGTCGCTACCATATTGCTGGCTGGTGTTCTCTTCCTTGGGAATCGGCTTGATACTACCGTGATAATTCCCATGTTATTGTCCATAATTTCAAGCTATCTTTCCCTATATATTATAGGAAAAATAGAGAAAAAGAAACGAGCCATCAGCTTGTTGATAGTGAGTTCTATTGGAATATTATCCTTGGTATATCTAATAATATCTGACGTAGGGTTGTTTGATGATTATCGGGGGGCGGCTTGGAAAATAATCTTACTATATGGGCTTTTCCAAGCATTTAGGTTTGGTTATGTTTATCGAAAAGGACATTTTGACACCTGAATCTGCAAACATTATGGGGTCAACATGGTGATGGGATCGAATAATAGGGGACACCCATTAGCCACCTCCGGTCAACAGGGCGAGCGAAACTCGGACGAGTGCTGGGTATTCCAGACCAAACCTGCCACCTATTCCAGACGAAGCCTGCCACCCCTGATTCAGGGGAATCTACAGGATGAGCGACACGGGATAACCCAGGAAATAGGGGTCAGGTCTTGCGTTTTGCCTTTCTCCGGATAATAGGGGACAGACCACGATTTTTCTAAAATAATTTTCAACATCTTTATTATGAGGTTTTCCGCCCCAGTCTTCGCCAATAACAAAAATATCCGCTTTAACCTTCTCACAAACAGTAAGGTAATCTAACTCATTAGGAGTTCTGAGGAGTTCTGAGGAGTTCTGGGGACACAATACCCAATTATTCACCCTTCATTGACGCCCGGGGCCACAGCTGGAGCAGCGACTACGATGCCGACGGCAACCCCAGTGCCACCACCT
>JALVQN010000076.1 GCA_027025555.1 Desulfobacterales bacterium
ACGGTCCTTCTTTCCGGAGGCAGTTCCATGGGGAGTCGCGATTTGACCGTGGAGGTCCTCTCCCGGCTTCCCCAGTCCCGGATCCTGGTCCACGGCATCCCCATCAGTCCCGGGAAACCCACCATCTTGGCCAAGGTGGGCCACAAGGCCTTCTGGGGATTGCCCGGCCATGTGGTCTCGGCCATGATCGTCTTCACCGTGGTGGTGCGCCCCTTCCTGGAATCGTCGGCCGGCCTGTCACCGAACCGGGAAACCCGGCCGCCAATACCGGCCCGCCTGACCCGCAATCTGGCCTCTGCCCAGGGGCGGATCGATTACGTCCGGGTGCGCCTCACCCAAAAGGGGGACACCCTCTGGGCCGAGCCCCTTTTGGGAAAATCCGGATTGATCAACACCATGGTCCATGCCGACGGATTGATCGCCATCCCCATGAACGCCGAAGGCCTGGATGAAGGGGTGCCCGTGGCGGTCTTTCCCATGTGAGCAACATCGCATGAAATCTTTTTTTTAATACTCCCCGGAGCGTTCCATGCGTAAAGATCGAAACATCTACCTTCAGATGAAATCCCTGGAAGAAGCCCGCAACATCGTGTTGACCATGCTCTCCGAGGCGCCGTCGAAGCCGTGTGAATGGGTGGATGCCCCCGATGCGGTGGGGCGGGTCTTGGGCGAGCCGGTCTTTGCCGGGATCTCTTCGCCCGATGCGCACCTCGCCGCCATGGACGGGGTGGCCGTGGAGGCGGAAAAGACCTACGGCGCCAGTGAAACCGCTCCCAAGACGCTTGTGGTGGGAAAAGACGCCTTTTACGTCAACACCGGCCATGTGCTCCCCCCGCAAACCAACGCCGTGATCATGATCGAGAAGGTCCGGGAGGTGGAACAGGACCGGATCGTCATCGAAGCCCCGGTCTTCCCGTTCCAGCATGTGCGAAAAGTGGGTGAAGACATCGTGGCCACCGAGCTGCTGTTTCCCCAAAATCATAAGATCACCCCTTACTGCTTGGGTGCCTTGCTGACCGGCGGCGTCTTCAAAGTCCCGGTGAAACCCCGGCCGAAGGGCCTCATCATCCCCACGGGATCCGAATTGGTGGACTGGCGACGGGTCCCCCTCCATGCCGTTCAGCCGGGCCAGGTCCTGGAAACCAATTCCTTTGTCCTGGGAAAGCTCATGGAGGACTCCGGGGGCGCGTTTGTGCGTCACGAGATGCTCAAGGACGACGTGGACGCCATCCGCCGGGCCGTGGCCGAGGGGGTCCGGGGCGATTTCGACTTTATCCTCATCGGGGGCGGCTCCTCCGCCGGCTCCCAAGACTATTCAAAAAAGGTGATCGCGGACCTGGGAGAGGTCCTGGTCCACGGGGTGACCCTCATGCCGGGAAAACCCGTCGTCATCGGAAGGGTCCGGGGAAAGCCGGTTTTCGGGGTGCCGGGATATCCGGTTTCGGCCATCATTGCCTTTGAGGAATTCATCCGTCCCTTCATCTGCGGGCTGCTGGGCCAGGAAGAACCCCGGCGCCAAAAGGCCCTCGTGAAGCCCACCCGGAAGATTCCTTCCAAGCTGGGCCTGGAGGAATTTGTCCGGGTGAAGATCGGGAAGGTGGGCGAGACGCTGGTGGCCACCGCCCTTCCCAGGGGCGCCGGATGCATCACCTCCTTAACGGAGGCCGACGGCATCATCCGCATTCCAACCCATCGGGAAGGGGTCATGGAACAAGAACCCGTGGAGGCCGAACTCTTGAGACCCCTTTTTTCGGTGGAAAAGACCATTGTGGCGGTGGGAAGCCATGACAACACCCTGGATGTGCTGGCCGACGAGATCAAGGCGCGCCACGGGGCATATTCTCTGTCTTCCAGCCACGTGGGAAGCATGGGGGGCTTGATGGCCCTCAAGCGCCGGGTCTGCCATTTGGCCGGATGCCATCTTTTGGATCCCGAGGACGGGACCTATAACCTGTCTTACATCCGCCGGTTTTTACCGGACACCCCCGTGAAAGGGGTCCAGCTTGTGCTTCGGGATCAGGGATTCATCCTTCCCAGGGGCAACCCCAAAAAGATCAACGGCATCGAGGACCTCACCCGGGAGGATGTCACCTTCATCAACCGCCAGTCCGGTTCGGGGACCCGGATCCTGCTGGATTACCGGCTGAAGGAAAAGGGGATCGACCCGGGCCGCATCAACGGCTATGCCACAGAGGAATACACCCACATGGCCGTGGCCGTGGCCGTGCAGAGCGGTGTGGCGGATGTGGGGCTGGGCATCTTTTCCGCCGCCAAGGCGTTGAACCTCGATTTCATTCCCGTGGTCACCGAACAGTACGACCTGGTGATCGCCGAAGAATACTTCGACTCGGACAAGATTCGGGTCCTTTTGGAAATCATCGCCTCCCCGGCGTTTAAAAAGCGGGTGGAAGCCCTTGGGGGATATTCGACGAAACACACCGGAGAAGTCCTTTGGTGAAGGCACCGGCTGCGCGAAAGGCGGGGTATCGGCTCATCGACCACACCGCGGATCTGGGGATGGTGGTCTTCGCCCCCACGGAAAAAGCCCTCTATGAAACAGCGGGGGCCGCGCTTTTCGACATCCTGGCAGAGGGGATCCCGCCGGGACCCGGGCCCGCCGAGACGCTCCACATCCGGGGCGAAGACCCGGCCGAGCGCATGGTCAACTGGCTGCGGGAACTCCTTTATCTGTGGGCGGGGAAGGGGCTCTTGGTCCGGGACATTCGGGTGACGCGGATCACGGAAGACCGGCTTTCGGCCGCGGTGCGGGTACACCCCTACGATCCCAAGCGTCATGGCATCAAAACCGAGATCAAGGCCGTGACGTACCACCGGCTTCGGGTCGGGCCCACGTCAAAGGGATGGGAGGCCTTCATCATCTTCGATGTGTAACGTCCCTTCACAGGGACATTGAGGGAAACGCCCATGGAAATCAAGGTGGAACGAATCGATCGATACCGCTGGCGCATTCCGGCCACGGGAAAGATGCGGGTGCCCGGGATCGTCTATGCCGACGACTCCGTACTGTCCCGAAAAGAGCAGAACGAACCCCTGCAGCAGGTGGCCAATGTGGCCGCCTTGCCCGGGATCTTAAAAGCCTCTTTGGCCATGCCGGATATCCATTGGGGGTACGGTTTCCCCATCGGCGGCGTGGCCGCCTTCGACTGGGAGGAAGGGATCATCTCCCCCGGAGGTGTGGGGTACGACATCAACTGCGGGGTACGCCTGGCCGTCACCGGCCTTTCCAGAAACGATGTCGCGTCCAAACTCGAGGCCCTGGTCAACGCGTTATACCAAACCGTCCCCTCGGGGGTGGGATCCACCGGAAACATCCGCCTCGACAGGAAGGAAGAAAAGAAGGTCCTCCGCCGGGGAAGCCGATGGGCGGTGTCCCGGGGATACGGCGAGGATGCCGACCTGGCACACACCGAGGAGGGCGGATGCCTGGAAAATGCCGACCCGGACCTGTTGAGCCCGCGTGCACTGGAGCGGGGATTGAAACAGCTTGGGACCCTGGGCTCCGGAAACCATTTCCTGGAAGTGGGAACCGTGGAGACGATTTTTGAGCCCGCCGTGGCCCGGGCATTCGGCCTTTTTGAAGGCCAGGTCACGCTGATCTTGCATTCGGGATCCCGGGGCCTGGGATACCAGGTCTGTGACGATTTCCTGGGTCGCATGACCCGGCTCTCCAAAAGCCTTCCCTTCGACCTTCCGGATCGACAGCTGGCGTGTGCCGGGATCCAAACGGAAACGGGCAGGGCCTACTTCAATGCCATGGCCTGCGCCGCCAACTATGCCTGGGCCAACCGCCAGGTCCTTTTCCATCTTTGCCGGGAGGTCTTCCAGCGGGTGCTGGACATCAGCCCCCGGGATTTGGCCATGCACCTGGTTTACGATGTCTCCCACAACATCGCCAAAAAGGAAACCCACGTCATCGACGGCAAGCCGCGCCCCGTATGCGTGCATCGCAAAGGGGCCACTCGTTCCTTTCCCCCGGGTCACCCGGAGCTTTGCGAGGCGTATCGCTTGGTGGGGCAGCCCATCCTCATCCCCGGAGACATGGGACGGGCCTCCTATGTCCTGGTGGGAACCCAAAAGGCCATGGAGGAAACCTTCGGATCCACCTGCCACGGCGCCGGCCGGGTCCTGAGCCGGAAGGCGGCCATGAAGAAGAGCAAAGGCCGATCCATCCAGCGGGAACTGGAAGATCGGGGGATCCTCGTGCGCTGGACCGGAAGGGGCACCCTGGCCGAAGAGATGCCCGAGGCCTACAAGGATGTTTCCAAGGTGGTGGATGTGGTCCACGGGGCCGGCATCTCCAAGAAGGTGGCCCGGCTCAGACCCCTGGCCGTGGTGAAGGGATGACCGGCATGGCGGCCGTCAAGGTCCTGATTCTCGGCGTCATCCAGGGTCTCACCGAATTTTTGCCGGTGAGCAGTTCCGGGCACCTGGTCCTGTTCCAGCACGCCTTGGGCATGAAAGAACCCGAGCTTCTGCTGGATGTCTGCCTCCATGTGGGAACCCTTGCGGCCGTGTGCGTCGTCTTTTTTCATCGACTCAAGCGGCTGGCCTCCGTTGTCTTCCACCTTCCCGGTCTGGCCGGAAAGAGCGGGGGGCTGAGGCCCTTGTTCCAAAAGAATTCAGACTTCCGGATCCTCGTGCTGATCGGCTTCGGAAGCCTGCCCACCGCCCTTCTGGGGCTCTTTTTCCACAGCCGCTCCCAGGCCCTTTTCGGCACCACCAAGGTGGCCGGGGTCATGCTCTTGATCACGGGGCTCTTGCTCTTTTTCACGCGAAAGCTTTCCCCGACCTCAAGACCCATTGAGGCCATGGCCCTCAAAGACGCCCTGATTATCGGGCTCGCCCAGGGAATGGCCGTCTTGCCCGGGTTTTCCCGCTCCGGAGCCACCATTTCCACGGCGCTTTTTTTGGGCATCCAAAGGGAGGCCGCGGGGCCCTTCTCCTTCCTCTTGTCCGTTCCCGCGATCCTGGGGGCCCTTGCGTTGCAGGCGCGTTCTCTTTTGAGCCCGTCTCCGGTACCGGTCCAAATGCTTTTCATCGGTTCGGCCACGGCCGCCGGGGTCGGATTCTTTGCCCTGAAAACGCTTCTTCGTTTCGTCAATCAGGGCCGGCTTTCGGTCTTTGCACCCTATTGCTGGATCGTAGGGATCATCGCGCTGGCGCTTCAATAGAACATTAAGGAGGACTGCCATGAATCCAGAGATCTTCAGGGAATACGATATCCGGGGAATTGCCGGAAAGGACCTTTCCGAAAACGACGTCATCCGGATCGGAAAAGGCGTGGGCACCTATCTGAAACGCCATGGGCGTGTCCGCCTGGTGGTGGGCCGGGACTGCCGGCTCACTTCCGACACTTACGCCCAAAGGGTCATGGAGGGATTGCGGTCAACCGGGTGTGACGTAATCGACATCGGGGTCTGCCCCACCCCCGTGTTTTACTTCTCCATCCGGCATCTGAAAAAAGAAGGGGGGGTCATGGTCACCGCCAGCCATAACCCGCCCGAGTACAATGGATTCAAGGTGTGCATGGATCTGGATTCTGTCTACGGAAAGGAACTGAAAGCGATCCTTTCTCTCATCCATGCCGAAGACTTTGAAACCGGTCGGGGGACCCTGTCCCAAACCCGTGTCATCCCTTCCTACCAGGCCTTTGTGATGGAGAATATCCACCTGAAACGCCCCCTGAAGGTGGGGCTGGATGCGGGAAACGGGACCGGAGGGGTGGTGGCCCTTCCCCTCCTGAAAGCCCTTCAATGCGAGGTCCATGCCCTGTATTGCGACATGGACGGCACCTTTCCCAACCATGAAGCCGACCCCACCGTGGCCGAAAACCTCAAGGACCTCATCGCACTGGTTCGAGAGAAACACCTCGATGTGGGAATCGCCTATGACGGGGACAGCGATCGGATCGGCGTGGTGGATGAGCAGGGGAACATCATCTACGGAGACAAGCTCATGATTCTTTTTTCCAGGGAGATCCTTTCCAGAAAGCCCGGCGCCACCTTCATCTCCGAGGTGAAGTGTTCCAAGACCCTCTACGACGACATCGAAAAGAACGGCGGACGGGCCATCATGTGGAAAACCGGCCATTCCCTCATCAAACACAAGATGAAAGAGGAAAAGGCCGAGTTGGCCGGCGAAATGAGCGGCCACATCTTCTTCAAGGACCGGTATTTCGGGTTCGACGACGCCATCTACGCCTCCTGCCGACTCCTGGAAATCCTTTCCGCCTCGGACCGAAACCTCTCCGCCCTCCTGGCGGATGTCCCCAAGACCTATACGACGCCGGAGATCCGGGTCCCATGTCCGGATGATGTGAAATTCGCCGTGGTGGAAAGGGTCACCGACTATTTTCGTCAGCGCTACGACGTCATCGACATCGACGGCGTCCGCGTCCTTTTCCCGGACGGATGGGGCCTCATCCGGGCCTCCAATACCCAGCCTGTCCTGGTCTTGAGATTCGAGGCCGCAACGCAAGAGCGGCTGGAAGAAATCCGCCGGACCCTGGAATCCGCGCTTGCCGCCATCCGAAAAGAGCTCGCCCCACCGGATCCCCAAGGCGATTGAATTGACCGGCCTGGACAAAAAGGTCTTCGGCACCCTCTTTTTTTCCATTTTCGCAGCGGTCACCGGCGTGGGTATCGTGGTGCCGCTTCTCCCGGTCTATGCCCATGACCTGGGGGCGAGCGGGCTTTACATCGGTCTGATCTTCGGGGCCTTCTCCCTGTCCAGGACGCTCTTTTTACCCCTTTTCGGCCGCCTCTCCGACAAAAAGGGCCGGAAACCCTTCATCGCAACGGGTCTTCTGGCTTACGCCTTCATCTCGGTGGCCTTTGTGTTTTCCCGGAACGTTCCCACCCTCATCGGCATCCGGTTCATCCAGGGCATCGCCTCGGCCATGATCATGCCGGTGGCCCAGGCTTATGTGGGGGACATCGCCCCTTCCGGAGAGGAAGGCTTCACCATGGGCATGTTCAACATGTCCATCTTCTTGAGCCTGAGTATCGGACCGCTCCTTGGGGGGTACATCAAAGATCGGTGGGGCCTGCACGCCGCTTTCGTCATCATGGGGGCCCTGGCGATGGGCGCTTTTCTGATGAGCTTCCTCCTGCTTCCCCCGAGCCGAATGGAAGCCATCCGGCCCTTTGATAAAAGGCTGGCGGGTTGGGGGCGCCTCCTTAAGGATCCCGAGTTGGCAGGCCTGCTTTCCTTCCGCTTTTCCTATACCGCGTGCATCGGCGTGATCTGGGGATTCTTGCCGGTCTACGCCGCATCCGTGTTTTCCATCTCCAGCTCCCTCATCGGGGTTCTGGTCATGCTGGGCGTCTTGATCAGCGGGCTCATCCAAACCCCCATGGGCTACGTGGCAGACCGGATCAGCCGGAAGAAGATGATCGTCGTCGGCGGAGGAATTTCCTCCCTGGGGCTTTTGCTCTTCCAGTTCGCCGGAGGGTTCTGGGACCTCTTTTCGGCCAACTTCCTTTTCGGACTGGGGGGCGGCATCGCCATGCCCCCACTCATGGCCACGGCGGTGCTGAAAGGGAATCAGGTCAAGGCCATGGGCGCTGTCATGGCGCTTTTAACCATGGCCCACAGCGGGGGCATGCTGGTGGGATCCATCCTTGCCGGCGTGACCATGGATTTTTTCCAGTTGCGCCAGGCCTTCCTGGTGGGCGCCGGATTGATGATCGCAGGCGCAGGCCTGTTTTCCATGCTCGCGGCGCCTCGAAAAGGTAAAACCGGGCGCCCCCGCAGCCCTTCCACCAGGGCCTAGAGGTTTCTCTCCATCTCTTCTTTGAGGGTCTCCATCGTAAAGGGTTTGGGAATGGCGCCGATGAACCCGTGTTTTTGAGGGTCCCGCATGACCGACCCTTCCCTGTAGCCGCTCGATACAAAGGCTTTGACATGGGGGTCGATCTCCAAGAGGCGGTTCAGGGTGTCCCGGCCGCCCATGCCGGCCTTCACCGTGAGGTCCAAAATGACGGCCTCGAAGGGGGTGCGGGCGTTCTTGGCCTTTTGATACAGCTCGATGGCTTCGCTCCCTTCCTTGGCAAATTTTACGCTGTAACCCATCTCCTTGAGCATCTCCCCCACCACCTCCCGCACGATTGCCTCGTCATCCATGACCAGGATCTTCCCCTTCGGCCGTTCCCGGGCCCGGTCCGGAGCCGCCGTTCCTCGGGCTTTTTCCGGGACGGATTCTTGGGCCGGCAAAAACAAGTGCACCGCGGTCCCGGCACCCTCTTTGGACGTCACATGGATGTATCCTTCGTGGCGCTTCACAATGGAATATACCGTCGTCAGCCCCAAACCCATCCCCTTTTCGCGGCCTCTCTCCTTGGTGGAAAAATAGGGATCAAAGATCTTGGGCAGGTGCTCCGGAGAGATCCCCATCCCTTGGTCGATAAAGGAAATTTGCACGTATTTCCCGGGCAAAACGCCTTCCGGAATTTCCCCATGTTCCCGGTTGAACACAACATTTCGCCCCGTCACGCGGACCACGCCGCCTCTGGGCATGGATTCCATGGCGTTGAGGACGATGTTCGTCAGGGCCTGCTTCATCTCTTCGGCGTTGAATTCAACGCGCCACAGGTCCGGCGGGATATCGAACTCATGGATGATGTTGGATCCCGACAGGACGATTTGGGTGACATCCTGAATCAGCTGTCCGATGGCATCCACGCGTTTGACCGACTTTTCACCTTTCGTGAAACTCAAAAGCCTCGTGGTGAGGGCCCGGGCCCGATCACACGCCCTTTCCGCCTCGGTCAAGATATGGGCCAGCTTTCCCTCGGCCTTGACGTACATCCTGGCCAGTGAGATGTTACCCACCACCGCCGTTAAAATATTATTGAAATCGTGGGCGATGCCCCCCGCCAGAACAGCGATGGATTCCAGTTTCTGGCTTTGGAGGATCTGCTCCTCCATCCGCTTTTTCTCTGTGACATCCTTGAAAATACCCACCGTACCGATGGGATTTCCCGACTCATCCTTGAGCATGGAGGCCGAGAGCATGATGTCCAAGACGCCGCCGCTTTTGCTCACAAATTGCATCTCATGGTTTTTCAGGTCCCCCTTTTCGGTCAACACCTCCATGATGAACTTGGCGTCCTTTTTTCCGTTTTTATAAAAGGTATGGACACGCTTGCCGATGAGCTCCTTCTGGGTATACCCGATCATCTCTTCCAGCCGGGGAGTGGCGTAGACGATCCTTCCCCTCATGTCGGTGGTGGAGATGCCGTCCAGGGACTGGTTCAGGATATTTTGCAAAAAACTCCGTGTCTTGATGAGGGAGACTTCCATCTTCCGCTTTTCGGTGACATCGCGTACCACCCCCCCGAAACCGACGGGATGTCCCTCTTTGTCTTTGATGAGATTGATGGAGGCCTCCAGGTAGCGGCGGCGTCCCGCCTTTGTCTTTAACTCGTGGTCGAACCGTCTTACCGGAATCCCCGTGCGATAGACCTCGTTGTATTTTTTATAGACCAGGGCCGCTGTTTCAGGTTCCATGAAATCCCGATTGTTCATTTGCAGCAATTGCCCTTTTGGAATTCCCACCATCTGGGCCATGGCCTTGTTGAGAAAGGTAAAATTGCCTTTCAGATCCACTTCATAATAGCCTTCCGACATCTGCTCGATGATGGCACGATACCGCCTTTCACTTTCCTTCAAGGCCGCTTCCATCTTGTGTCGATAAAAAGCGCTCTCCACGGTGAGCTTCAGGAGCCGATCGTCCACGGGCTTTTCCAGGCAGAGCGCCAACTCGCCGAATCCCCGCTTTTCCACCATCGGCCGGTCTTCCGGAGCGTTTAAAAAAACGATGGGAACCTTTCCCTGTCCGGAAAGGACTTCGGCTGCAGTGATGCCGTCCATGGGGCCCTTCAGGCGAATATCCATGAGCACCAGGTCGGGCTTTTGACGGCTGGCCTCCCGGATGGCGGACACCCCGTCGGGCACGACGGGATCCACGCGATATCCCCATTCCATCAGGCTGGTCCGGAGGTGTTCCGCCGTCACATTATCGTCTTCCACGATCATGATGCGCTCTTTTTTCATGATCCTTCTTCCCCTTTTGACACACGCTTTTCATCGGTGATTTGGGATTTCTTGGTTGAAAAACCCGACTCCTTCCACCATGGATATTAACACTTCCTATGAAACAATGTAAAGTTATTATCAAATATTGATGGGGAATTTTATACGGGCAAACGTGCGGGTTTCCGTTCCATGTTGCCATTAAGCAATGCCCCTCTAAAGGCTTTCCGGAGGAAAGGCGACCACCGAATCGATTGTGGGGACATCCCCCAAAAGCATCACCAGACGGTCCAGCCCCAGGGCGTTTCCGGCGCAATCGGGCATCCACGGCATGGTGTTGAGAAAGGTTTCGGGCATGGGGGACATTGTTTTTCCGGCCCGTTGCTGGGCCGTCCTTTCTTTTTCAAATCGGCGCCGTTGCTCCACCGGATCCGTGAGTTCATGGAACCCGTTACAGAGTTCGATGCCGCAAATAAAAAGCTCGAAACGTGAGGCCACCGAAGGATCCTCAGGATCCAGGCGGGCCAGGGATCCCCGGGAAGCGGGATAGCCGTACAAAAAAACGGGCGCGTCAAAGCCCAGATGCGCCTCCACTTCCAAGGCGAGGACTTCTTCGAAGCGCGCCTCGGCAAGGGCCCGGTTCAGGGGAATCGGAGCAAAGCGGTCAAAGGCTTCCGCCACCGTCATCCTGGGCCAGGGTTTCCTGAGATCCACGGTATGCCCCTGGTAAGAAAGGGTTCCGCCCTTGTGCTGGCCGGCGGCCGCATATTTGAGGAGGGCCTCGGTATGGGCCATCAGCCGGAAATGGTCCCACCCCGAGGCATACCATTCCAAAAGGGTGAACTCCGGAAGGTGGATCCTTCCCCTTTCTCCTTTTCGAAAACACCTGCAGATCTGAAAAATACGATCGTATCCGGCACAAAGCATCTGCTTCATGCACAGTTCGGGAGATGTCTGTAAATACCAGCCTTCCGAAACCAGGGCATCAATATGGCGTTCCGGGGCCACCGCCGGCACCCTGCAGGGCGTTTCCACCTCCATGAAGCCGTCCTTTTCAAAAAAACGCCGAACGGCTTCAAGCACGCGGTTTCTCATGATCAGCGTCTCTTTTTTGGCCAGAAGCCGGGAAAGATGAAGGGGCCGTTCGGCCACGGACTTACAGGAACCGGACATGATCTTTCATTATCCCAATGCATATCCAATGACAAGAAAATCTCTTCCGGCATCATGCCGATTGGCAGATTGGGGTCCATATGGTAAAAAAGCCTTCCGCATCTCCACTTCCACAAAGGAGAACCCGACGTGCACGCCTGGATGAAACAGTTGAAATACCGCATCCATACCCTTCCACGCTTAAAATCCGTGATCTCCCTGTCCCCCCGGGAAGAGGCCGCCCTTTCCGCAATGTCGTGGCGGTGGGGAACCACCCCCTATTTTGCTTCCCTGATGGACAAGAGGGATCCGGACTGTCCCATCCGCAAACAGGTCCTGCCTTCCATGGAAGAAGTCCGGGCCCTGGATGCCCTTCCATCGGAGTCGTTTATGAAAGGCGATAAGAACGGTAACGACCCGGTTTCACCTCTTGCTTCCAGTAAGGCAACGCCCCGGTGCATCGACTGGAAGTATCCGGACCGGGTGGCCTTCCTCGTCAGCAACCGCTGCGCGAGTTACTGCCGGTTTTGTTTCAGGAAGTTGCATGTCATGACCAAAACGAAATCCCGCGCCTTGAACCTGGAAGCGGGGCTGCACTGGATCCGGAAGCACCGGATGATTCGCGATGTCCTGATTACCGGGGGCGATCCCTTTGTCCTGCCTGATGCAAGGATTGAGGAACTCGTTCGCCGTCTCCGGGAAATCCGGCACCTCGAAATGATTCGTTTCGGCACCCGGGTCCCCATCGTCTTGCCCCAGCGCATCACGCCCTCCCTTTGCCGGATCCTCGGCAAACATCACCGGGTGCCCCTGTGGATCAACATCCATTGCAACCATCCCAGGGAAATCACCCCCCACACGGCAAAAGCCGTTTATGCCCTGGTTGCTTCCGGCATCCATGTGGGCAACCAGGCGGTCTTGCTCAAGGGCATCAACGATGACGAAGCGATTTTACGGCATCTGCATCAGAAATTGCTGTCCATCCGGGTCCGTCCCTACTATCTCTTCCATTGCGAAAAGGCCCCTGGAAACGAGATCTTTCGAACTTCCGGGGCCCAGGGGGAACGCCTCTTGAACCGGGCCCTGTCCGATCGCACCACAGGACTGGCCCGCCCCCTCTGGGCCGTTGAAACCAAACGCGGCAAGCAGACGACGCTTTGTCCCGTAAGGCGGGTCGCCTTATCCTGAGGGCCTTCCCCTTCCCTGCGAATCTTACACGAAACGAGAGAAAAGGCAGGCCGAAATCGGTCCCCTTTTTGCTTGACCCGCTCTTAAGGCCTGCCTATAGTACTTCCGTTTTGAAACCGCCCTTTCTAAATCTAACCGGGTAAAGGAGAAGGAGGAAGGAAATGCGAAAAATACGGTTTGTTGGAATCCTTGCCTTGGCAATGGTCATGCTGGGACTGTCGGGAACGGGTGTTTTGGCCCAGGCCAAAACCCTGAAATGGGCCTTTCAGGGCGACCTCATGTCCCTGGACCCCCATTCCCTCAACGAGACTTTTCTGATCGGTTTTTTGGGAAACGTTTACGAGGGGCTGGTACGCCGGGGGCCCGACCTGGAAATCCAGCCGGCTCTGGCCGAAAGCTGGGAGATCCTGGAGCCCACCCGCTGGCGCTTTCACCTTCGCAAAAACGTCAAGTTCCACAACGGCAATCCCTTCACGGCCGATGACGTGGTCTTTTCCTACAAACGGGCCATGTCGGAGGGCTCCGATTTCAAGACCAAGGTCTCCACGGTCAAAAAGGTCATCAAGGTGGATGACTACACGGTGGACTTCATCACCAAGGACCCCAACCCCATCCTGATCTCCGAGTGGAGCGCCTGGTTCATCATGGACAAAGAGTGGTGCGAAAAACACGGCGCCACCGAATCCACCAACATCAAATCCGGAAAGGAAAACTACGCCACCCGCCACGAGAACGGCACCGGGCCTTTTATCGTGGTGGAAAGGCAAAAAGATGTCAAAACCGTCCTGAAACCCTTCAAGGATTGGTGGGACAAGCCCAAACACAATCTGAGCGAGGTGATCTTTACGCCCATCGCGTCCGACGCCACACGGGTGGCGGCCCTTTTATCCGGGGAAATCGACATGATGTACCCGGTGCCGGTCCAGGACATCGGGCGGGTCAACAAGAACCCCGGCACCTCGGTCCTGGTGGGCCCCGAGTTGAGGACCATCTTTTTGGGCATGAACCAGACCTACGACGAGCTGCCCTGCTCCAACATCAAGGGAAAGAATCCCTTGAAGGACGTGCGGGTGCGGAAGGCCATCTACCAGGCCATCGACATCAAGGCCATCCAGAAGAAGATCATGCGGGGCCTCTCCGAGCCCTCGGCCCTCATGATCTCGCCCAAGCTCTTTCCCGCTTACGCCAAGGACTTCAAGCGGTATCCTTACGATCCGGCGGCAGCCAAGAAGCTTCTGGCCGAAGCCGGCTATCCCAACGGCTTCACCATGTGCATGGATTCCCCCAACAACCGGTATGTCAACGACGAGCAGATCGCCCAGGCCGTGGTCTCCATGCTGGCCAAGGTGGGGATCAAGGTCAACCTCAAGGCCCAGCCAAAAGCCCAATACTTCAAGAAGGTGCTGGCCTATGACACCGAGTTCTACCTGTTGGGCTGGACCCCCTCCAGCTTCGACTCCTGGAACGTGCTCTACAACCTGATCAACACCCGGGATGAAAAGACCGGCCGGGGCAAGTTCAACCTGGGCGGATACTCCAACCCCAAGATCGATGCGCTGACCGACAAGATCCTCAGCGAAACCGACATCGCCAAGCGGGATAAGATGATCAAGGAAGCCTATATGCTGCTTCATCAGGATGTGGGATACATCCCGCTGCACCAGCAGTCCCTGGCCTGGGGCAAGAAGGACACGGTTTCCCTTGTTCAGCGCGCCGACAATCAATTCATGATCTATTACGTCAACGTCAAGTAAACGTGCCCGTCGCCGTTTCTCCCGGGGGTAACAACCTGCGGGGGAAACGGCGCATCAAACGGTCCCGTCCATGGCAGCTTTCATCATCCGCCGCCTGCTCCAGTCCCTGTTCGTCATGCTGGTCGTGGCCATGGTGGCTTTTTTGATGTTCAATTACGTGGGGGATCCCGTCCATCAGATGGTGGGCATCGAGACCTCCTTTGCCGAGCGGGAACAGCTCCGCGAGCAGTTGGGGTTGAACGATCCCCCCCTGGTGCAGTTCGCCCGCTTCGTGGGGAATGCGGCATGCGGCGAATTCGGCCTTTCCTACCAGCACAAGCGTCCGGTGGCCGAGCTGTTCAAAGAGCGTCTCCCGGCCACCCTGGAGCTTTCCCTTGTGGCCGCCCTCTTTTCCCTGGTGGTGGGCGTCCCCATGGGGGTTTACACCGGGCTGCACCCCAAGGGCTTTCTCAGCCGGATCTTCATGACCTTTTCCCTCATCGGCATCTCCCTGCCCACCTTCCTGATCGGCATTCTCATGATCTTCATCTTCGCCGTCATCCTGGGGTGGCTCCCCTCTTACGGCCGCGGGGAAGTCGTGGCCCTGGGGCCCTGGACCACGGGATTGCTCACGGCCAGCGGCCTCAAGGCCCTGATCATGCCCGCCTTCACCCTGGGCATGTTCCAGCTCACGCTCATCATGCGCCTGATCCGTTCGGAAATGCTGGAGGTTCTCCGGACGGATTACATCAAGTTCGCCCGGGCCCGGGGCCTGAGCGATCGCGCGGTTTACTTCGGCCACGCCCTGAAGAACACCCTGGTGCCCGTCATCACCATCACCGGGTTGCAGATCGGCTCCATCATCGCCTTTGCCATCATCACGGAAACGGTCTTCCAGTGGCCGGGCATGGGACTCATGTTTCTCCAGGCCATCCACAACGTGGACATCCCCATCATGTCGGCCTATTTGATCCTGGTGGCTTTTTTCTTCGTGGTCATCAACCTCGTCGTGGACATCCTTTACTATGTGGTGGATCCGCGGCTGCGCGTCGACATGGGGAAGGTGGGGGGCCATGGGTAGAGCCTCCGCCATATCCGAAAACAAGGAGGCCGCCCGGCCAAGGGGGCTTTTCTTTCGTATCACCGACAGTGATATCTTCTATTCCTTTTCCCATTCCCCCGTCA
Source organism: Desulfobacterales bacterium (assembly GCA_027025555.1). Lineage (GTDB taxonomy): Bacteria > Desulfobacterota > Desulfobacteria > Desulfobacterales > UBA2156. Next base: position 15,315 of record JALVQN010000076.1, read on the forward strand.
CCATCATGGCAGCCGTCATCACGCTGGCGATCCTGCTCAGTGCGCTGTGCGCTTCCTGGATCGCCCCCCAGAATCCCTTCGACATGGCCAGCCTGGATCTGTTGGATGCCCACATCCCGCCCTCCTGGATGTCCGGAGGCCAACCCCGTTACCTGTTCGGCACCGACGACCAGGGCCGGGACGTCTTGTCCACCATTTTGTACGGCTCGCGCATCTCTTTGATGGTGGGCTTCTTGAGCGTTCTGTTTTCCATGGTGCTGGGGGTCAGCCTGGGAATCGTCTCGGGATACGCCGGCGGCATCATCGATGTGGCCATCATGCGGATCGCCGAAGTCCAAATCAGCTTCCCGGCCATCCTCATCGCCCTGCTCACCGACGGGATCCTCCGGACCCTGATCCCCGAGGCCAAGACCGAGGATCTGGCCATCAGCGTCCTGGTTTTTTCCATCGGAGTCTCCGGCTGGGTCCAGTACGCCCGCACGGTGCGCAGCTCCACCATGGTGGAGAAGAACAAAGAATACGTCCAGGCCGCCCGCGTCATCGGCATCCATCCCGTGCTGATCATGCTGCGCCACATCCTGCCCAATGTGATGGGCCCGGTCCTGGTGATCGCCACCATCCATCTGGCCGTGGCCATCATCACGGAGGCCACCCTCTCCTTTTTGGGCGTCGGGGTGCCTCCCACCCCACCCCCC
>JALVQN010000077.1 GCA_027025555.1 Desulfobacterales bacterium
ATAGGTGCGCCGGTGTCCCCGGATCTCGGCTTCATCCCGGACCCCGCCCAGGGAAAGGCGCACGAATTTCCGCCCCGTGGCCCGGGCGATGGATTTGGCCAGGGAGGTCTTGCCGACCCCCGGAGGCCCCACGAAGCACAGGATGGGCCCTTTAATCTTCTTGACCAAAGACTGAACGGCGAGGTACTCCAGGATCCGCTCCTTGGGTTTTTCGAGCCCGTAGTGGTCTTCGTCCAGGATCTTGGCGGCCTCTTCAATATCATGACGGACGGTCGTCTTCTGGAACCAGGGCAGGCTGATGAGCCACTCGATGTAGCCCCGAACCACCGTGGCTTCCGCGGACATGGGCGTCATCATCTTGAGCTTTTTGAACTCCTGCCGGACCTTGGCCGCGGCCTCCTTGGACATGCGCTTGCGCTTGATCCGCTTTTCCAGTTCGGCGAGTTCTTCGCTGGGGTCCTCTTCCGCCCCCATCTCCTTCTTGATGGCCCGCATCTGCTCGTTGAGGTAGAAGTTCTTCTGGACCTTCTCCATCTGCTCCTTGATCCGGCCTTTGATCCGCTGATCCATCTTGAAGATATCGATTTCGGTGCGGATGAACCGGAGCAGGAGGGTCAGCCGTTTCTCCAGGTCCGCGGCCTCCAGGAGTTTCTGCTTGTCCTCCAGCTTGAAGGCGAACTGGGCGGCCACCGTGTCGGCGAGCTGGGAAAGGTGGGTCAGGGTGGAGACGTTCTCGATCAATTCCTTGGCCACGTTCTTGTTGAGCTTGGCGTATTCCTCGAAGCTTTGGACGATGGCCCGCCTCAAGGCCTCCCCTTCAAAATCGGAAATCGCCTGGTCCCGGATCAATTCATATTCCACCTTGAAGAGCCCCTCCCTGGAAACAAAACGGAGGATCCGGGCCCGGTGCTTTCCTTCCACCAGGGCCTTCACCGTACCGTCGGGAAGCCGGAGGAGCTGGAGGACCGTCCCCACCGTCCCGGTGGTATTGAGGTCTTTTTCCGTGGGATTGTCGATGTTGGCCTTTTTCTGGGTGGCGAGAAAGACGGTTTTGTCCCGGTTCATGGCTTCGGTCAGGGCATTGACCGACTTTTCCCGTCCCACAAAAAGGGGGGCCACCATGTGGGGAAACACCACGATATCCCTCAAGGGCAACAGGGGCAGCGTGGGTTTGGGTTCTGCTTTTTTGTCATCTTGAAACATTTTGGGCAACATGACCATTTCGACTGATTTGTTTTAAATGTTTATTTAACGATCTGTTTTTTTTAAATTAAACCGACCCTTCTAGGCCTGGATCTTCTCCTGCTCATAAAGGAGAATGGGCTTTTCACCGTGCAGGACGACATCTTCGCTCACCACACATTCCTTGACGTTTTCGATTGAAGGCAACTCGTACATGATATCCAGCAGGCAGCCTTCCAAGATGGCCCGAAGCCCCCGGGCGCCCGATTTGCGCTTCATCGCCTCCCTGGCGATGGCCGAAAGGGCGCTGTCGGTAAAACGCAGGTTCACCCCTTCCAATTCAAAGAGCTTTTCAAACTGCTTGATCAAGGCGTTTTTGGGCTCCTTGAGGATGCGGATCAAGGACGCTTCACCCAGTTCATCCAGGGTGGCAATGACGGGGAGCCGTCCCAGAAATTCAGGAATCAAGCCGTACTTGATGAGATCTTCCGGCTGAACGTGCATCAGGATTTCACCGATGCTTCTTTCTTTGCTGGAAACGATCTTTGCGCCGAAGCCCATGAGCTTGGAACCCATGCGCCGCTGGACGATTTCCTCGAGTCCCGTGAAGGTCCCGCCGCAGATGAACAGGATGTCCGTGGTATCCACCTTGATGAAGTCCTGTTGAGGATGTTTCCTGCCCCCTTTGGGGGGTACGGCGGCCAGGGTCCCCTCGATGATCTTGAGCAGGGCTTGCTGCACCCCTTCCCCGGACACGTCCCGGGTGATGGACGGGTTGTCCGACTTGCGGGCGATCTTATCGATTTCATCGATATAGACGATGCCCCGCTTCGCCTTTTCCACATCGTAATCGGCGTTTTGCAACAAAGACAGGATGATGTTTTCCACGTCCTCCCCCACGTAGCCGGCTTCCGTGAGGCTGGTGGCATCGGCAATGGTGAAGGGGACGCTGAGAAACCGGGCCAAAGTCTGGGCCATGAGGGTCTTTCCGCATCCCGTGGGACCGATCAAGAGGATGTTGCTTTTTTGCAGTTCCACATCGTCGGTACGGACGCCCGAATCGAGCCGCTTGTAATGGTTATAGACCGCCACGGACAGGATCTTCTTGGCGTAATCCTGTTCAATGACGTAATCGTCGAGCATCTGTTTGATCTCTTTGGGGGAAAGGTGCCGCTTGCTCTCGCCGGTGTCTTTTTCGGATTCTTCCTCGATGATCTCGCTGCACAGCTGAATGCACTCATCACAAATATAAACCGCCGGGCCCGCGATGAGTTTCTTGACCTCCTTCTGATTTTTCCCGCAAAAGGAACAAAAGAGGTTTTCCCCGTTTCCATCTTTTCCAGGCATATCACCCCTCCTGTTTGTCGGAGGCATCCAGATTGTTCAGGTCATCCCGATTCACGATGACATGATCCACGATGCCGTATTCCTTTGCCTCCCGACCGGACATGAAAAAGTCGCGATCCGTATCCGCTTGGACGACATCCATGTCTTTTCCGGTATGAAACGCCAGGATCTTGTTGAGCGTCTCCTTCATGCGCAAGATTTCATTGGCCTGGATGGCCACATCCGAGGCTTGTCCCTGAAACCCGCCCATGGGTTGGTGGATGAGAATCCTCGCATTGGGAAGCGAATACCGTTTCCCCCGGGTCCCGGCGGCCAAGAGCAGCGCCCCCATGCTGGCGGCCTGCCCGAGACACACCGTGGCGATCTCGGGTTTGATGTAGCGCATGGTATCGTACACCGCAAGCCCTGCGGTCACCATTCCGCCGGGGGAATTGATATAGAAATTGATGTCCTTGTCCGGATCCTCGGACTCCAAAAAGAGCAACTGGGCGATGATGAGGTTGGCGATCTCATCATTGATGGCGGTTCCCAAAAAGATAATCCGGTCCTTCAAAAGGCGCGAATAGATGTCGTAGGCGCGTTCCCCCCGACTGCTCTGTTCAATGACCATGGGTATTAACGGCAAGGTTCACTCCTTTTTTGTCGCTTCAGTGGATGTGGCTTCTTTGGCGTCTTCGGCCTGTTCGTCCTGACCGATCTCCTCGATCCGGCTATGGTCTAGAATAAGGGCCATCGCCTTTTTTTCAAGTAGGCCGTGCTTTAAAAATTCCAGCCGGTCCGGGTTTTCCCGGTAGTAGCGCTTGATCTGGTCCACGGGCTGGTTCACCGCCTGGGCCATCTTCACCATTTCAGAGTCCAGTTCCTCATCGGAAAGGCTCAACGCCGCCTGCTCGATGATCTGTTCCAGGATCAGGTATCTTTTGACCTGTTTTTCGGCGGTCTCCCGATAGCGCTCGGCCAGGATCTCCTTTGAAAGGCCCGCTTCTTCCAGGGTCTTGTTCTGGTTTTCAAAAGAGCGCTGCACATCCGAGAGGATCCCCTCCAGCTCCGCCTCCACAAGGGACTCCGGGACCTCAAAATCGGTCTTATCCAGAAGCGCCCTGAAGACCTGCTCGTTCAGTTCCTGTTCTGTTCGTTTGTCGTAGCTGCCTTGCAGGTTTTCCACGATCTTGGCCTTCAAGGCCTCCAGGCTTTCATAATCGCCCAGGTCTTTGGCCAATTCATCGTCGATTGCGGGCAGGATCTCTTCCCGGATTTCCTTCAACCGGATCTCAAAATCGACTTTTTGGCCGGCCAGGGCTTTATTGAAATGGTCTTCAGGAAATTCAACCGTCACCGACTTGGCCTCCCCCGGTCTCATGCCGACAAGCTGCCGGTCGATCTCCGGGGCGATGGTCTTTTTGCCGATTTGCAGGGCGAAATTTTCGGCATTTCCGATCTCTGGGAAAAGTTTTCCCCCTTGATACCCTTCATAATCGATGAGAACGGAATCCCCCTCTTGGGCGGGTCTGTCCGTATCCAGGGTCTTGAGCTGGGCCATATTCTTCTGGAGCATCTTGAGGTGGGTCTCCACCTCTGCGTCACTGACGCGATAGATCTTTTTTTTCAGCTTTAACCCTTTGAAATCGATGGTGCCGATCCGGGGCCGGATCTCCACCGTGGCATGATACTGAAAGGGTGTCTGGGCCGACAGCGAGGACGGATCGATCTTGGGGCTTCCCACGATATTCAAGTCGGCTTCCTTCAGGGCATCCACAAAGGTTTCCTGGATGAGCCGCTGGGTCACATCGGCCTGAACCTCCTTTTTAAAAAGACGCTCCAGGACGCTCCGGGGAGCCTTCCCCTTCCGAAAGCCTTTGATTTTAGCGCTCTTTTTTATCTCCCGATAGGCGTCTTCGATCTGCTGATGGACCCGTTCCGCCGGGATTTCCACACGGAGGATCTTTTTTACGGAGTTTATGTCTTCCACGGTGACTTGCATCATCTTCCTTTCTTTTTCGAGCGATGGATTATGCAAAACGCTTTTCGATCAAGCGGGGGTGGGTGCCGGTGATGCGAGAGGGGAGACTCGAACTCCCACCCTGTCTCCAGAGCTGGATCCTAAGTCCAGTGCGTCTACCAGTTCCGCCACTCTCGCAAGGGTAAGCCTCTCAATCCGTAAGCGCCGATGCGGGTTGCTTTTCCGATTTATCCGCCCCGGCCCTTGACATTTAACTCAACTCCTCTAAATTGCAAGGGAAAGCAACTTAAATCATAACGTTAACGCCCGAAACTGTCAAGATAAAAGGCGAAGAAGCAAATCGATGGCGGGACGCCTTCAAAGTCCTTTTAAAAAACGTCGCCGGAGCGCTGCGGCCGTCGGGATGCTTCCTTTGTTTTTGGGCATCGTCCTTGCGGGCGCATCCATGGCCGGACTCTGGGACACCCAAAGAAAAACGATCGTCCTTGATCCCGGTCACGGCGGCCGGGATACTGGCGTGCACGGTGTGGGGGGCGCCCTGGAAAAAGAGATCACCCTTGCCCTTGCCCGAATGATTCAAAAGAAGCTGGAAAAGGTCTACCGTGTGGTCCTGACGCGAACCGATGATTATGCCGTTCGATTCCCTTCGAGGACGGCCATCGCCAACCATGAAAAGGCCGATCTTTTTATCAGCCTCCATGTTGCCGCCAGCGGGAACACCCGAAAGAAAGGGGTGGAGCTGTTTTGTTTCGACAAGGGCGTTTCCCTAAAAAAAAGAAAGATGCAGGCTTCTGATACCCCCAGAGGGGGATTCACCCCCCCCGGGTGTTGGGACGCCATCCAGAGGCGCCATCTGGCCAAAAGCCGCGCTTTTTCCCGCCTGCTCAAGGAGGCCCTCGGCCGGAAACTCGGCTTGAGCGTGCGCATTCATGAAGCGCCCGTCTGGATCCTGAAAGGTGCGGACATGCCTGCGCTTTTGATGGAGGCCGGTTATCTGACCAACACCGAGGATGCCTCGCGCTTGCAAACCCCCGCCCGACTGGCCGCCTTTTCAGAAG
>JALVQN010000078.1 GCA_027025555.1 Desulfobacterales bacterium
GAGCGGGATGGAAGAAGCCTCCCGAAACAATGCCGCCTGTGTCATCATCGAGCTGAATACCCCGGGGGGACTGGCGGATTCCATGCGGGATATCGTCATGGCCTTTTTCAACAGCAAAGTCCCGGTGGTGGTTTTCGTGTCTCCCGGCGGCGGCCGGGCCGCTTCGGCCGGCGTGATGATTACCCTGGCGGCGGATGTGGCGGCCATGGCCCCGGGAACCAATATCGGGGCTGCCCATCCCGTGGGTGCCGGCGGGAAGGAAATCAACAAGACCATGTCCAAAAAGGTGACCAACGACATGGTGGCCTACGTCAGAAGCATCGCCCAAAGACGCGGAAGAAACGCCGATTGGGCGGAAAAGGCGGTTCGGGAGAGCATTTCCGCCACAGAGACCGAAGCGCTCAAGGCCGGGGTCATCGATCTCATCGCCAGGGACATGGATGACCTGATCAAAAAACTTGACGGCCGAAAGATCGAGGGGAAGGGGAAACTGGTCCTTTCAAACGCCCGGAAAGTCTTTGTCAAAGAGTCCTTGAGAACCAAGATCCTCAAGACCATCAGCAACCCCAATGTGGCCTATATCCTCATGATGATCGGCCTTGCCGGCCTCTACTTCGAACTTTCCCATCCCGGGGTGATTTTTCCGGGCGTCATCGGCGGGATTTGCATCATCTTGGCATTTTTTGCCTTCCAGGCCCTGCCCGTCAACTATGCCGGTGTCCTGCTCATCGTGCTTGCCATCATCTTTTTCATCCTCGAGATGAAGATCACCAGCTATGGGATGTTGAGCGTGGCCGGCATCCTTTCCCTGATTCTGGGGTCCCTCATGCTCTTTGAGGGAGACAGCCCCGAATTCCGGCTGGCATGGAATGTCCTTTTCCCCACCCTCGCCGTCATATCCGGATTTTTCGTGGCCGTGGCGGCCTTGGTGTTCAAATCCCAGGTGTCCAAACCCAAAACCGGCACCAAGGGTCTTATCGGCGAAATCGGCACGGTGAAAAAACGCCTGGACCCGGAAGGGAAAGTCTTTGTTCACGGGGAACTGTGGAATGCCCTTTCCAAAAAGCCCGTCCGAGAAGGGGCAAAGGTGCGGGTTACAGGGGTGAAGAATCTGGTCCTGGAAGTGGAGCCCCTCGATCCCGGGGCCGCCTGAAGAGGACGGTTTTCGGAACGCGTGGGGCGTTGCCGGAACGTGCCGGCAAGCCGAAAAGGCCATTGAAAACGAGGAAGATGCATTAGATAAACACCATGGACCGGGGGGAAGGGGCACTTCCCGGGCCCCCTGCCAGGTGGTAACCCGAAAAGGAGCAGCCCATGTTTACAGCCATTGCCATTTTGATTCTCGTGATCTTTTTCCTTTCCACGGCCATTCGCATCTTGAACGAGTACGAACGGGGCGTGATTTTTCGACTGGGCCGCGTCATTCGGGCCAAGGGTCCCGGCCTCATCATCCTCATCCCGGTGATCGATAAGATCGTCAAGGTGAGTCTTCGGTTGGTGGCCATGGACGTGGACCCCCAGGATGTGATCACCCGGGACAACGTTTCGGTGAAGGTCAACGCCGTCATCTATTTTCGCGTCATCGACCCGGTCAAGGCCGTCATTGAGGTGGAAAATTACAATTACGCCATGTCCCAGCTGGCGCAGACCACCCTTCGCAGTGTCTGCGGGCAGGCGGAACTCGACGATTTGCTGTCCGCCCGGGAAAAGATCAACACCGAGCTCCAGGAGATCCTGGACACCCACACGGATCCATGGGGGATCAAGGTGGCCACGGTGGAGCTCAAGCACATCGATTTGCCTTCGGAGATGCAACGGGCCATGGCCAAGCAGGCCGAAGCGGAACGGGAACGGCGGGCAAAGGTGATCAATGCCGAAGGGGAGCACCAGGCCGCCACCAAGCTGGCCGAAGCCGCGGAAATCATCCGTTCTCATCCCATCGCCCTCCAGTTGCGCTACCTCCAGACCATGCGGGAGATGGCCGCTGAAAACAACACCACGACAATCTTTCCGCTGCCCCTGGATCTTTTCAAGCCGTTTCTCGCGCTTGCACAAAGGGCTGACCGGGAAGCAAAGAAGTAGCTGGCCCGCGGGGCCGGGCCGTACGGCGGCAAGTGTTCCGATGATGTACCCACCGATGGACACGGTGAACTCCGAAGGAAGGTTCAACCGAAGAAGACATTGACATGGCCGGTTGAAATCGGTATATAAAAAAATTTTTAGATATAACTTGAAGGGCTGAACGACCGACCGGACCCGGACATCAACAAGATCAAGATTCCATTGCGGCGGGGGCGACAGGCCTCCGCCCGTGCTTTTAACCATTGCTTTGGTCTTTACATGGGTGAGGGAGTGAAAGGATGAGCAAAAAGAAGAAGGAAGCCAAGGAAAAGCCGCTCGATAAAATGACCGTAACGGAACTGCGGGAGATCGCCAAGGAGATGCCCGAGATCACCGGCGTTCACGGGAAGAACAAGTCCGAATTGCTCAGTGCAATCAAGGAGGTCAGGGGCATTGTCGATGATTCTCCTCAAAAAGCCGATGATTCCATCCGCGAGTTAAAGGGCAAAATCAAGGAACTCAAGCAAAAACGCGCCCAGGCCCTGGAAGCCGAAGACAGGAAAATGAGCAGTATTTATCGTCGGCGCATCTCCAGACTCAAAAAGAAGACCCGGAGATCGGCTTGAGCGTCGCTGCCCGGAAATATTTCGAACCAGGACCGCTTCCGGTCCTGAAAAACAGGATCGATCCGGCGAGGTTGGCGTTCGATCTTGACGGTGTCTTTGCCGACACCCTGCATCTGTTCTTGGAGATCGCGCGCCGGGATTTTCGAGTCCACGGTATCCGGTATGAAGACATCACCTGTTATGACCTTGAAGCGTGTCTCGACATGGATCCCGGTATCATCGAAGCGGTCCTTCAGCAGATCCTCGAGGGCACCCACACGTACCCTTTAAAACCCATGGAAGATGCGCCCCGGGTGATTTTACGGATGCTTCAGGAGTATCCACCGGTCCTCTTTGTGACAGCCCGGGCAGATCCAAGGCCGGTTCAACGATGGATGGAAGGGCTTTTCGGTAAAAAGGCGCAAGATATCGAGATCGTGGCCACGGGGACTTACGACAACAAGGCCGGGGTGCTTTTGGATTACGACAGGACGTATTTTCTGGAAGACCGGCTGGAAACCTGCTTTGCCTTGGATGCGGCCGGTGTGACGCCCATTGTCTACCGGCAGCCGTGGAACAGGGCGCCTCATCCCTTTGCGGAGGTGGGCTCGTGGCAGGAAGTGCTGTCCCTTGTGGCCGGGTAAGACCATGAAAGCGGCGGATATCCAAGCCTTCAAAGAGCGGGTGCACCGGTTTGTGGAATCTCTTTCTTCTGAAAAGGGGTATTCGCAACATACCTGCAGGGCCTATCGTCATGACCTCTTGGAATTTGTCCGGTTCATGGAAAAGGAGACGGGACGGCCTGGTGCCGGCGATGCATCCAAATCCCTTCCGAACGTCCAAGGAGAGGAAAGGACGCCGTCTTTGGATCCGGTGGGCATTCCAGAGATCCGTGCCTACATGGCCATGTTGCATCGGAAAAACCAAAAAGCCACCATCGCCCGGAAACTGTCCGCCCTGCGCGCTTTTTTCGACTTTTTGGTGAAACACGGGATGTCCCGGACAAACCCTGCTCAAGGCGTGCGCACCCCCAAGCGGGGACGGCAGCTTCCCACCCATCTTTCGGTGGATGAGATGTTCCGCCTTTTGGACGCCTTCGACACCTCGGATCTGAAGGGTCTAAGAGACCGCGCCATCTTCGAGACCCTCTATTCCACCGGGATCCGGGTTTCGGAACTGGCCGCTTTGAATGTTTCGGATGTCGATGACGAGAAAGGCCTCATCCGGGTGCTCGGGAAAGGCAAGAAGGAGCGTATTGTTCCCGTCGGCCAAAAGGCGTTGACGTTTATTTCCCGGTATCGGAAGCGCCTTGAAACCGACAAGAGATTTCAACGGGTCTCCCCCCATGGAAAGCAGGGGCCTTTGTTTTTAAACAAGGACTTTAAAAGACTCAGCACACGCTCCATTGCACGCATTTTGGACGGGGTCGCCAGGGCGTGCGGCCTTGCCGTGCCGGTCCATCCCCACGCCTTGAGGCACGCCTTCGCCACGCACCTGCTCAATGCCGGCGCCGATTTGCGTGCGGTCCAGGAGCTTCTGGGGCACAAGAGCCTTTCCACCACGCAAAAGTATACCCACCTGAGCATCGACAGGCTCATGGAGACCTATGACCGGGCACATCCCCGGAAATGAAGCCGGAGAGAGCGACAGCCTGCATGAAGAAAGGATTTGAGCGTGGCACATCCCGTGGCTGACATTCTGATCGAAGCATTGCCTTATATCCGCAAGTTTTCCGGCATGACCCTGGTGATCAAATACGGGGGGCATGCCATGGTGGATCCCCGGCTCAAGGAGGACTTTGCAAGGGACGTCACCCTCTTGAAATTCGTCGGGATCCATCCTGTCATCGTCCATGGCGGCGGCCCCCAGATCAACTCGGTCATGGACCAGATGGGAATGAAGCCCCGGTTCGTGCGCGGGATGCGCATGACGGACCAAGCCACCATGGACGTGGTGGAGATGGTCCTGGGGGGCAAAGTCAACAAGGCCATCGTGGCCCGGATCAACCGGCACGGCGGCAAGGCCGTGGGGTTGACCGGCAAGGACGGGGGACTCCTTTTGGCTGAAAAGCTTCAAATCGTGCACCGGGAGGATGCCGCCAAGGCCCCTGAAATCATCGATCCGGGGTTGGTGGGAAAAGTCACCCGGGTGAACACGGAATTGATTCAGACGCTGGCATCCAGGGGGTTCATCCCGGTCATTGCCCCCGTGGGATCCGGCGTATCCGGAGAGACTTACAACATCAACGCGGATCTGGTGGCCGGAAAAATCGCTTCCTTTTTGAAGGCGGGGCGGCTTCTTTTTCTCACCGATGTGGACGGGGTTCTGGATGCCGAAAACAGGCTCATCTCTTCGGTGGACGCCCGAACGCTCGACCGTTTGATTGCGGAAAAAATTGTCTCCGGCGGGATGATCCCCAAGATGGAATATGCCGTCGAGGCCCTGAAAAACGGGGTTCAAAAGGTTCAGATCATCAACGGCAATCGGCGCCACGCGCTGCTTTTGGAGCTTTTTACGGACAAGGGGATCGGAACCGAGATCACCCTCGATGCGGCTGCCCGGGCTTCCGGGGAAGCTTAAAGGGCGACGGGAAGCCCCCTTTAAGCCCTCCTGTGACGGGGAGCTTCAGACAACCGGAAAGGGAAAGGGAAAAGATCCATGCATGAGATCGTCGCCCAGGCGGACCAATTCATGGCACCCACCTATAAACGGCAGCCCCTGCTTTTGACCAAGGGGCGGGGATATCGTCTCTGGGATGCCCGGGGGCGGGAATACCTCGATTTTGTGGCCGGCATCGCCGTGTGTAATCTGGGCCATGCCCATCCGAAGGTCAGTGAGGCCGTGTGCCGTCAATCGAAGGCATTGGTCCATACTTCCAATCTGTACTATACCGCACCCCAGACGGAATTGGCCCGGGCATTGGTCCAAAAGAGCTTTGCGGATCGGGTCTTTTTCTGCAACAGCGGCGCCGAAGCCAATGAAGCGGCCATCAAGCTGGCCCGGCGGTATTTCAAGCAAAACGGACAACCCCATCGATACCGGATTGTGGCCATGGAACAATCCTTCCACGGCCGGACCCTGGCCACCCTTTCGGCCACCGGGCAGCAAAAGGTGAAAGACGGTTTCGAACCCCTGTTGGAAGGCTTCGATTTCGTCCCTTTTAACGATTTCGAGGCCCTGAACCGGGCCGTGGGTCCAAACACCTGTGCCGTCTTGCTGGAACCCGTCCAGGGGGAGGGCGGGGTCCATCCTGCCGACGGCGCCTATCTTCAGGCCGTGCGGCGCCTGTGTGACGAAAGGGGGGTGCTGCTCATCTTCGATGAAATTCAGACCGGCATGGGACGGACGGGGAAGCTCTTTGCCTATGAGCATTTTGATGCGGCCCCGGACATCATGACCCTGGCCAAGGCCCTGGCCAACGGGCTTCCCATGGGGGCCATGCTGGCCAGGGAACAGGTGGCGACGGTCTTTGGTCCCGGATCCCATGCATCCACCTTCGGGGGCACGCCTTTGATTTGTGCGGGGGCGTTGGCGGTGTTGGAGGTCTTGGAAGAAGAAGCGATCCTCGAAAAGTGTACGGCGACGGGGGCCTATTTCCGGAAGGCCCTCCTGGACCTGAAGGCGCGCCGCGGCTCGGTGAGGGATGTCCGGGGCATGGGCCTTTTACTCGGCATGGAGATCGACGGAGACGGCGAGGCCCTGGTGGCAGGATGCCGCGAGAAGGGCTTTTTGATCAACTGCATCCAGGAAAGGGTGCTCCGCTTTGCACCCCCGCTCATCATCGAGAAAGAGGCCGTCGACGCTTTGGTCCAATGTCTGGACGCCTTGCTTTGAGACCTGCCGGCATCCGGGAGGTGCCGTGAAAAAGGGAAAGTTGCCCATGAAAAAAGACATCTTGACGCTTTTGGATCTCACTGAAAAGGATATGGAGGATCTTTTCCGGCTGGCCCTGTCCCTGAAGGCGGAAAAACGGGCCGGGCGCCTCCGGTCCACGCTGTCCGGGAAATCCCTGGGGCTTCTGTTTGACAAGCCTTCCACGCGGACCCGGATCAGTTTCGAGGCGGCCATGATCCAGCTTGGGGGGAGTCCGGTCTTCATCGGGGCTTCGGAGAGCCAGATCTCCCGGGGCGAGCCGGCCAGGGACACGGCGCGGGTGCTGTCTAAATACCTGGACATGGTGGCGGTCCGGACCTTTTCCCAGGACCTGCTCGCCGAGTTTGCCCGGTTCTCGGACATCCCGGTCGTCAACGCCCTGACGGATCGCTACCATCCGTGCCAGGTGCTCAGCGATATAATGACGATCCTTGAAAAGAAGGGGGATTACCGGGAAATCAAAATCACATGGGTGGGCGACGGGAACAACGTGGCCCATTCCTGGATCAATGCCGCGGCGGTGCTCGGCCTGAACCTGACCCTGGCGTGTCCCGAAGGCTACATGCCGGATCCGCAAGTCCTTCAAGAGGCCCGACGCCGGGGAAAGGGGACCGTCACCGTCACCGATGATCCCCAAGCCGCGGTGTCGGGCGCCCATGTGATTTACACCGACGTGTGGGCCAGCATGGGTCAGGAAAGGGAGCAGGCGGTGCGCAAAGCGGTTTTTCAGCCTTTTTGCGTGAACGAGGCCCTGGTTGAGCGGGCCGCCGGGGATGTGATCGTCATGCACTGTCTTCCGGCCCACCGGGAAGAAGAGATCAGCGCCTCGGTTCTGGAAGGGGCCCGCTCGGTGGTGTGGGACCAGTCCGAGAACAAACTGCACATGCACAAGGCGATCCTCTTGAAATGGATCGGAGGCCTGTAGGGCCGCAAAGAGGGGATCCGGACGTTTAGACAGGAAGGCAGGATTTGCCCCAATGAAGAACAAGATCGACAAGGTGGTGCTGGCCTACTCGGGAGGGCTGGATACCTCCGTGATCCTCAAGTGGCTCATGGAGACCTATGACTGCCAGGTGATCGCCTTTTCGGCGGACATCGGCCAGGAAGAGGAACTGGAGCATATCCCCCAAAAGGCCAAGGAGACCGGGGCCGCCACGGTTTACGTGGAGGACTTGAAGGAAACCTTCGTGAAAGACTATGTCTTTCCCGCGTTTCGGGCCAATGCCCTCTATGAAGGCCAATACCTTTTGGGGACTTCCCTGGCGCGTCCTTTGATTGCAAAACGCCAGGTGGAGATTGCGCGAGCTGAAGGCGCGGATGCGGTAAGCCACGGGGCCACCGGGAAAGGAAACGATCAGGTCCGGTTTGAACTCACCTACCTGGCCCTCGAACCCGGAATCCGCATCATCGCCCCGTGGCGGGAATGGTCCCTCCGGTCCCGGAGCGACCTCATGGCCTTTGCCCGGGCCCGCGGCATCCCGGTCCCTACGACTCCGGCAAAGCCTTACAGCACGGACCGGAATCTCCTCCACATCAGCTATGAGGGGGGCATCCTGGAAGATCCCTGGAGCGCCCCGCCCGAAGACCTCTACACGCTCTCCGTGCCGCCCGAAAAGGCGCCGGATGTCCCGGAGATCGTGGAGATCGCCTTTGAAAGGGGGGATCCCGTGGCCGTCAATGGGGAACGGCTCTCGCCGGCATCGCTTTTGTCACACGTAAACCGACTGGCGGGCCGCCACGGCATCGGGCGTGTGGATGTGGTGGAAAACCGGTTTGTGGGGATGAAGTCCCGGGGCGTCTATGAAACTCCCGGCGGCACCGTGCTCCGTGCCGCCCACATCGCCATGGAGTCCATTACCCTGGACAGGGAGGTCGTGCACCTGAGGGATTCCCTGATCCCGCGGTACAGTGAGCTGGTCTATTACGGATTCTGGTTTTCACCGGAGATGGCGATGCTCCAGAAGACGATGGACGAAGCCCAGAAAGACGTGTCGGGCGTGGTTCGGATGAAGCTTTACAAGGGCAATTGTTATGTGTTGGGCAGACGGTCGGAAGCTTCCCTTTATCGGGAGGATTTCGCCACATTCGAAGACGATACCGTGTACAGCCAGAAGGATGCCGAAGGCTTCATCCGCCTCAACGCCCTTCGCCTGCGCATCCGGAAGATGTTGGGAAAGAAGTGATGCCCGTGTGGGGCGAAAACGGCCAGAGGGGGATCCGATGAACAAAAAGCTTTGGGGGGGACGCTTCTCCGAACGGACCGCCCGGATCGCGGAGACCTTTACCGCGTCCATTGACGTGGATCGGCGGCTCTATGCCCACGACATCGAGGGGAGCATCGCCCACTGCAAGACCCTGGCCAAGGCCGGCGTGATCACCGAACAGGAGGCGGACACCCTGATCCAGGGCCTGGTCAGGATCAAAAGAGACATGGACCACGGGGCCTTCGACCTGGACGAAAGCCTGGAAGACATCCACATGAACATCGAAGCCCGGCTCATCCAGGATCTGGGCAAGGTGGCCCAGAAACTGCACACCGGAAGGAGCCGCAACGACCAGGTGGTCTTGGACGTGCGCATGTTTGTCCGCAGGGAAACCGTGTTGGTCCTGGAGGATCTCTTGCACCTGCGGCAGACGCTTTTGGACCTTGCAAAAGCCCACATGGATGTGGTGCTGCCGGGATACACCCACCTGCAGAGGGCCCAACCGGTGCTCTTGGCCCATCATCTCATGGCCTACTGGGAGATGTTCACCCGGGATTTTGAGCGTTTCCAGGAGGGGCTTGCGCGGACCGACGTCATGCCTCTGGGAAGCGCCGCCCTGGCCGGGACCGTGTATCCCCTCGACAGGCACTATACGGCATCGCTTCTGGGTTTTTCAAAGGTGGCCTCCAACAGCATGGACGCGATTTCGGACAGGGATTTTATCCTGGAATTTTTATCCGACGCCGCCATTGCCATGGTCCACCTGAGCCGGATGAGCGAAGAGCTGATCCTGTGGGCTTCGTCTGAGTTTGACTTCATCGAGATGCCGGACGCCTTTGCCACGGGAAGCAGTATCATGCCCCAAAAGAAAAACCCGGATGTTCCGGAATTGGTCCGGGGAAAAACCGGGATCGTGTTCGGCAACCTCGTGGCCATGTTGACGCTCATGAAAGGCCTTCCCCTGGCCTACAACCGGGACATGCAGGAAGACAAAGGGGTGTTGTTTCAGTCCATGGATGTCCTTCGGGCATGCCTTGGCGTCTTCATCCCGATGCTGGCCAAGGTGACGTTCAACTCAGACGCCATGGCCCGGGCAGTGGAAGCGGGGTTCCTCAACGCCACCGACCTGGCCGATTATCTCGTGGCCAAGGGGGTGCCGTTTCGGGACGCCCATCGATATGTGGGGGAGGCCGTGAAATACGCCCGGTCCAAGGGAAGGGAACTCCAGGAGCTTTCTCTTGCGGAACTCAAAGGCTTTTCTCCGGCCATTGACAAGGATGTCTATGAGATCCTGAAACCCGAAGCCATGATCAACCGCCGGAATTCTTTCGGGGGAACGGCTCGGCGATGCGTGGCGTCGGCCCTTGAAACCGCCCGCAAGCGGCTTGAAAAGGATTCCAGGGCCGTGGATGCCCTTGCCCGGCGCATTCTGAAAAAGGCATGGGCGCGTTAGCCATGGACGGAACCAACCGGGGCACACGGGCGTTTACTTTCTTTTCGGCTTTGGTTTTTGCCCTTTTTCTGATACAGGCATGCGGTATCAAAAAACCCCCGGTGGCGCCGCGGCCGGAACCCCTGCCGGCGGTGACGGATTTGCGTCTGACCCGGGGGCCCCGGGGACAGGTATGGCTGAGCTGGTCGCTGCCCCGAAGGCTGGAGGGCGCGCTTTTGGATTTGGACGCCTTTGTCATCCATCGTGCCAAGACGGCCGGCGAAGCCTCCCCGTGCAAGGGGTGCCCCCTTTTGTTCGAGCGCATCGGCCGGGTCCCGGTGGAAATCCCGGGGAACGCCCGCAGGGGGGCGCCGGTCTTTGTTTTCGAAGACCGGATCAGTCGGGGGTTCAGTTACATTTACAAGGTGACCGTGCTGCATAAAGACGGCCGGGAAAGCCCGGACTCCAATCATGTCCGGATCGCCTTTTGACGGAAAACAGGGAGCGTGCCTTTTGCCGCTTGCCGGAAAAACTTTAGAGCGAGTCGTCCATGCATCATTTCGAGTATCGAGACAAAAGACTTTATTGTGAAGACGTCCCGGTGACGAGCGTGGTGGAGGCGGTGGGCACGCCGTGTTACCTCTACAGTGCGGCCACCCTGACACGCCATTTCCAGGCTTTTTCAGAGGCCTTTGAAGGCATGGAACGCCTGGTCTGTTATTCCGCCAAGGCCAATACGAACTTGGCCGTCCTTCGGCTTTTTTGCCAGATGGGAGGCGGGTTGGATATCGTTTCCGGGGGGGAACTCTTCCGGGGCTTGAAGGCCGGATTTCCACCGGGGCGCATCGTTTACAGCGGTGTGGGAAAGCGCGCCGATGAAATCGATT
The DNA here is from genome assembly GCA_027025555.1 of Desulfobacterales bacterium. GTDB lineage: Bacteria > Desulfobacterota > Desulfobacteria > Desulfobacterales > UBA2156. The sequence continues at coordinate 11,063 of JALVQN010000078.1, forward strand.
TCGCCCTTGAAAAAGGGATTCTCATGTTCAACGTGGAATCCATCGAAGAACTCAAGCTGCTGAACGAAAGGGCAAAGACCCTCGGAAAGACGGCCCCCGTTGCCCTGCGGGTCAACCCGGATGTGGATCCGAAGACCCACCCTTACATCTCCACCGGGCTGACGAAGAACAAGTTCGGCATCGATACAGAGGCCGCCGTGGAAGGCTATCGACTGGCCAGGAGCCTTTCCAATGTTCAGATTCAAGGCATCGACTGCCATATCGGGTCGCAGATCACCGAATCCACGCCCTTCAAAGACGCCCTGAAGAACCTGGTGGGCCTGGTGGACCGCTTGAATCAAATGGGTTTTTCTTTTCAGTACATCGATGTGGGGGGCGGCCTGGGCATTACCTATGGGGATGAATCCCCGCCGCTTCCGGCCGAATATGCCCGGGCCATTGTGGAGGCGCTCAAAGGGACCTCCTTGAAGCTGATCCTGGAGCCGGGAAGGGTCCTCGTGGGAAATGCGGGGATCCTGGTCACCCGGGTTTTGTACCGAAAGCGGACCAAGGCGAAGGAATTCGTGGTGGTGGACGCGGCCATGAACGACCTCATCCGGCCCGCCCTTTACCGGGCCTATCACGGGATCCAGCCGGTGGTCCGGGCGTCCCGCGAAACGCTCCGGGCGGACGTGGTGGGGCCCATCTGTGAAAGCGGCGATTTTCTGGCCGAAGACCGCAAGATGGCGGATGTCCAGCAGGGAGAATTGTTGGCCGTGATGAGTGCCGGGGCCTACGGTTTTGTCATGGCCTCCAACTACTGTTCCCGGCCCCGGGCCGCCGAAGTCATGGTGAGCGGGGACCGGTTTCATGTGGTGCGGCCCCGGGAGACTTACGAGGCCCTGATTCAGGGAGAATCGATTCCCCCCTTTCTTGGATGACCGGGGACGCCCCTGGATGGACTTGCGCACGATCCCCCATCGATTTTTTCCCGAAAGGGCTTGAACAGGCGGAGGAACCGATATTTTAAAAGGCGCTATGGAAAAGATCTCTTTTTTCAAGATGAGCGGTCACGGCAATGATTTCATCCTCATCGACAACCGCAGCGGCGAGGTCCAAGAGGCCCTGCTTCCCCGGTTGATCCCGGGGGCATGCCGGCGCAGGCTTTCTGCAGGCGCCGACGGCCTGATCCTGTTGGAGCCCTCCGGGCGCGCCGATTTCAAGTGGCGCTATTACAACGCCGACGGGAGCCGGGCCGAGATGTGCGGCAACGGGGCCCGGTGCGTCTCCCGCTTTGCCTATTTGAAGGGAATCGCCGGGAAATCTCTGACCTTTGAAGGCGACACGGGCCTTGTGGAAGCGGAAATCCTGGGGACCCGGGTCAAGGTCAAGATGCCGCCGCCCCGCCGTCTGGTGCTGGACGAGACCGTCGAGACCGGGGAGGGACCCGTCCGCCTCAGCCGTGTCGACACCGGCGTGCCCCATGCCGTGGTGGCGGTGGCGGACCTGGAGGCCGTGGATGTGCAACGGAAAGGGCGCACCCTTCGGTTTGACGGGCATTTTTCTCCGGCCGGGACCAATGTCAACTTTATCCAACGGCGAAAGGACGGTGGCATCGCCGTGCGGACCTATGAACGGGGCGTGGAGGATGAAACCCTGGCGTGCGGCACCGGCGCCGTGGCCGTGGCCGTTGTGACGGCGGAAAAAGAGGGGATCAAATCCCCCGTGCATATCCTGCCCAGAGGCGGCGGATATTTAACCGTCCATTTTCAACGCACGTCAGCCGGTTTTGACGACGTATTCCTGGAAGGGGAGGCCCGGGTGATTTATGAAGGCCTCCTGTGGGAAGAAGCCTGGAACGAGGGAGGAACGAAGACCCAATGATGCCCATCGAAAAATCACAGCGACTCAAGAGCCTGCCCCCTTACCTGTTCAAGGAGCTCGACCGCCGGAAAGAAGAAATCCGGAGACAGGGCATGGATATCATCGACCTGGGTGTGGGCGACCCGGACCTGCCCACCCCCGGCCACATCATCGAGGCCTTGAACCGCGCTGCGGCGGACCCGGCCAACCACCGCTATCCATCCTATACGGGCATGGAGACCTTCAATGCGGCGGCGGCCGACTGGTACAAGAGGCGCTTCAATGTGGATCTGGACCCCAAAAGAGAGGTGGTCACCCTCATCGGTTCCAAAGAAGGCATCGCCCATATTCCCTTGGCCTTTATCGATCCCGGCGATGTGGCCCTGGTGCCGAGCCCCGCATACCCGGTCTATGCCATCGGGGTCCGGTTTGCAGGGGGCCGGCCCCATTTCATGGACCTTGTCCGGGAAAAGGATTTCCTGCCCGACCTGGAGGCAATCCCCGGGGAAGTTGCGGAGAAGGCCAGGCTGATGTTCATCAATTATCCCAACAACCCCACGTCGGCCGTGGCTTCCAGGGACTTTTTCGAAAAAGTGGTGGCGTTTGCACGTCGGTACCGGATCATCGTGTGCCACGATGCGGCGTACACCGAGATGGCCTTTGACGGGTATCGTCCCATGAGTTTCCTGGAGGTGCCCGGCGCCAAGGAGGTGGGCATCGAGTTTCATAGTCTTTCCAAGACCTATGCCATGACGGGGTGGCGGATCGGGTTTGCCGTGGGAAGGGCCGAGGTGGTGGAGGCGCTGGGGCAGGTGAAAAGCAACATCGACTCCGGTGCCTTCCAGGCGGTCCAACTGGCGGGGATTGCGGCCCTCGAAGGCGACCAGACCTGCGTTTCAAAGATGAACGAAGCATACCAGGCCCGACGGGATATTCTCGTGGAGGGGCTTTTGAAAATGGGCCTTTCGCTCGAGAAACCCCGGGCGACCTTTTACGTCTGGATCCAGGTTCCCGAAGGATTTTCCTCGGCGGACTTTGCCGGCCGCCTCCTCACCCAGGCAGGGGTGGTGGCCACCCCCGGAAACGGTTTCGGCGAAGCCGGGGAAGGGTATGTGCGGATGGCTCTCACCGTGAACCGGAAGCGGATGGAGGAAGCCGTCAAACGCCTCCGTGCCCTGGATTTTACGCCGTGATTTCCGGGCAGGAGGTCTTTCTTTCCGTCGGTTCCAACCTGGGGGATCGGCTGGAAAACTGCAAACGCGGGATTGCCGGCCTTTTCGAATACGGCACCACGGCACTGACCGGGCAGTCTCCCTTTTACATGACCGAGCCGGTGGACTATACGGACCAGGACTGGTTTGTCAACGCGGTGGTCCGGATCCGGACGGATTTGAGTCCAAATGCCCTGTTGGAGGCCCTGTTGACGATTCAACGGCGCGCCGGTAGAATTCGAGATCCCGTTCGGTTCGGGCCCCGGATCCTGGACCTGGATATCCTGCTCTATGGCAGCCGGGTCATCCGAACCGGCGAACTCATCGTGCCGCATCCCCGGATGCACGAAAGGCGCTTTGTGCTGCAACCCATGTGTGATATCGATCCGAACGTCATCCACCCGGTATTGAAAAAGCGCATGAGAGACTTGTTGGATGCGCTGGATGAGGGATCCCAGAAGATCCAGGTGTGCCCGTGAAGCTGCTGATGTTAATCCTCGCCGGTTATGTGGGATACCGGACACTTCGATCCTGGAACCGGAAGAGGCCCCTGCAAAGGGGGGAAGGCGCCGGCGGCTCGGATCGCCGTGTGGATGACATCATGGTCCAGGATCCCGTCTGCAAGGTGTACTTTCCCAAAAAAGAAGGAATCCGGATGCACACCGACGACAAAGAGTATTTCTTCTGCAGCCCGGCCTGCAGGGATGCCTTTTTAAAGGATCGACAAGGCGTATAGATCTGAAGAAGACCGTTGGCGGAGAAACCCGGCATATTCAGTCCTCCCAATCGGCTGACCCTTTTGCGGATCGTCGCGATTCCCGGCATTGTCGTTTTGCTTTATTTTCCGGGGCGGCTCAACACCTTCCTGGCCGCGGTCTTGTTCAGCCTGGCGGCCATCACCGACTACCTGGACGGATTCTGGGCCCGCAGGAGCGGCATGGTTTCAAACCTGGGAAAGATCATGGATCCGGTGGCCGACAAGCTCCTGGTCTCCTCGAGCTTCATCATGCTCAGCGCCCTCGGGTGGGTCCCGGCCTGGATCGCCTGCGTGATCATCGGCAGGGAGCTGGCGGTGACGGGGCTTCGCAACATGATTGCGGAAAAAGGGGAGGACCTTTCCGCTTCCCTTTTGGGAAAGTACAAGACCGGATTTCAGATTGCCGCCATCATTCCCCTTTTCGTGCATTACACTTACGCCGGCATCCGTTTCCACACCATCGGGACGCTCTTTTTGTGGGGAGCCCTTTTTTTTACCGTGTGGTCCGGCGTGGATTATTTCATCCGATTTCGGAAGCTCTTTAAAGGTTGATGAAAAGGCCTTGACAAAAGGGTGCGGATCGGTTAATGCAACAGCCATCGAGCGGGAATAACTCAGTGGTAGAGTGCGACCTTGCCAAGGTCGAAGTCGCGGGTTCAAATCCCGTTTCCCGCTCCATCTTTTTTTGGGGCGGCATAGCCAAGTGGTAAGGCAGCGGTCTGCAAAACCGCTATACTCCGGTTCGAATCCGGATGCCGCCTCCATCTTCCGGTTGCGGCGTCCAGGTTGCCCGGGACTCGTTGTGATCCTCCCGTCTTCTTCCCTGATAAAGGTTCCACGGCGGTTTTCCAGGGGCCCCGGTTCCATGGGCAGTTGGCATCATTGCCCCTGACAGGCGCCGCCGTGGGTGCCGTGTGGAGGGATCCCCAAGGCCTGTGTAATCC
>JALVQN010000079.1 GCA_027025555.1 Desulfobacterales bacterium
CCAGCAACTCCTCGATACCGATCCCTTTTTTGGCCGAGGTCTCGCAGAAGATCGTATCTCCGCCCCAGGCCTCGGGCAGAAGCCCGAACTCTCCCAGCTCCCGCTGGACCCGTTCCGGGTTGGCATTGTCCTTGTCGATCTTGTTGACAGCCACCACGATGGGCACATCCGCCGCCTGGGCATGGGCGATTGCCTCCTTGGTCTGGTCCATCACGCCATCGTCGGCTGCGACAACCAGAACCACGATATCGGTCACCTTGGCACCCCGGGAACGCATCTCGGTGAATGCCGCATGGCCGGGCGTATCGACAAAGGTCAAATCCCCGGACGGCGCTTTGACATGATAGGCGCCGATATGCTGGGTAATGCCGCCGGCCTCGCCCTCGGCAACGTCTGTTTTCCGGATGGCATCGAGGATAGAGGTCTTGCCGTGATCGACATGGCCCATAACTGTTACCACCGGCGGGCGGGGTACGGCTTCGCCACCCTGCTCATCCTCCTGGATCTGGAGCGCTTCAATTTCGCGCTCTTCAGTCATGGCCTGTTCCACCTCATACCCGAAATCCGATGCTACAAGGATGGCCGTATCAACATCGAGTGACTGGTTGACCGTGGCCATGACCCCAAGCCCCATGAGCTTGGCTATCACCTCGCCCACCTTGACCCCCATTCTCTTGGCCAGCTCGCCAACGGCAATGGTTTCCACCACCTTGATCCGTTTCTTGATCGCCTTTGTTTCGGCAACAGGCGCCTGGGGCGCTGATTTTTTTCTGGAGGCATCCTTTTTTTTCCGGCCGCGACGGGGACGCATGTACTCGAGATCGCCATTGCGGGCAAAATCAATGCGACGCCGCCCTTTCTTTCCGCCCTTGCCACCCTTCCTGGGCCTGTCCTGCTCACTGCCGATGGCAACCACCCGCTTGCCCTTTTTCTTCCCCCTTGCCGGACCGCGATCACCGACATTCAACGGTTCCTGAACCGGACCGCCCCCTCCCTGTTTTGAACGGACGGGCCTTCGCGCGGGACGTGTTTTCTTCTCCGGGACCTGGATGGTGACCTGGCCCACAACCCTGGCCAGGCTCTTGGGACGTTTCGGCTCTTCGGGTCGCTTTTCTTCCGGTGTCTCAGGAGCGGCGGCTGATTCTTCGGCAACGGGTTCTGTTGCCGGTTGGACCGTCTCCTGTTCCGTCTTTTCTTCTTTCGGGGCGGAGACAGATGGTTCCTCTTCGGGTTTCTCCCCGCCCGGTTCCGTTTCCACCCTGGTCTTGTCTTCGGCAGGGACCGGCCGGGATTCTTCCCCGGCGGCGACCGCTTTTTCTTCCCCAATCTCCCCGGCCTGCGGAGCAACACTCCCGGCCACCGGTTCGGAAGATTCCGCCACCGGCTCGGCCGGGGCTGTTTCCACGGCCCGACTGGTCTCTTCTTTTCTGGCGGCCTTTTCTTTCTGGGCCTTGGAACGGCGGCGAACAACTGTTTTTGTCCGCCTGCGTACCTTGGTCGGCCGTTTCTTCATCTGGATATGCTCATCGGTAACTTCAACCGCCCCATGTCCGAAAACCTTGCGGCGAATTTCGGCGGCCATATCTTCATCCACCGTTGAACTATGCCCTTTGATCGGATATCCCAAGGCTATAAGCTTATCAGCCAGCTCCTTGCTTTTCAGTCCCGCCTCTTTGGCCAACTCATAAATACGGACCCTGCTCATTCAATACTCCTGTC
>JALVQN010000080.1 GCA_027025555.1 Desulfobacterales bacterium
GGGTTGCGCGTTAAAATCCCAAGCTGTTTGAGGGCGCAAGCCCGAGTTCTTGGGATTTAGCGCAAACCCGCCACAGCTCCTGAAACGGCTTGCGGCGCGAAAAATTGATCTTTTTGAAAATTCATTGCCATTGATATCGTCGCAGAAAGTCCCTTTTGCGGTTTTGTCATGAATAGTATTCAAAAAAATGCTGCATGATAAATTTCACCGTCGGCTTGTTGATATGAAAATTTTCGCGTCCCTCGCAAAAATAGGTAGTCCCCGCCAGGGGCTGGTAAATGGTGGCCATTTCATAGGCCGGGAAATAAAATGCGTTATCGTGCCGTTCGCAAAACTCGTCGGCCACGGCCCGCAGGGTGGACTTCGAGTTGCAGCTGGCACTGATGACATCCATATCGGAGCGAAAGGTCGCCCACAGGTGAACCGGTGAGACCGTGACCAGCAGGCGGCATTCGGGATTATGGCGGGCCATGATCGCATGGATTCGTTCCATGTTTTCAAGGTTTTCGGCATACCGGCTGACACGAAACCGGTAACGGCTCATGTCCCCTCCCTCCCGGACATATGGTCCGGCGGGCAGACAAATGACTGACCCGTCCACCTGGTCCTGCCAGATTTCAGTCAACCCGAGGGTCACGATCAGAACCTCGGCCTGTTGCAGGGCACGCCTGGAACAGCCCCGGTGGCGGCTGAAATCCGCCTCGGCCTCCTGGAGGCTGTCATAGAGGATCGTGCGGCGGTACGGATCCTGGATTTTCCCGGAGGCCGGCGACTGCCACCAGCGCAGATCCGGCTTCCAGGTTTCAAAAGTGTATTCAAAAATCTGGCGCATACAATGTGTACTATACACTCTTTCCCAGGCCGCACTGGCATGCACGGCAGCCGGGTGATGGGTTTCCTCGGCGATATAGGTGTAGTTCCTCTGAATCAAGCGGCGCTTGATTTCTCTGGCAAAACAGGAGCCGATGGACGCGATCCGGGTGGCCGGGGTGATCTTTAACCCCGGGTTTTCCGGCATGCGAAAGACACCGTCCACTGGTGGATTGTCAAAAGAGCCCGGCCAGACCTGCCAGTGCTTGAAGCGGTGGCCGGGATGTACGTCGCAACGGGCCATGGGTTACCTCGCTTTCACCTGCAATGATGATCCATTTATAGCAAAACCGGAGGCCAAAGAAAAGAACCGGGGCACCTGCGCGCCGGGATTGTTGACAAAAACGCAGTTTTCCAATAATGATGAAGTCGTAAAAAATCCAATTTCTCCCATGCCTATATTTCTTATTTAGACCGGATAAGGCCGATGGCCCGCAACTCAACCTATAACATATTGATGTATTCCCATGACACCTATGGTCTCGGCCACATCCGCCGCACCATGGCCATCGCCTCCCACCTGCTGGGCCCGCGCATCAACATCCTGATTCTGACCGGCTCGCCCATTGCCGGCCGGTTTGCCTTCCCCGAGCAAATTGATTTCGTGCGCATTCCGGGCATGATCAAAAAGACCAATGATGAATACCTGCCGCTGTCGATCAAGATCAATGCCCGCCATGCCCTGGATATTCGCAAGAACATCATTACCGCCACGGCCAAAACCTTCCAGCCCAACCTTTTCATTGTGGACAAGGAGCCGCTCGGATTGAAAAAAGAAGTCCTGCCCACCCTGCAGTGGCTGCGGCGCTGCCGGCCGGAAACACGCGCCATCCTCGGATTGCGGGATAT
>JALVQN010000081.1:0-14600 GCA_027025555.1 Desulfobacterales bacterium
CCCGGAAGCGGTTAGGCCATGAAATCCTCCCATGGAATCCGGAGAAAAAAGGACGAAGGTGGAATATAATGAAGGACCGCACGCTTGAGAAAAGTTACGAACCGCACGCCGTGGAAAAACGCTGGTATGCGTATTGGGAAGCCGAGGGGCTCTTCGAAGCCAAGGAAGATTCCGAGGCGCCGCCTTATTCCATCGTCATTCCGCCGCCCAATGTCACGGGGGTGCTCCACATGGGGCATGCCCTCAACAACACGCTCCAGGACATCCTGTGCCGCTACCGGCGCTTGCGGGGCGACAACGTCCTCTGGATGCCCGGCACCGATCATGCGGGGATTGCCACCCAAAACGTGGTGGAAAAAAAGCTCGCCCAGGAGAATTTGGACCGGCATCGCCTGGGCAGGGAGAAGTTCATCGAGGCGGTCTGGAAATGGAAGGAGAAGTACGGAAGCGCCATCATCAACCAGCTCAAACGGCTGGGGGCTTCCTGCGACTGGAAGCGGGAACGCTTCACCATGGACGAAGGGCTCTCCCGTGCGGTGCGCAAGGTCTTCGTGGATCTTTATCACCAGGGACTGATCTACCGGGGCGATTACATCATCAACTGGTGCCCGAGGTGTCATACGGCCCTGGCGGACCTGGAAGTGGAACACGAAGTCCATGAAGGGCATCTCTATTATGTGCGCTATCCCGCTGAAACCGGCGACGGCGGGCTCGTGGTGGCCACCACCCGTCCGGAGACCATGCTGGGGGACACGGCCGTGGCCGTCAACCCAAAGGATCCCCGGTATGCGGATTTGCCCTACACCGCTGTTCGGCTTCCTTTGGTGGGAAGGGTGCTGCCCGTCATCAAGGACGACTACGTGGACCTCGATTTCGGCACCGGCGCCCTCAAGATCACCCCGGCCCACGATCCCAACGACTTTGAGATCGGTACGCGACACGCCCTTCCCGCCGTCAAGGTCATCGGCGATGACGGCACCATGACAAAAGAAGCGGGGCGTTTCGCCGGCATGGACCGGTTTGCCTGCAGGAAGGCCGTGGTGGCGGCCCTCGAAGAGGAGGGATTCCTGGTAAAGGTGGAGCCCCACCAGCACGGCATCGGGCATTGCTATCGCTGCCGCACCCTCATCGAACCGAATCTCTCCAGGCAGTGGTTCGTTCGGACCCGACCGTTGGCTGAAAAGGCCGTTGCCGCGGTGGAATCCGGAAAGACCCGCATCATCCCCGGGACCTGGACCAAGACCTATTTCGATTGGATGCACAACATCAAAGACTGGTGCATCTCACGCCAGATCTGGTGGGGGCATCAGATACCGGCCTGGACCTGTGAATTTTGCCGGGAGGTCACGGTGGCCACCGAAACTCCTGAAAAGTGTCCTTCCTGCGGCGGGTCCGGCCTGATCCAGGAGACCGACGTGCTGGACACCTGGTTTTCTTCCGCCCTGTGGCCCTTTTCCACCATGGGGTGGCCTGAAGACACCCCTTTGCTCAAGACCTTTTATCCCACCTCGGTGTTGGTCACCGGGTTCGATATCCTCTTTTTCTGGGTGGCGCGGATGATGATGATGGGCCTCCATTTCATGAAGGATGTCCCTTTCCGGGACGTGTATGTCCACGCCCTGGTGCGGGATGAAATGGGGAAGAAGATGAGTAAATCTTCCGGCAATGTCATCGATCCCATCGACATCATCGACAAGTACGGCACCGATGCCTTCCGCTTCACTCTGGCCGCCTTTGCCGCCCAGGGCAGGGACATCAAGATGTCTGAAAAGCGGGTGGAGGGTTACCGGCACTTCATGAACAAACTCTGGAATGCGGCCCGGTTTTCCCTGATGCACATTGAAAAGGCGCCGCCGTTGCCGGACCCGGAAACACTGGGACTCGCCGACCGATGGATCCTTTCCCGGAAAAACCATGTTGCCGGAGAAATCGCCAAAGCCCTGGACACATACCGTTTCAACGATGCGGCGGGAATCCTTTACCAGTTTATCTGGCACGAATTCTGCGACTGGTACATCGAAATCATCAAGCCCGTCTTGTATGGAAAAGACAGTGAAGCCCAAAGGGTCAAGACCCGGGCCGTTTTGGGCCATGTGCTGAAGGCGGTGCTCATCCTCTTGCATCCTTTTGCCCCGTTTATTTCGGAAGAGATCTGGCAGAAGCTGCCCGGTGTCACGGATTCCATCATGAGGGCAGCCTTTCCGGGGGATGCAAAGACGCCGGCCGAGACCTTTTCCGATCCGGCATCGGAAAGCCGGATGGCCCGGATCATGGATATCATTTCAGGCGTGCGCAACGTGAGGGGAGAGATGGGCCTGTCCCCGTCCGTGCCCCTGGAAGTGGTGATCCACGTGGAAGATGCCGGGCTTCTCGAATCCCTCAAAAGTCATGAGGAGATGCTCGTTCATCTGGCCAAGCTGAAGGGGCTTTCCCTGTCCACGGACGGCCCGAAGCCCAAGGCGGCGTCCACCACGGTGGTGGAGGGTGCCACGGTCTTTACGCTGCTCGACGGGGTGGTCGACTTTGCCAAAGAAGCCCGGCGCCTGGAAAAGGAGATGGACAAGCTTACCGAAGACTTGAAAGGCGTTGCTGCAAAGCTTAATAATGCGCAATTTTTGAAAAAAGCGCCGCCTGAGATCGTCAAGAAAGTCCAAGAGAAACACGCGCTTCTCCTGGAACGCCAAGAAAGACTCAAAGTGAACCTCAGCCGCATCCGAAAGATTGTTCAATAATATGGAAAGCCCGGTCCTCCGGCGCCTCATTGAACTGGCCCTGGAAGAAGACATCGGTTCCGGGGATATCACCACAGCCCCTTTGGTGGCCCCGGACGCAAAGGGCGTGGGAAAGATCATCGCCAAAGAGCCCATGATCCTGGCCGGGCTTTTCGTGGCGACCCGGGTCTTTTCCATGCTCGATGCCGAAGCCAAGGTCCGATCCATGCGGAGGGAGGGGGAATCTGTAAAGGCCGGCACAGAGGTCTTCGAGGTGGAGGGGAGACTGCGCGCCCTGCTCACGGGGGAGCGCACGGCGCTTAATTTCCTCCAGCGTCTTTGCGGCATCGCCACCCATGTGTCCGATTATGTGCGTATTTTGAAAGGAAAGAAGACCAAGATCGTGGATACCCGGAAAACCACCCCGGGGTGGCGGATCCTCGAAAAATACGCGGTCCGGATGGGGGGGGCGCGGAACCACCGCATGGGCCTTTATGACGGCGTCCTGATCAAGGACAACCATATCCGGGCATGCGGCGGGGTCGGCAAGGCCGTGGCCCAAATTCAAAAATGCGTTTCCCACCTGCATAAAATCGAGGTGGAAGTGACCGATCTGAACCAGGTCCAGGAGGCCCTGGATGCCGGAGCGGATGTAATCCTTCTCGATAACATGGATATTGCCCGGATCCGGAAAGCCGCGGCACAAATCCAAGGACGGGCCCTGGTGGAGGTCTCGGGGCGGGTGGGGAAAGAGACCCTCGTTCAGGTTGCCCGGTGCGGGGTGGATTTCGTTTCCATCGGAGCCTTGACCCACTCGGCGCGCGCTGTGGACCTGAGCATGGAGATCGTCCCGTTTGTCTGAAAAAAAGCAGGCGCCTCATCCATGATTCCGATTCGAGACACCGTTCCCTCCAGGAGATACCCCGTGGTGACCCACGGGATTATCGCCCTCAACGGCCTGGTCTTCCTGATCCAGATGGGCCAGGGCCAGGGGTTGGACCGCTTCGTCTACTACTACGGGCTGGTGCCCGCCCGGTACTCCGTGGATCAGATCGCCGCCTATTTTTCCACCGCACAGCAGCTTTTTTCCCTGGTATCGTTCATGTTCCTCCACGGGGGATTCTTCCATCTCTTGGGGAATATGTGGTCTTTGTATATTTTCGGCGACAACGTGGAAGACCGACTCGGACACGTGCGCTTTTTACTTTTTTATTTTCTTTGCGGACTGGCCTCGGGCATTTCCCATCTGGTGATCAACTATTATTCGAACGTTCCCACCATCGGCGCCAGCGGGGCCATCGCCGGGGTCATGGGGGCCTACTTTCTGACCTATCCGCACGCCAAGATCCTGACGTTGATCCCCCTCTTCTTTATTCCCTATTTCATCGAAGTCCCGGCGTTCCTTTTTCTGGGCATATGGTTTCTTTTCCAATTTTTAAGCGCGGCCGGGAGTTCCGGGGCCGGCGGCGGCATCGCCTGGTGGGCGCATATCGGCGGGTTTCTTTTTGGAATGGTCTTTTTGAAATTCTTCGACAGGATTCCTTCCACGGGGATCAGCAGGCCCCTCAACCGCCTCACGGAAAAGAAGACCAGTCACCGCCTCCAGATGGTCCGCCCCGATGCGATCAGGGAAGATCCCAACCTTTACGGCACGATCCGGATCACACCCTTCGAAGCGCTGGTGGGGACTCGGAAGCTGGTGACCGTGCCCCGGGGATTTGAAAAGCGCATGTTCCGGGTTTCGGTCCCGGCCGACACCCGCCCGGGGAGCCGTTTGAGGCTCAAGGGCATGGGAAAAGAGCTGCCTGACGGCACCCGCGGCGATCTTATCTTGAAGGTGGAGGTTACGTCTTAAAAGGCTGCCCGGCACGGTTCGGGGAAGGATGGAGGTGGGGAACGCCTTGGGTAAGGAGGAAGACGCGGTTTCGACCCAGCTCCTTGGCCATGTACATGGCCTGATCGCAGCGTTTGATGAAATCGTTGATGGGTTCTTTGCCGAGATATTCGGTCACCCCGATGCTCACCGTGATCTTTTCCGCTTTATACAGGGGTTCTCTTTCCACCGCCATGCGGAGACGTTCGGCCACCACCTGTGCATCCGCGGCGCCGGTTTCGGGAAGGATCACCGTGAACTCCTCGCCCCCGTATCGATACGCGGAATCCATTTTCCGAAGGCAGGATTTGATGATCTCCCCGAGTCTGGCCAGCACATTGTCGCCCTCCAAGTGGCCGTACCGGTCGTTGTAAAGCTTGAAGTGGTCGATATCGATGAAAAGGAGAGAAAGGGACGGGCCGTACCGGCAGGTCCGGTCCACCTCAATCTGAAGCTGTTTGTAGAAATGGCGTGAATTGTAAAGATTGGTCAGGGCGTCGGTGACCGCCTGCTTTTTCAGTTTTTCCACCATCCGCTTATGATTCCGGTTAAGCTCCCGTTCCTTCTCCACGCGCTTGATGCGCAGCAACAGCTCACTGTACCGAAAGGGCTTGATCACGAAGTCGCTGGCGCCGCTGTCGATGGCTTTCTCGTAGGAGTGTTCCGTGTGGTGTCCGGTCATGAGGACCACATCCACGTCATGGGTCTTTTTCACCCGTTCGGTCATCTCCAGGCCGCTCATCCCGGGAAGGACGATATCGATGATCACGATTTCGTATCCGTTTTCCTCCAAACATTCCAGAGCCGCCTCTGCACTGGTGACGGCGGCGGTCTTGTATCCGGCGCGTTCCAGATAGTTGCTCAGGGGATCAAGGAGATGGGTGTCATCATCGACAATGAGAATTTGCATCTTGACGGCCCGCCGGATTTTGGGGTTTGAGTTGACAGAGTCTCACATCCTCTGATAGAGAATGCATCCCCGTTTCATAGCCCAGAGCCGGCCCCGTGTCAATCGGCTTTTGGGCCGGGCTGACACGCAATGGAATACATCCGCAACTTCAGCATCATCGCCCATATCGATCACGGCAAGTCCACCCTTTCTGACCGGCTGATCCAGAAGGCCCGCCTTGTCTCGGACCGGGATTTCTATGACCAGATCCTGGATACCATGGAGATCGAGAGGGAACGGGGGATCACCATCAAGAGCCAAACGGTCTGCTTGCCCTACACGGCAAAAGACAAAAAGGCATACAGGCTCAATCTCATCGACACGCCGGGCCACGTGGATTTTACCTATGAGGTCTCCCGTGCCCTGGCCTCCTGTGAAGGGGCGCTCCTGTTGATCGACGCCAGCCAGGGGGTGGAGGCCCAGACGCTGGCCAATATGTATCTGGCCATGGAACACGATCTTGAAGTGATTCCGGTCATCAACAAGATCGATCTTCCCTCTGCGGACATCGAACGGACCCGGCGCCAGATACAAGAAGATCTCGGCCTGGACCCGGAACGCGCCCTGCTCATTTCGGCCAAGGAAGGGACCGGTATCGAGGCGGTCCTGGAGCGGATCGTGGAGACGCTCCCGCCGCCGTCCGGAGACCCTGAAGGGCCCTTGAAGGCCTTGATTTTTGACTCCCACTATGACCCGTACCGGGGGACCATTGTCCATGTCCGTGTCTTTGACGGGACCCTCTCCCCGGGAGATACCGTCTGTTTCATGTCGAACGGGGCGGCTTACCGCGTGGAAGAGACGGGGATTTTCCAGATTGTCCGGACACCGGTTTCGTCCCTGAAGGCCGGTGAGGTGGGGTATTTCATCGCGGGGATCAAGACCGTGGGCGACACCCGGTGCGGGGACACCGTCACCCACCTTCAGCGGCCGTGCAAAAAGGCCATGCCCGGGTTCAAGGCGGCCAAGCCGGTGGTCTTTTCCTCCATCTATCCCATCCGGTCCGACGATTATGAAGAACTGACCGCAGCCCTTGAAAAACTGAAACTCAACGATGCCGCCCTGATCTATGAGAAGGATACCTCCACAGCACTGGGTTTCGGATTCCGGTGCGGGTTTCTCGGCCTGCTTCACCTGGAGGTGGTCCAGGAGCGCCTGGAGCGGGAGTACGGACTCTCCCTCATCCTCACCGCCCCCACGGTCCGCTATGAGGTTGTGTTGCAAGACGGGGAGAAGCTCATGATCGACAACCCCGCCCTGTATCCCGACCCGGCCCGGATCCAAAAGGCCCTGGAACCCTTTATCCGGGCCACCATCATCACCCCGGACCGGTACATGGGGGCGGTCATGAAATTGTGTCTCAACCGCCGGGGAATCAGCGTCAACTACCAGTATCTCACCAACAACCGCCTGGAGATGCTCTTCGAGCTCCCCCTGGCTGAGGTCATCCATGACTTCTACGACAAGCTCAAGTCCGTCACCCAGGGATACGGGTCTTTCGATTATGACCTCCTTGACTGGCGCGAGACGGACCTGGTGAAAGTGGACATTCTCATCAACGGCGAGCGGGTGGACGCCCTTTCCCAGCTGGTGCACCGGGATCGGGCCGTGGAAAGGGCCCGGTTCGCATGCGAGCGGCTCAAAGAGGAGATCCCCCGTCAGATGTTCAAGGTGGCCATCCAGGGGGCCGTCGGCGGCAAGATCATTGCCCGGACCACCCTTTCCCCCTTCCGCAAAGACGTCACGGCCAAATGTTACGGAGGCGACATCACGCGGAAAAGAAAACTTTTGGAAAAACAGAAAAAAGGGAAAAAGCGGATGAAGATGGTGGGTCAAGTCATGATTCCCCAGTCCGCCTTTTTGTCGGTCTTGAAGACCGGGAAAGACTAGGAGCTGTTCCGGAGCCCCTTTTTCGCTGCATCGCGCTTTTCGATAAAAGGCCGGAAACAGGCTCTGAAGAGGGTTCAAAACCGCATCAGGAAGGGATGCCAGGTTCCAGCGCCTAGGGCCCCACCACCGGGTTGATCAGGGCGCCGATTCCTTCAATGCGGCACTTGACCACGTTTTGGGGCTTGAGCGTGACGGGGGGGTCCCTGAAAATACCGACTCCGCTCGGTGTGCCGGTGGAAAGGATGTCTCCGGGAAAGAGGGTGATGTCCTGGCTGATATAGGAAATGAGTTCGGGGACGTCGAAGAGCATCTCGCCGGTGTTGCCCTCCTGCATGAGGACCCCGTCCACCCGGGTGGTCAGTTTCAGGTTGTCCAGGGGGCCGATTTCATCCAGGGTGACGAGACACGGGCCCAGGGGCGCAAAGGTGTCGAAGGATTTTCCCCTGAACCACTGGGTGTCCCCGAATTGGGCCTGCCTTGCAGAGACGTCGTTCATCACCGAAACCCCGGCTATGAAATCAAAAGCCGCCTCTTTCGGGATGCGTTTGCCCTTTTTGCCCAGGATCACGGCCAGTTCCACTTCCCAGTCCACTTGATTGCTGCTCACGGGGAGGCGGATGGGGTCCGTGGGTCCCGTGAGGGCACTGGGTGCCTTGGCAAAGAGCAGCGGAGCGGAAGGGGGTGTAAAACCGCCTTCCCGGGTGTGTTCCGGGTAGTTTTTCCCCAGGCAGATGATCTTTGAGGGCCGCACCACCGGACATCCCAGACGCGCCTTGAGCGGTTGACCCTTGGCGGTGAGCTTGCGCACCTTTTCCAGCCAACCGTTTTGGAAGAATTCTTCTCCCACATCCGGCATATCGGGAAAATGGCTCCACAGATCCACGATGCCTTTTTTCTTGAGGAGTCCCGGCCGTTCCCGGCCGTTCGGCCCGTATCGGATCAGTTTCACTGAAGCGTCCCCTTTTCTTTTTTACCGTCCAAATAACATTTTCTGCTGTACCAGTCCACTTGCCTGCAGATGCCCCGGATAATGGAGACTTCGCCGGCCCGGAGTTGCAGGCGGGTGAAAAAGCGGCGGATTTTGGCCATCCAGTAGTCCGGGTTCTCCGGGTTGATGTAATTGATCCGGACAAGGATCTCCTTTACCTGTTCGTACATGCCGTCCAGTTCATACCGTGTGGCCAGGCGCCCCGTGGATTCGGCCGGATCCGGGGCCCCGGCGACAAAAAGCTCGTAGCAGGTGATCATCACGGCCTGGGCCAGGTTGAGGGAGGCAAAGTCCGCCGTGGGGATGGTGACCAGCATGTGGCAGAGCCTGAGATCGGCGTTGGTGAGCCCTCTGTCTTCCGGCCCGAAAAGGAGGGCGACCTTATTTTCTCTGGAAATGGGGCGTATCCGCTGGGCCATTTTCCGTGGCGAATGGATGTTCTGCCGGGTGCCGCCGGTGCGTGCCGTGGTGCCCACCACATACCCGAAAGGTCCAAGGGCGCCTTTGAGGTTGTGGGCGACTTCCATGTTTTTGACCACGTCCGCGGCGGAATGGGTGGCCGTCTTCAAGATGCGGGCCGGATCACAGTCCCGGGGATCCACCACCGTCAGGTGACGGATCCCCATGTTCTTCATGGCCCGGGCAGCGGCGCCGATATTTTCCGGGATCCGGGGCTGGTGCAGGACAACGGTCACATGCTCCAGGTGAACCTTTTTCGGCATCAAGCCATCATCTCGAATCGATTGAAAAAGTATCCGATCTCAAAAGCCGCGGTCTCAGGGGCGTCCGAGCCGTGAACCACGTTTTTTTCGATCTCCGTGCCGAAGTCCCGGCGAATGGTGCCCTCGGCGGCCTGCCGGGGATCGGTGGCGCCCATGAGGGTCCGGTTTTTTTCGATGACGTTTTCGCCTTCCAAAACCATGACCACCACAGGGCCGGAAGACATGAACCGGGTGAGGCTGTCGAAGAAGGGCCGTTCCCGGTGCACGGCATAAAATCCCTCGGCCTGGGCCTTTGTCATCTGAAGCATTTTCATGGCCGCGATGCGGATGCCGTTGGATTCGAATCGCCTGATGACCTCGCCGATGAGTCCCCGGGCCACCCCGTCGGGTTTGATGATTGAAAGCGTCCTTTCCATGGAGCGGTTTTCCTTTCTTGGTGGATGGAGATTTTCGGCTGAGATAACAGAGGCAACAGTCCAAGTCAAGCCGTCCCCGGATGTCCGCACAGGGCCGCCTGAAAGCTTCCCCGGGATCCGACACGGTTGACACCTCAGGGGTTTAGCGTTAATTTTACCTTCAAATCTTCCTCTGTCACAGTCCGCAACGGGGGCCTGAAAAAGGGCTTTCAAACAGGATCAAAGACGGGCAAGGCGCAGGGACCGGGCTCCACCCGCCGGGAAAAGGAGGCCCCGGAGACCCGGCGGGGACAACAGGTGTTAATCAGGGAGCACGTGATTGGAAGGGAGGATTTGGAAATGCCGATATATGAATTTTTCTGCAAGCGATGCAACACTGTTTTCAATTTCTATTCCAAGACCGTCAACACTTCCAAAAGACCCCGTTGCCCCAAATGCAAAAAGGAGAAACTGACCCGCCAGATGTCGCCTTTTGCGTTCACCGGGAAGGCCAGGGAACCCGGAGACACCGACGACCTGCCCATTGACGAATCCAAGATGGAGCAGGCCATGAACATGCTGGCCGGACAGGTGGACAAGATCGATGAAAATGATCCCAGGCAGGCGGCCGATCTCATGCGCAAACTGACGGAGATGACCGGCATGGAGCTGGGCCCCAAGATGCAGGAAGCGTTGACCCGCATGGAACACGGGGAGGACCCTGATCAGGTGGAGGCCGAGATGGGGGACCTTTTGGAGGAAGAGGAGCCCTTCATCCTGCCCGAGAAAAGGGGAAGAGGCGGGTCAGCGGTGAAACGGGCGGCCCCGGCCCGGGATGAAACGCTCTACGATTTGTAAGCTCCAAGCAAGGGAGGTGGCGGCGCGTGGAAAATCCGGGATTCGATAAAGCGATATTGGATCGCATCGACGTGCGTCAGGGCGATATCACAAAATTGGAAGTGGATGCCATTGTCAATGCAGCCAATACCCGCCTCTTGGGCGGGGGCGGCGTGGACGGCGCCATCCACCGGGCGGCCGGTCCTGAACTGTTGGCCGAATGCAAGAGCCTGGGCGGTTGTCCCACCGGAGAAGCCCGCATGACCCGCGGATACCGGTTGCCCGCCCGGTACGTGATCCACACGGTGGGGCCCGTCTACCGGGGAAGCCCCCGGGATGCCGCCCTTTTGTCCCGATGTTACGCCAACAGCCTGAAGTTGGCCCATGAAAAGGGGCTGGCCTCCATTGCCTTTCCCGCCATCAGCTGCGGGGCATACGGATACCCCATCCACAAGGCCTGTAAAATCGCAGTCGATACCACCTGTGAGTGCCTAAAAAAATATGCAGGCATCCAACAGGTTGTTTTCATGTTGTTTTCCGAACCCGATGCCCGGCAGTACCGGGATTATCTTCGTTTGCTGGGAAAATAAATTTTGCCCGTTTTCAAGCCCTTTGCGGGGACTATTTCGTTGACAAAAGCGATTTTTGTGCCTAGTGTAGTTTCACTTGCCGGACAAAGGGCCGAACGGGGTCTGAATAAAGGAGAAAAGCGGCAGGAGATAAAAAGGAGGAACGTATGTTAGAGGTCACGGAAGCGGCATCCAAACAGATTGCCGAGTATTTCAAAGGAAAAGAAATCTCCCCCATCCGGATCTTTCTGTATGAGGGGGGATGAGGGGGTCCGTCCCTTGCAATGGCTCTGGACGAGCCCAAAGAAGCGGATGATGTTTACGAAATCGATGGCTTCAAGTACCTGGTCAACAAAGACTTTATGGAAAAAGCCAAGCCGATTAAGGTGGACTTTCAGGAGGTGGGATTTAAATTGACCTCCAATCTCCACTTGAACGCCGGTTGCGGCGGCAGTTGCGCGTCGGATTCCTGCGGGCACTAAGGCGCAAAGCGATTCCTTTCCAAGGGGCGGCATGGACCCGGGCCGCCCCTTTTCCTTACATCCCCCCGCATCAACCAAGCGTTGACCCGCCCCCCTGATTCGGTTTATAACACAAACGGTCCGAGGCTGCGAACGGAAGGGGACCGACCGTTAGGGGGACCCGTGCACATTTTCGTTGCCGGTGCAACCGGATTTATCGGAAGATACCTGACACAAAGGTTCCTGGATGCGGGGTATCGCGTCACGGCAAGCGGCACCCGCGCCCATTGTCCGGTGGAACGTGCGGATGCGCTGCGGTATGTTCCGGCGGATTTGACGGAAAAAGGGCCGTGGCAGCAAACCCTGGCCCATGCCCATGTGGTGGTCAATCTGACGGGAAGGACGCTTTTTCATCGGTGGACAACAGCCTATAAATCCTTGATCCTCGAGTCCCGGGTCCTTTCCACGAAAAATATCGTCGAGGGCCTGAGACCTTCCCCCGAAACCCTGTTGATCAATGCGTCAGCGGTGGGCTTTTATGGGAGTCGAGGGGATGACCTCCTGGATGAAAAGGCGCCTCCGGGGACCGGTTTTTTGGCCCATGTGTGCCGGGCTTGGGAGGCGGCGGCATTGGAAGGGGAGGAAAGGGGAATACGCGTTGTCTGCGCCCGATTCGGCATCGTCCTGGGAAAAGGGGGCGGTGCCGTGGAGAAGCTGGTTTTTCCTTTCAGATATTTTGTGGGCGGCCCTTTGGGAAGCGGGAAACAATGGGTTTCCTGGATCCATATCCGGGACCTGTGGGCGGGGGTGCAGTGGATCATGACGCATCCGGAACTGAAGGGTCCCGTCAACTTTTGCTCTGAAAATCCGGTGACAAACAGGCGCATGGCCCAAGGCATCGGGCGGATCCTGGGCCGGCCCGCCCGGGTGCGTGTCCCTGAATCGGCTATCCGGATGGCCATGGGAGAAATGGGGTCGGCGCTCCTTTCAAGCCAACGATGCGTCCCGGCCAAGCTTTCGGCCTCGGGGTTTCAGTTTGCCTATCCGGATATGGAGTCGGCCCTTTTCGAGATCTTAAAGCAATAGCGAGGCGGTGATGGGCGTCTATTTACTGGCACTTTTAGGGGTTGCAGTGGCCATGGTGTTGCTGTGGACGGCGTTTTTGAAAAAGGAAAAACCGGAAGAAAGCGTGACTGTTTACAGCTGCACCCACTGCGGCGAACATCATTGTATCTGTGAAAAGAAAGATCCCTCAAAGGCATGAAAATGAATGGGACGAAAAGAGGAGGCGCCATGTCGGATTTCATGGAAATCGTCAAGGGACGGAGAAGCGTTCGAAAATATGAGGACCGCGACATTCCGGAGGAGATTCTGGAGCAGGTATTGGAATCCGTCCGGTGGGCGCCGTCCTGGGCCAATACCCAGTGCTGGGAAGTGGTGGTGGTGAAAGAGCCCGCCGTCAAAGAAGGCCTCCAGGCCACGCTTCCGGAAAAGGGGAATCCGGCCAGAAGCGCCATGGTCAAGGCCCCTGTGGTCCTGGCGCTTTGCGGCAAACTGAAGGCTTCGGGATATTACAAGGAGCGGGCCACCACCAAGTTCGGGGACTGGTTCATGTTTGATCTCGGCATTGCGGCCCAGACCCTCTGCCTTGCAGCCCACAGCCTGGGGTTGGGAACCGTGATCGTGGGCCTTTTCGACCACGATCAGGGAAAGGCGGTCCTGGGCGTGCCGGAAGGCTACGAATTGGTGGCGTATATTCCCATGGGATACCCGGCAAAGAAAACCGAGGCCCCCAAACGCCGGGAAAAAGATGCCTTTGTCCATATGAATCGGTTTTAGGCGTCCAGGCCGTTTCAACCGTCCCCTGGCTGCGCTTTACCCTATTCCCGAGCTGCCCGGTCCGCCACGGTTGCTGAAGCCCTTTTCAAGGACGATCCCCCGTAGGGGGCGTTTCGACCGGGTCGCTCTTTTTTCATTGGCGGTGCAGATGGACCCCATCACCGATGCAAGGGAAATGCTTTTTTTACCCGCATGCCGGAATCCAGAGCCGTCCCGTCCATGGGCCTTCGGGGGGCGCGCAACGTGTAAGGGACGCCCATGAGGGGTGACGTGCTTCCATGGATCGGCGACGGGGCACGGCTGCAGGATCTCATCCAAAGCCTTCCCACCGCCGGGCTCCTGGTCCTCATTGGCGTATGCCTTTTGGTGTTGTTCAAAGCCGCCGACTGGATGATCCACGGCGTGGTCCAGTTGGCCCGGCGGACAGGCTTGCCCAGAATCGTCATCGGGGCCACCATCATTTCCTTGGGGACCACGACCCCCGAAGCGGTGGTGTCGGTGATGGCCGCCTGGATGGGGAACCCGGGGCTGGCCCTGGGAAACGGTGTGGGTTCGATCATCGCGGACACGGGCTTGATTTTCGGTCTCACCTGCCTCCTGTTCCGGGTTCCCGGAAACCGGTTCATCCTGAATCGCACCGGATGGGTGCAGGTGGGCGCCGCCACCCTCCTTGTGGGGGTTTCTCTGGTCGCCCTGGCAACGGCTGAGGGGAATCCGGTTTTGCACCGGGGGGTGGGCGGCCTGTTTCTCATCCTCCTTGCCGGATACCTGTATATGACGTACCGGTGGGCGCGTTCCGGGGGACCGACGGCCTTCGGGAGGGAAACCGAGGAGGATGCGCCTTTGATGGGCCTGGGGCGGTGCTGGTTCATGATCATCGGCGGCCTTCTCCTGGTGGCCGCCGGGGCGCGGGTCCTGGTCCTTGCCGCCGCCCAAATCGCCTTCCGGGTGGGGGTCCCGGACGATGTCATCGCCGCCACCATGGTGGCCTTCGGAACATCCCTGCCGGAACTCATGACCGCCATTGCCTCCGTGCGGAAAGGGCATCCCGAGATCATGGTGGGAAACGTGGTGGGAGCGGATGTGCTCAACTCTCTTTTTGTCATCGGCGCCGCCGCCGTTGCCCGGCCCCTGGCGATTCCGGATAACTTTTTCGCATTTCATTTTCCCGCCATGCTGGTGATCCTTTATTCCTTCAGGGCTTTTATATGGATGAACAAAGACGGCGGGTTCCGTAGGTGGCAGGGGGGATGGCTCGTCGGCATTTACTTGATGTACCTCGTATTCCAGTATGCGTTCAATATGGGTAGAATGGGCGGATCGCCCTCTTAGCCGCTGGTCTTTTTTCTTGACCGGGAACATGTTTCTT
>JALVQN010000081.1:14610-15782 GCA_027025555.1 Desulfobacterales bacterium
TATCCAGAAATCCCTTCTGGATCCGTGTGCCCACGCCGGGACCCTCAAAAAAAATGTCCCCGCGCTCCTGGACATGGCCCGGCTGCTCGGCATCCCCGTCCTGTTTTCGGAACAAAACGCCCGGCGTCTGGGCAAGACGCTGCCGGAACTCGTGGAAAGGGTTCCCGGTGCCAAGGTATACGACAAGGTGGAGTTCGGCTGTTTTGACAATGCACCGATTCAAGAGGCCGTTCGCCGGACGGGGAAAAACACCCTCATCCTGTGTGGGATCCATACCCATGTATGTATCTTGCACACCGGCCTACAGGCCCTGTCCCTCGGGTATGGGCTCCATGTGGTGGCTGACGCGGTATCCTCGCCCAAGCCGTCCGACTGGGAAGTGGGGCTCAGGCGTCTGGAGCGTGCGGGTGCCGTCATCAGTTCCACGGAAATGGTGGTCTACGAATGGCTGAACCGGGCGGGAACGCCGGCGTTTAAGAAAGCCCTCCCGTTGCTGAAAACCCTTTAGGGGCCTTTCAAGGAATCCCTTTTCATGCAAAAAGGCATCAAGGAAAGCGCCATCGAAAGGATCCGGAGGCGCCTTCTGGCGTGGTACCAGCGTTCCCGGCGGGATCTTCCCTGGCGGAACACCCGGGACCCTTATCGGATTTGGGTGTCGGAGGTGATGCTGCAACAGACCCAGGTCGCCACGGTCATCCCGTACTACAACGCCTTCATCCGGGCCTTTCCGGATGTCAAGGCCCTGGCCGAAGCCGACTTGCAAAACGTCCTCAAGGTGTGGGAAGGGTTGGGATACTACGCCCGGGCGCGCAATCTCCACCGTGCGGCCAAGGAGATCGTTTCAGTACATGGGGGGCGGATTCCGTCTTCCCCCAAAGCCCTTTCCGCCCTGCCGGGGATCGGCCCATACATCCGGGACGCCCTTGCCAGCATCGCCTTCGGTCTGCCCCATGCCGTGGTGGACGGCAATGTCAAGCGGGTCCTTTCCCGCCTGTACATGATGGAGGCGCCGGTGAACGCTGCAAATGCCCAAGCGCTTTTCCAGGAGCGGGCAAAGGCCCTCTTGGATGCGGCCCGGCCGGGAAATTTCAACCAGGCCCTCATGGAACTGGGGGCGCGCCTTTGCAAACCGAGACAACCGGTTTGCAAAGGCGCGCCCCCAGTTCCATGAG
>JALVQN010000082.1 GCA_027025555.1 Desulfobacterales bacterium
GTTGGTGCAGGATCCGATGACCACCTGATCGATGGCCACATCCTTTAAGGCTTCCACCGGTTTCACGTTTTCCGGGCTGTGGGGACACGCCACCTGGGGCGGCATACCCGTGACGTCCCAGTCAAAGGTCTCTTCATAGGCAGCGTCCGGATCGGACCGATGGAATCGATACGGCCGCCGGGCCCGATGCTCGATATACTTCTCCGTGACGGCGTCGGGGGCGATGATCCCGGCCTTGGCCCCGGCTTCCACAGCCATGTTGGCCATGGTGAAGCGGTCTTCCATGGACAGGCTATCGATGACCGGCCCGGTGAACTCCATGGCCTTGTAGCGCGCGCCGTCCACACCGATTCTGCCGATGGTAAAAAGAATGAGATCCTTTCCGGTGATCCACGGCCCCGGGGTCCCCTTGTAATTGAATTTTATGGACGGCGGCACCTTGAACCAGGCGTGTCCCACGGCCATGGCGGCCCCCAAATCCGTGGAACCCACCCCTGTGGAAAAGGCCCCCAATGCCCCGAAGGTGCAGGAATGGGAATCGGCGCCGATGATCAAATCCCCGGGCAACACCAGGCCTTCCTCGGGCAGAAGGGCATGTTCGATTCCCATGCGGCCCGCCTCCCAGTAGTGGGGCAGGTCCTGTTCAAAGGCAAACTCCCGGAGTATCTTGGCCTGGGCCGCCGACTGAATATCCTTATTGGGAACGAAGTGATCCGGAATCAACGCCACCCGGTTTCGATCAAAAACCTTTTCCACACCGATGCGGCGGAATACGTCAATGGCCAGAGGCGCCGTGATGTCGTTTGCAAAAACAAAATCCAGCTTGGCCTCGAGGAGCGCTCCGGGTCGCACCGTGCTTCGGTCGGCGTGAATGGCCAGGATTTTTTCACTGATCGTCATGCCCATACGCATCTCCTGCTAAAAATGGCGGGCCGCCTTGTAGATGTAGCGATCGCCTCGAAAATACAGGTAAGAAACCTCCACCGGTTCTTCCAGGTGGTTGAAGTAGGTGTTTTCGACAAAAAAAACGGGATCTCCGAACTGGATTCCCAACTGCCTCGAAAGATCGATGTCCGCCACACTCGCCCGCACGCGCTGTTCCACACGAGACAGGGCGACGCCGCATATCTCCTGGAAAACGTGTAAAAAAGTGTGCTCTTGAAAGTGGGCGGCCTCGACGTTTTGCATCAGGGACAAGAGGGCGTGATTGATGACGAAAGAGGCCGGTTCCCCTTTGATTTTCCGGATCCGCTTCATGCGCCAGATGAGTGCGTCATCGGGAACTCGAAGCAGTTCCGCCACCCTTTTGGGGGGCAGGACCGTGTCGATTTCCACCACCTCCACCTGGATCTTGAGATACCGGGTCACGGCGGAATTCACCCATTCCCAGAAACTCCCGGAAAACTCCAGTTCCACCAGCTCCTCGGGCTGTCCCACGATTTGCGTGCCCACACCCTGTCTGGGTTTGAGGTACCCTTCCCGGACAAGGAGATCGAAGGCTTTCCGAACGGTGATATTGCTGACTCCGAACTCCTTTTCGAGGTCCTTGGCGGCGGAAATGAACTCGCCGAAACGGTATTCATTGCGAAGAATCCGTCCCTTGAGGGTCTCTGCCACCTGGACATATATGGGGATTTGCCGGTTCATCGGCACGCCATCCCAATGCCTTGCATCCTTCCCGGGTCCACCGAAACAGGGATTATCCTGTCTGCAGGC
>JALVQN010000083.1 GCA_027025555.1 Desulfobacterales bacterium
CATCGCCGGTGTGGACGAGGCCGGGCGGGGCCCCCTTGCCGGCCCGGTGGTGGCCGCCGCCGCGGTCCTGCCCCCCGGTGCGGTCCTGCCGAAGGTGGCCGATTCCAAGAAACTGACGCCCGGCCTTCGTGGGCGCCTGTATGACCGGATTTACGCCCAGGCCCTGTCGATTGGCATCGGCATCGTGGATCCCGTTGAAATCGACCGGATCAATATCTTAAACGCCGCGCGCCTTGCCATGGCCATGGCGGTGGGAAATCTCAGGCCTGTGCCTGACTTTCTTTTGGTGGACGGCAACCAGCGCATCCCGACCTTGATCCCCCAGCGCCCCATCCCCAAGGGCGATGCCCTGAGCCTTTCCGTGGCGGCCGCCTCCATCGTCGCCAAGGTGACACGGGACCGGTTGATGGAACGATACGATCTCTGGTACCCGCAGTTTCATTTTTCAAGGCACAAGGGATACCCCACCCCGGCGCACAAAGCAGCGATCCGGCGCTTTGGCTGTACCCCCATCCATCGAAAAACCTTCAAAGGCGTCAAAGAACATCTGAAAAACATCCCGCAGCCTGTGTAAAGACCCATTTACCGCGATCCGTGCAATTTTTGAAAACTTCCTGCATGGAGGGGCCGCCCCCCCTGATATGCCCCATGGCGGTACTTTTGCTTCCGACGCATCGTTGAAGGCAACACAAGGCGGGGGACAGGCCTTTGTGGGTATCTTCCCTTTTCAGTTCTTGCACTTTCTTGTCAAAAGAGGCATCCGGTGCTACGTTCAGTCGAAAGGACGGGTTCAACGAGGCGTCTTGATCTGACGTGTTTTTCCTTTAAACGGGGATGGATGGACAGGGGGATCCTTGGCCGGCGAGCGTCGGGAAACGGGGAAAAAGGCAGAAGCGGAAGCAGTGAGGTTTCTCCGGAAACAGGGATATCAAATCCTGGCGTGCAACTACAAAAACCGGGCGGGAGAGATCGACATCATTGCAAAAGACGGGGATACGATTGTCTTTGTGGAAGTCAAATCCAAGAAAAGCAGCGCTTATCTTCATCCCAAGTATTCGGTGACCTATCAAAAACAAAGGAAAATCTCCATGGTGGCCCTTGCCTACCTCAAAGCCACCCGGCAAAGCGCAAGGGGCGCCCGGTTCGACGTGGTGACCCTCATATGGGGGACCCGTCCGCCCACAATCGAGTGGATCAAAAGTGCCTTTGAGCTCGCCTACCCATAAATCCACCAAGGGCGGGGAGCCCGCCGGAACGCTTTTCGTGGCGGCCACGCCCCTCGGAAACCGGGAGGACATCACCCTCAGGGCCCTCCGGATCCTTCGGGAGGCCGACTGGATCGCCGCGGAAGACACGCGGC
Organism: Desulfobacterales bacterium; assembly: GCA_027025555.1. Taxonomy (GTDB): domain Bacteria; phylum Desulfobacterota; class Desulfobacteria; order Desulfobacterales; family UBA2156. The sequence goes on from JALVQN010000083.1 coordinate 1,361, forward strand.
ATACCCGGCGATTCCTGAAACATCACCATATTTCGGGCCGGTTGATCGCCTATCATGAACACAACGAGGCGCGGCGGACGCCGGGGCTTGTCGAGAAATTGAAAAACGGGGCCCGGATCGTCCTGGTGTCCAAGGCCGGGACCCCCCTGGTTTCGGATCCCGGGTTCTTCCTGATCCGGGCGGCCCTTGAAGCGGGGGTGCCGGTGGTGCCTGTTCCCGGTCCGTGCGCCGCCGTATGCGCCCTTTCCGTATCCGGACTCCCCACGGATGCCTTTGTTTTTACAGGCTTTTTGCCCAAAAAACGGGGCGAACGGCTCAACAGGATGAAGGCCCTGTCCCGGTTGCGGCAAACCGTGATTTTCTATGAGTCTCCGAACCGGATCCTGGCCCTCCTTCGGGACCTCGAAGCAGTGATGGGCAACCGGGACGCCGCAGTGTGTCGGGAGATGACCAAACGCCATGAGGAGATCCTGAGGGGTGCCCTTTCGCAGGTGCGAAAGGAACTGGAAAAGCGTCCGGCGATAAAGGGGGAATGTACGGTCCTTGTAGCCGGGAAAACCGACGCCTCTCCTGTTTCCAAGGCGACCTTGCGCGCCAGGCTCAAAGAAGCCCTCAAAGCGGAAGGCGCATCCCTTTCCGAGGTTGCCAAAAGGGTGGCCCACGAATACCGCCTGTCCCGGCGGACGGTTTACCAGGAAGCCTTGCAGGTCAAAGATGATCCCTGAGGAGACCCTCTATCCGGTGCTGCTTCCGGTTCCCGGCAAGGCCCTTGGACTCCGGGGGCGCCAGAGACGGCGGTCCCTCATGGCCCATGCCCGCAAGGCTGTGGCCATTTCCGCACAACATCGCGGCGTTGATTTGGGTGTCCTAAGGAAAGGCAAAAAGGGCGCACCGATCCCCGTCAACGGGGTGTTTTGGTCGCTTTCCCACAAGGCGGGCTGGGTTTGCGGCGTGGTGGCGCCGTGGCCGGTGGGGATCGATGTGGAATTTCTCCGGCCCCCCTCCGAGGCCCTGATAAAACGGGTGATCCGGGATCCGGAATGGCGCTTGAGCCACGAGGAGCCCACCCTCCGCTTTTTCCGTTTTTGGACGGCCAAAGAAGCGGTGTTGAAAGCCACGGGTGACGGGCTTTCAGGGCTTTCCAGGTGCCGCATTGCAGCGGTATCCGGGAAAAGGCACCTCACGGTGGCCTATGGGAAAACGTTCTGGGAGATCGAACATTTCTTCTGTCAGGACCACATCGCATCCATCACGTGCGGTCCCTGCAGGATTGTTTGGATTGCGCCGCATCCGCCCGCGGCAAAAGATCAAGACCCCTGAGGGAATCGACCCGCCGCCTTTGACGCAAGGATGCGCACCACCGCCTTTTCCACTTTTTTCCCGCCGGCCAGGGTATACCTTTTTCGAACCACGCGAAGCCGGTTTTGGGCGAAAAGGGCGATACAGCGGGGATAAAGGGCCCACTCGATTTTAAGGCCCTTTCGACGCACCGACTCTTCGGTGTCGGTCTCTTCAATGGCAAAGGCGCGCTGGGCGATGATGGGCCCGGAATCCTCCCCGTAGTCCACGAAATGGACCGTGCATCCGGCCACCTTGCACCCGTAGCGGAAGGTGTCTCCGTAGCCGTCTGTTCCCGGGAAGGCCGGCAGGAGGGCGGGGTGGATGTTCATGATCCGGGGATGCTCCGGATTCCTGTTGACCCGGTCGATGAAATAGGGGGTCAGAACCCGCATGAATCCGGCCAAAACCAGAAGATCGAAGGGATAAGGCGCCATGCACTCCAAAAGGGCGGCCTCTGCAACGGCCCGGGGAATGAAAAAGGCCTTCAGCGTTTCCCGGGGCGTTTGTGCCGGGAACAGGGATTGTTTTTTGAAGATCTCTTCCAGGTCCAAGTCTTGCGGCGGCGGGAGGGGGTCCCCCCGGTGCCGGCCCCTTTCCAGGATCCGGCGGTAGTCCACGCAGAAGGTGGGGATGCCCGCTTTTTCAGCGCGGGAAAGTCCGTAGGCCCTTGGATTGTCCGAGCCTGCAAAGACGACCGTTGCCGGGATGGCGCCTGCGGCACACGCGTCGATGATGGCCTTGAGGTTGCTTCCGCTTCCTGACAGGAGCACCCCGAGCTTTAAAAGAGGTTTCATGCGTCTGAATTCACCTCGTCGTTTCCCGGACGGCCACCAGGGAAGCAGTGAAACCGCCGTCAGGGTCCGCCTTTTCCTCATAGTATAAAATATGCATGCCGATGAAAGCATGCAGCAGTTCATTGGGGCGGAGCAAATGATCCCGGCAGGATATTTTCTTGGGGGTGGCCCCCTTTTTTTCCAGGTAGGTTTCGAAAATCAAGAGCCCCCCTCTCTTGAGGCCTTCCAGGATGTAAGGGAAAAGACGCCGGTTCAAGTAGCGGATATTGAGGATCAGGTCGAAGCACTTGCGGGGGATGGAGAAGGTGTCCAGGTCGGCACAGACCAGATGCAGGCGATGCGGCCGCCTCGGAACCAAGGAGAGCCCCGCATCGGAGATATCGACCGCATCCACTTGAAAGCCTTGGTCCACGAGAAAAAGCGCGTTCCGGCCGTTGCCGCAGGCAAGATCCAGGGCCCTTCCCTGTCTGGCCCGGCGGAAATAGCGCTTGACGATGGCAGAGGTACCCGTGGGATGGGTTTGATCCCGGTATTTGCGATTCCATCGTACCCGATCGGCCTTCATGGTTTCGACGCCGCGCCACCGGGGGGATCCGGGGCAAAATGGAAGTGATGGGAAAGGAGGCGCCTCGTGGTTTCACTGAGCCGGAGCCGGTCGAGGTCTTGCCGACAGGCCCAGCAGGCGTCCCGGGCGTCGTCCCCGGCCCGGAGGGTGCCTCCCATGAAATCGGCGAGCAGGTCGATGATCACGTAGTGGTAGCGGATGCGTCCGTCGGCGTCGCGCTCCACCATGTCGAAGGTAAAGACCGGTTGCTTCGGCTTCACCCGAATCCCGGTTTCTTCGAGGACCTCCCGCCGGGCGGCTTCCTGGAGGGATTCCCCCAGGTGGACCATTCCACCCGGGACGGCCCACACCCCTTGGGCCGGAGGCTTTCCCCGGCAAACCAAAAGGACACGGTCCTCGTGAAAGACCACCGCCCCCACCGCCACCCGGGGGTGCTCCGGATAGGCTCCGGTGAAAGGGGGGGCCGGGCGTTCTTGTCGTTTACGGTGCACCATGAAAAATCGCTTTTGCCTTTCTTGACTTTGTAGCAGTCTTTCCTATGATTGACAACGTCTTTGAAAGGCAGGGGGTGTTGGGAAGCGTTCAGGGAAAGGGAAAAGGGAATGAATGAAAAACCCGTGGTTCTGGTCACCGGGGCCTCCCGGGGCATCGGAGAAAAGATCGCCTGCTGGCTGGCAAAAGCAAAGGCCGCCGTGGTGCTTATGGCCCGTTCCGGGGAAGCCTTGGACCGGGTCGCCTCGAAAGTAAATGCATCGGGGGGCTGCGCCCATCCTTTTCGCGGCGATGTCTCGAATCCCGACCAGTGCGCAGCGTGCGCGGCGGAGACCCTTTCCCGGTTCGGGAAGCTGGATGCCTTGGTGAACAATGCCGGCGTGCTCGATCCCCTGGCCAAGGTGGCGGATGCGGATCCCGCCCTGTGGCGGCGCAACCTCGAGATCAACCTTTTCGGCCCGTTTTACCTGATGCAGGCCTCGCTGGACGCTTTGCGAGCACAGGAAGGGCGCATCATCAGCGTCAGCAGCGGCGCGGCGTACCATCCCATCCACTCGGGAAGCGCCTATTGTGCTTCCAAGGCTGCCTTGAATCAGTTGAACAGCGTGGTGGCCAAGGAGGAGCCCCGCATCACCTGTGTGGCCGTGCGGCCGGGGGTGGTGGACACCGCCATGCAGGCCAAGATCCGCCGGGAAGGCCCCCGCGTGATGCCGCCCGGGGAGATCGACTATTATCTGTCATTGAAAAAAGACCATGTCTTGGAACCGCCTGAGATTCCGGCCCGCAGCATGGCCTGGCTGGCCCTGGCCGCCCCCCGATCCTTTTCCGGGCGTTTCATGAGCTACGATGACCCTGAAATCCGCATCCCCGCCCGAGCCTTTTTCGGACAATCCCGCCAAGGCGTTACACCCACCGGAAAGACTTGAAGCGTCCAGCCGAGGGATGAAAATTTCCCGTGGTCCCATGGCCCCGGAGGATCAGCTCGGTTCCGGATTGCAACGGCCCGGAAAATTTCAATTTGACACCGGCAATTGGGGCCGATACTTAGACCGGGTGGTGTCACGGGCGAAACGCATTGCCACCGCCGGGCTTTGATTTTTCTCAGGGGAAGCCATTGAACAAAGAAGAAAAGCGCATCATCACCCTGACCACGGCCTCCCACGCCCTGGTCCATCTCTTCGAAGGGGTCCTCCCTCCATTGATTCCCTTGCTCATGGTGGAGTTTTCCACGGACTATTTCCACCTGGGTCTTGTGGTGACGGTCTTTTCATTGGCGTTCGGCATCGGCTCACTGCCATCGGGATACATGGCGGACAGGATCGGCCCCCGGAGGCTCATCACCTTGTACCTTTTTGGAGCGGGTTTTTTGGCCGTGGGCGTCTGGCCTTCGGGCACGCTTGTGAGCTACGGCATCCTCATGGGCGGCATCGGCCTTTTTTGCAGTACTTATCACCCGGCCTCGAACACCCTCATTTCCCTGGGGATCCGGGAAAAGGGGAAGGCCTTCGGGATTCACGGCATTGCCGGAAGCCTGGGCGTGGCGACGGTGCCGATCCTTTCCGCATGGATCGGTACCGGTCTGGGCTGGCGGGCGCCCCACGTCCTTTACGGCGGGATCGGCATCCTGGCCGGATGTTATTCCCTGACCCTTCCGCGATATCCGGCGGTGAGGGAAAGGTCCGATGAAGAGAAGGGAGAAAAGGACGCCTTTCCCGTTTCCTATTTGAATCTGGGGGTCTTTTTCCTTTCCGCCATGGCGCTGGGATTGACGTACAAGGGGATCATGACGTTCCTTCCGGCCTACATGGGGGAAAGCATCCACATGGGGGGCCTCAAGCTGGACAAGGTGGCGGTGGGGGGCACCGTTGCGACCCTTGCCCTCTTGTCAGGGGCCCTGGGCCAGTATGTCGCCGGCCGGGGAGTGGACCGGATCCGGGCCGAACGGCTTTATCTGGCAACGATCCTGTTCGGAACGCTTTTTGTGTTTTTGATGGCGCTGGCCAGCAACTGGCTCCTGGTGCTTTCCGCGGTCCTGTACGCCTTTTTCTACTTTGCCACCCAGCCCATCCAGAATTATCTCCTTTCCACCTATCTGCCGCGGCATCGACACGGCCTGGGGTACGGGATTCACTTTTTCATCACATTCGGGATCGGATCCACGGCCGCCGCGGTCTCGGGTCGCCTTGCGGATCTCTTTGGGTTGCGCGCCGTTTTTTATGCCATGGGTGTGTGCTTTTTCTTCTCCATGATGATGGCGTCCGTCCTGCTGGTGCGGACAAGCAGAAGGGTCCGCTAAACCCGCCCGCAGGCGATCTGTACCCACCGCCCGCCGTGGCGCACACGGAGCTTCTTGTCGAAGGAAAGCCCGGTCTCGGTAAGCCGGTGGGGGTTTGAGACCAGGAGGGTGACCCGCCACCCGGGGCATTTTTCCTTCAATACCCCTCCCAGCCGGCCATACAGGTTGCTCAGGGTCTCTCGACGGCCGATGCGAACCCCGAAGGGCGGATTGGATACCATCCATCCGGGTCCCGGGGGCGGCTGGATGGCGGAAAAGGGCCGGGCGGAAAAATGGATGAACGCGGCCATGTGGCACCGTTGGGCATTTTCCCTGGCCATGCGGATGGCCCCCCTGTCCCGGTCCGAGGCCAGGATCAAAGGCGGCGATGCGGGGGGTTCTGCTTTAAAAGACCCTTGCAGCTTTTTAAAGCGGTCAGGCTCAAAAACGGGCCAGTTCATGAATGAAAAACGCCGGAACGCCCCGGGCGCGATGCCGCGGGACCACAAGGCGGCTTCGATGGGAAGGGTCCCGGACCCGCAGAAGGGATCCACCAAAGGAGCGGCCTTGTCCCATTGGGAGGCAGAGAGCATGGCGCAGGCCAGGGTCTCCCGGAGGGGAGCCTTGGCGGTGGCCTGCCGGTATCCCCTTCGATGGAGCAAGGCCCCGGAAGCGTCCACACTGATGGTGCAGACATCATGCACCAGGCGCACCAGGATCAACTGAAGGCCGTCTTGGGCCGCTTCTTCATCCCATTTTCTTTGGAAAAGACAAAAGCCCAGGCGGTCCTGGATGGCGGCGGCCACCCGCTGGGCCACAGCAGTGCTGTGATAGAGACGGGATCTGCGGCAGGTCACCCGAAGGGCGACGGCGTGCCCCTTTGAAAGAAACCGTTCCCAGGGCAGGCGGCCGGCCTTGCGTCTCAACTCGGAAAAGGCGGCCGCATGAAAGGCCGGCATGCGGATCAGGACACGACTGGCGCAGCGGAGCATGAGATTGGCCGTATAAAGATCCTCCAGGGTGCCGGAAAATAGGATGCCGCCCCTTTCGATGCTGCCGGATCGCCCTGAAGGGGGTGGTCCGGGGGTGTTCGGTTCGGCCTGCCGGATCAGGCCGAGGTCTTCCAGCTCCCGGAAGACAAAGGGCTCCAATCCCGGGATACAGACCGCAAAAAGGCTTTCTTGGGGCGGTGCCGGCATGGTCTCTCAGCGACAAGGGGGGGAAGGCGAGGATGAAAAAGGGTCTTTTCGGGAAAAATCGGGGAGGTAGTGGTCGGCACTGTCCAGAGACTGGACAAAGAGGGTTTCAAAGTCCAGGCTTTGGGCAACGGCCAAGACCCGCCGGTATTCCCCACGGCGCAAGGGCCGGTCAAGCGGTGGATGCTTTGCGGCCTCGTGGCAAGGCCGGTATTGGGCCATTACGCTGAGCGGGATGCGCGTGGAGATCCGGCTCAGCATCTTAAGGACCGCTTCGGAGCGGGCGGCGTCCTCAGGGAGCACCAGGTGGCGGACCAAGAGCCCCCGGCGGGCAAGGCCGTCCGGGCCCACTTGCAGGGGACCCACCTGATGATACATGCGCTTGAGGGCAATCGGATTCCAATGGACATAGTCGGAGGCCGCCGAGAAGGTTCGGGCGGCCCTTTCGGATCCATACTTTGCGTCCGGAAGATAGATGTCCACCAGGCCGGTTAACAGATCCAGGACTTCCGGGAGAAGATACCCGTGGGAATTGTAGACGATGGGAATGTGGAGGCCCCTGGGAATGGCCAGCGCCAGGGCCTGGAAGATGAAAGGCAGATGGGGTGTGGGGGAGACGAGATCCAGGTTGAGACATCCTTTGGCCTGCAATTCCAAAAAAAGTGCGGCCAATTCCGGCACCGGTATCTCCTCGCCCCGGTTTTCCCGGCTGATCTGATGGTTCTGGCAGAAGACACAGCGCAGGGCACACCCGGAGAAAAAGACAGCCCCTGCCCCGTGCGTTCCCGTCAAGGGCGGCTCTTCTCCGAAATGGGGCAACGCCCGGGCCACCCGGGGAAGACCTCCCTGTCCGCAAAGGCCCGTGTCCCCCTCCAGGCGGCGGGCGTTGCACTGCCGGGGACAGAGACGACAGGGTGAAAGCCGGTTCAGGAGCCGTTCCAGCTTCTGGGAAAAAGCCCCGGAGGCCCAGGCGGCCAAGTATGCAACCTTCATGACAAAACATCCACCGAATTCGGATCCATCGATCTGCTTGAACGTTCCGCGGACCGCCCCCGCAAACCGGGTGCCGCTCAGGCGCTTCGTTACCGGCCCCATGACGCAACCCCGGCCCCCGGGGGAAACGGTCACAGGGTCGGATATGAAACCGGCAAGGGCCCCCTTGGGGCGCCGGGCGTGTCGGCTTTCCCCATCCCGGGATTCGGCGAAGGCTTTTCTGACGACTTGCGTACCTTCTTCGGAAGCCTCCCGATCCAGGGCGGATATTCATTTCAGCGCCTGGCGTGCCATTATAGGCCATCCGGGTCAGGGTCACAAGGGCACTTCGAGTTTCTGCCTTGACAAAAAGGGGTCTGTTTCCTATATTCCGAAAACACTTACCTTTTTTGAGAAAGGATGACAGAAGATGGCGCACGGTGTGATGGAAGTCAGCGATACGAATTTTGAACTGGAGGTCCTGCAGGCCGATCAGCCCGTGCTGGTGGATTTCTGGGCGCCCTGGTGCGGTCCTTGCCGGGCCATCGCCCCTGTTGTGGAAGAACTGGCCGGGACCTTCGGCGGTCGGGTGAAATTCGCCAAGTGCAATGTGGACGACAATCCCGTGACCCCCGGGAAGTACGGGATCCGGGCCATTCCCACCCTTATGGTTTTCAAGGAAGGCCTGGTGGTGGAACAGGTCACCGGGATGGTGGCCAAATCCAAGCTTGAAGAGGCCATCAACAAGGCCCTTGCCTGAGCCCACTCCATGCTGAAAACGGGTTTTGATGAGATGCAATATCAGCGGCGGACCGATTCGGTTCGCCGCCGGGGTTTGTGAAGGGCGGGGCAGCCGGCAATGAAGCGATACGTGTTTGTGACGCTTGTCTTTTTTTTGGTGGCCGGGTGTTCCTTTTTCCAGGCCAAGGAAGAAAAGACCGCGCCGGAGTTGGCCAGTGAGGGGATGGATGCGTTTTCCAGCGGGAGTTACAAAAAGAGCATCGAGCTTTTTGATACCCTGAAGAGCTGGTATCCCTTTTCCAAGTACGCGATCCTGGCGGAGCTGAAGAAAGCAGACGCCCTTTATGCATTGAAAGAATATGAAGAGGCCGTGTTTGCCTACGAGGAGTTTGAATCCTTGCACCCGCAAAATGAGGCCATCCCTTATGTGATCTACCAGATCGGCCGGTGCTATTTCGATCAGATCCAAACCATTGATCGCGACCAGACCCCGGCGAAAAAGGCGTTGGAGGCCTTCAAGCGGCTCAGTCGGCAATTTCCCGACGATCCCTACACCCGAAAAGCCCAGGCGCATATCAAGACGTGTCAGCGAAGCCTGGCCATGCACGAATTTTATATCGGCCGGTATTATTTCAAGAAAGGACACTATAAAGCGGCGAAACAGCGTTTCATGAACATCTTGCTCAAACACCCGGATGTGGGCGTCCACCGGCGAGCCGTCGAATACATCCAGCGCTGTGAAGCCCTTTTGGCGGAAAACGACGGATCCGCCGCCGTCTGGCAGGATTCGGGAAAAAAGAAAGACAAAACAGAACCCCCCCTTTAAGGGAAAGAAGGAGTAAGGCCATGTCCAGGATTTGTGAGATATGCGGTAAGAAACCCATGGTGGGAAATCATATCAGCCATGCGCATAACGTCTCGAAGCGACGCTTCAACCCCAACCTGCAACGGGTCCGGACCCTCAAAGACGGGACCGTGAAACGGATGGTGGTCTGTACCAATTGCATCAAGTCGGGCCGTGTGGTGAAAGTCGCCTAGAAGCCATTTCAAGGCCCCTTTGGAACCCTTTCCCGCCACAGCCCCTTCAGGCTACCGATCCATGCGGACGACTTCCTGAACGTTTTTGATCTTCCGAATATCCGTCAGGACCTGCTCCAGGTGTGTCGTGTTGCCCACGGTAATGGTGAAGAAAAGGGTGACCTGCGCGTCGTCTTTGCGAGTATCGGTCCTGGCGCTTAAAATGTTTGCTGAATTCTTACTGATGTTGGCGGCAAGGTCCGCCAGAAGCCCCACCCGGTCCAGGGCCTGAACCCGGATTTTCACCGGGAAGGTTTCCGTGATCTCCGGATTCCACTCCACATCGATCTGCCGTTCCGGATTCATTTTTAAGGCGTTGATGCAATGGGTCCGGTGGACCGTGACCCCGTATCCGCGGGTGATGTAACCGGTGATGGCATCTCCCCGCACCGGCCGGCAACACTTTGCAAATCGAACCAGGATGTCATCCATGCCCCGGACAATGACGCCCCCTTTCGGTTTCTTCCGGCTTCCTTTGTCCAGAAGCTTGGTCAACAAGGCATCTTCTTCTGCTTCGGGCTTGGGGAGGAGTTTCCGGATCACCTGGAGAGGCGTGATTTTGCCGTAGCCCACATTGGCGATGAGGTCTTCCAGGGATTTCAGGCCGAATTCCGCCACCACAGCATCCATTTGGGGGGATTTGACCTGGTCGGCGAAATTGAGCCGGTACTTTCGAAACGCCTTTTCACACATTTCCCGGCCCAGGGAAATGCTCCTTTCCTTCTCTTGTGCCTTGATCCATTGCCGGATTTTGGTCCGGGCCTTGACGGTTTTGGCAAAATTGAGCCAATCCTTGCTGGGATGATGTCCCTTGGCGGTGATGATTTCCACGATGTTGCCGGTCTCCAGTTCCTGTCTCAAAGGAACCATCCGGCCGTTGACCTTGGCGCCCGTGCATTGATTCCCCACCTCGGTGTGGATCATGTAAGCAAAATCGATGGGGGTGGCGCCCTTGGGGAGGGATTTGATCTCTCCCCTGGGGGTGAAGACATAGATTTCATCCGGGAAGAGATCGATGCGGACATTTTCAAGGAATTCACCGGGATCCTTGATGTGTTCCTGATTTTCAACCAGATTCTGGATCCAGGAAAAGCGTTCGAGGATCTTTGGATCCATTGCCTTGCCTTCTTTATAACTCCAGTGGGCCGCGATTCCGGATTTGGCCACACGATCCATTTCCCAAGTCCGGATCTGGATCTCCACGCGTTCGCCGTAGGGGCCGATGACCGTGGTGTGGAGGGATTGGTACATGTTGGGCTTGGGGACAGCGATGTAGTCTTTGAACTTCTTGGGGATGGGTTTCCACATGGAGTGGAGGATGCCGAGGGCTTCATAGCATTGGGGAATGGAGGAAAGGATGATCCTGAAAGCGATGACGTCGTAAATCTCCTCGAAGGAAAGCCCCTGGCTGATCATTTTCTGGTAGATGCTGTAGACATGTTTGTACCGCCCCAGGACTTCGCATCTCAGCTTCGATGCTTCCATTTTTTTTTCAATGAGCGTTTTGACCGTCTGAATATACTTTTCCGCCTCCTGTTGCCCCTTGTTCAACCGGCTTTTAATCTTGGAGTACTCGCCGTAATTGAGGTTCATGAAGGCGATATCCTCCAATTCCTGCTTGATCCAGTAAATCCCCAGGCGCCCGGCAATGGGGGCGTAGATATCCAGGGTCTCTTTGGCGATCTCCTTCCGTTTGTGGGGTTTGTGGTATTGGAGGGTGCGCATGTTGTGGAGGCGATCGGCCAATTTGATCAAAATCACCCGGATGTCGTCGGCCATGGCCAGGATCATCTTCCGGATGCTTTCCGCATGGCGGGCCTGGGCACTGCTGAAAGGGAGCACGCTGATCTTGGTCACCCCCGACACGATGTGGGCCACCCCCTTGCCGAACATGGCCTCCAGAGCTTCCGGGGTGACCTGGGTTTCCTCTGCATCCTCAATGACATCATGGAGCAGGCCCGCCGCGATGCTGACGCTGTCCAGATTCATTTCGGCCAGAATCCCGGCCACTTCCAAAGGATGGGTGAGATAGGGCTCTCCTGAAAGGCGGAGCTGTCCCTGGTGGACCCGGGCCGAATAGATATACGCCCGGTTGATGATATCGGTATCCGCCTCGGGATTGACCTCCAGCACCTTATCGATGATGTCGTTGATCCGGATCATGCCGGCCGGGTGTCTTTAGGGTCCATCCGGGACAAGGGGCGCCCTCTGGATCAGTAGGCCTTGGCAAAGACGACCCGCTCCTTGCTGGGTTGTCCGCAGCAGATGCAGGCGCCGTTTTCAGAAGGATTTTCCAGGGGAATACATCGAATGGTCACGCCCAGCTCTTCCTTGAGTTTCACTTCACACGCGGAAGATCCGCACCAGTGGGAGAGGGCAAAGCCCCCGTGAATTTCCGGGTGGTCCGCATTGTTCGGCGTAAAAAGGGAATAAAAACCGTCCCGATCATCCAGGGTGATGGTGTGCGCATTCCGGTAGGTCAGCGCCCGCTCATAAAGGTTCTTCTGAACTTCATCGAGGAGTTGGGGGAGCTTTGCCACAAAAGCATCTCTTTTGATGGAAATTTTATCCGTGTTGCCCTTGTCCCGCCTTCCCAGGTAGACGGCGTTTTGGGCGATATCCCGGGGGCCGATTTCCACCCTCAACGGGATGCCCTTTTTGATCCAGTCCCAGTTTCGGGCCCCGCCCGTGTCCCGGTCGTCCACTTGTACCCGAAGCAAGGTCTCATGGTATCGGATCTCTTTGAGTTCCCTGGCCAGACTTTCCGTGTAGGTCATGACGGCGCTCTTGTCTTGGGCGGATCGGTAGATGGGGAGCAACACCACATGGGCCGACGCCACCCGGGGAGGCAGAATGATCCCGTCATCATCGCCGTGGGTCATGATGAGGGCCCCGATCATCCGTGTGGAGGCGCCCCAGGAGGTGGTCCATGCATACTCTTCTTTTTCTTCGGCGTTTTGGAATTTGATGCCGGAAGCCCGGGCAAAGTTTTGCCCCAAGAAATGGGAGGTCCCGGCCTGCAGGGCCTTCCGGTCCTGCATCATCGCCTCAATGGAGAAGGTATCCACCGCACCGGGAAACCTTTCCGAGGCCGTCTTGCGCCCTTTGATCACCGGCAGGGCCAGGTATTGTTCGGCCAGCCGGGCATAGATGTCGAGCATAAGCAGGGTCCGTTCAAGGGCTTCCCCGGACGTGGCGTGGGCGGTGTGTCCTTCCTGCCAGAGGAACTCGCTGGTCCTGAGGAAGATGCGGGTGCGCAGTTCCCAGCGGACCACATTGGCCCACTGGTTGATGAGAACAGGAAGGTCCCGGTAACTGGAAATCCATCGGGAAAAGGAATCTCCGATGATCGTTTCCGAGGTGGGCCGCACCACCAGGGGTTCCTGGAGCCGGCCGGCCGGGACCAGATCGCCGTCGGGCCCTTTTTCCAGACGGTGGTGGGTCACCACCGCGCATTCCTTGGCAAAACCCTCCACATGCTCGGCCTCTTTTTCAAGGAAAGACAGGGGGATAAAGAGGGGAAAATAGGCGTTCTGAATCCCGGTGGCCTTGAACATGGCATCCAGGGCGCTTGTGATGTTTTCCCACAGGGCGTATCCCCAGGGCCGAATGACCATGCATCCCCTCACGGCGGATCGTTCGGCCAGGCCGGACGCTTTGATCACCTGTTGGTACCATTGGGGATAGTCTTCTTCACGGGTGGGAGAAATGGCGGAATCGCCGCGTTTTTTCATTGTGTCACGTCCTCTCTTTCCTTTTCAAACCGCCGGACCTCCTCCAACAGGACCGTCACCAGTTGGTCTTGCGGAAATTTCTTGATGACCTTGCCTTTCCGGAAGAGAATTCCGGTTCCGTCTCCCCCGGCGATGCCGATGTCGGCCTCCCGGGCCTCCCCCGGGCCGTTCACCACGCATCCCATGACGGCGATCTTGACCGGTACCGGTTTTCGTCGGAGGGCTTTTTCCACGCGCTCCACGATGCGAAACAGATCGATATCACAACGGCCGCAGGTGGGACAGGAGACGATCTCGGGCCCGTGGCGCCGGATATTCAAGGCTTTTAAAATCTCAAAGCCCACGTGGACCTCTTCCACCGGGTCCCGGGTCAAGGAAACCCGGAGGGTGTCCCCGATGCCCTCGGCCAGGAGCATGCCGATCCCCAGCGCCGACTTGACGATGCCGGAGTAAAGCGTACCCGCTTCTGTGACGCCCACATGAAGCGGCAGGTCTGTCTTTTCCGACAGGAGGCGATAGGCCGTGAGGGTCCTGGCCACATCCGAGGCCTTCATGGAGACCTTCATGTCCCGAAAATCGAAATCGTAGAGCATGTGGATGTGCCGCAGGGCGCTTTCCACCATGCCCTGGGGGGTCACCCCCCGGTATTTGCGGATGATGTCTTTCTCCAGGGAGCCTGCATTGATTCCGATGCGGATGGGAATGCCGCATGCTTTGGCGCACTCGACGACGGCGGCCACTTTCTTTTTGCCCCCGATGTTGCCTGGATTGATCCGCAAGGCGTCGGCTCCGGATTCGGCGGCGGCGACAGCGAGGCGGAAATCGAAATGGATGTCCGCGATCACCGGGATCTTCACCTTTTTCTTGATCAATCGGATGGCCTTTGCCGCGTCCATGTCCGGGACGGCCACGCGGACGATTTCGCATCCCGCCTTTTCCAGGCGCCGGATTTGGGACACCGTGGCCCGGATGTCCCGGGTGGGCGTGTTGGTCATGGACTGCACGGAAATGGGGGCATTCCCGCCGATTTTCACCCCCCCCACCGAGATCTGCCGCGTCGCTTTCCGGGAAACAGAAAATCCCAGGGGCCCTTCAGGAGCTTTTTCCATGTCGGTCATCGTGGTGTATGTCAGCAGCTTCTTTCGTAAAAAGTGTTTATAGTGCACTTTTACGGGAAACACAACCTGCAAATCCCATGACC
>JALVQN010000084.1 GCA_027025555.1 Desulfobacterales bacterium
ATGGGTTTCGTAGTCCGTGTCTTTGAGCAAGGAGAGCATCCGGATCCCGTAAATGACGCCGCTGGCACCGGAGATTCCCACCACAATGCGTTTTCCCATCTTCACCCCTTTCTCAATGCCCGGGTGGTGGTGACCGCCGGAATCCATTGGGACAACCTCTCCCCAGAGGGGATTTCCCGCGTCGTTGAAAACAGCGCGGTCTTGGTGGACGGGATCCTGAGGCGCATCGCCCGCCTTCGGGGCAAAGACACGGCACCGGGCCATTGAGAAAGGGGTGAAGATGGGAAAACGCATTGTGGTGGGAATCTCCGGTGCCAGCGGCGTCATTTACGGGATCCGGATGCTCTCCTTGCTCAAAGACACGGACTACGAAACCCATCTCATCCTGTCCGAGGCGGGGAGGCTCAACATCCGTCTCGAAACCGGGCTTTCGGCCGATGAGGTGGCTGCCATGGCGGATTGGGTGCACGATAATCAAGACATGACCGCCCCCCTTGCCAGCGGCTCCTTTTTGACGGAAGGGATGGTGGTGGCGCCTTGCACCGTGAAAACGCTTTCTGCCATCGCCAATTCTTACGACAGCAGCCTCCTGGTGCGGGCCGCCGATGTCACGCTCAAGGAGAAGCGGAAGCTGGTGCTCATGGTCCGGGAGACCCCCTTGCACAAGGGGCACCTGCGGCTCATGGCCCTGGCGGCGGACATGGGCGCCCACATCCTGCCGCCCATCCCTTCTTTCTACCACCAGCCCAAGACCCTCGAAGATATCATCGACCAGAGCATCGGGAAGGCCTTCGATTACCTGGGCATCGCCCACCATCTCTTCCGGCGTTGGGGGGAAAAGGCTCCGGGAACGTGATCGCTTTTCCCGAGGGTCACTTTATGCGCATTTTTCTTTGACGCCTTCAACCCCTCGCTCCTGGACGCTGCTAGTACGAGGGAACCGGGAATGAAGATGGCAAAACAGCTGGAAAACACCGCCGCTGGTCCGGCGTGTCGGAAATGCTGGGTCATGTTTTCTTAAACGTAGGATTGGATTAGCTAGTCGATCCTGAAAAACCCATTACATGGTGTTGACCTTGAGGGTCATTGTTCTTTGATAAGACAGTAGCCAGAAGAAAATTGAGTGCAAAAAATCCGCTGCTGCTTCCAGCAGCTTGTGGAAGTTCATTCCTGCAGCACTCAAAATGGCATTGATCCGGTCTCCGGCAACACCCTTGAGACGGTTGCGGTCCATGCGATGCTCTGCTTTCAAGTGCCCGATGCCGGGTTCAATTGCTGCGCGACGCTTCATCCACCGCCAAAGGCTTTTGGCGGTCCGTCCCCGGCGGCGTTTGTCGACATGGATTTTTACATCTCCCGAGTACCCGTGCCCCCGGTAGCCCATGTCCACAAAGACATGCTCGGGCAGCCTGGCTACCGGCCGGACCTGCTCCAATGCATCCTTGAGGGTGTGACCATCATAGGGGTTGTTATGAACAGCCATCGCCCCGACAAACCAGCCCCCGCGACTGGTGGCCGCCACACTGACCTTGCAACCGAACTCATAGCGCTTGTGGGCCTTGCCCTTGCTGATACCTCGATTTTGCACCAGATATGGCTTGAAAAATAAAAAACCATCTGGGAACACTGTTATGGAAAGGGTTTTAGCGAACCTAAACATCCAAAACAGGAGGTACCCAGATGGTAAAAG
>JALVQN010000085.1 GCA_027025555.1 Desulfobacterales bacterium
CTGTAGGCTGAAGCCTCTTTGACTCCCTGGTTTGTTCATCAACGACAAAGAGTATCCAACACCATGAAAAGGAAAACCCAAGGCCATCTCCACCATTACAAAACGGATCCCATAACAACATCTTGAGGATCCCCGGGTTGCCGGATTTTGGACGATACCTCTGTCGGAGGTCAGGGAAAGGATAAAGATGAAAACGAAGACCTTTTTCGAAAAAACGTCCATGACACGACAAAATCTTCACTATCACCTCAAAATCGCCTTTGGACTCTTCTTTTTATTTCCCGTGTTGGGTTTCATCTGCCTCGCGTTCCGGTATGATTTCGTTCAGGATGTGTATTTTTCCTATTATTTGCTGGGTTTTCTTTGTTTCTCCTTTGCCGGCTTTTACCTGCTCCGGCGCCTGTTTGACCAGATCAGGGACCTTTCAGAAAAGTTGACCAATCCTTTTGCGGTGGACAAACCGAGAACAAGGGAGACTGCCGATGAGATTCAGGCCATTGTCAGCAGTTTTGCCGGCATTGAAAAACGGTTCCATGAAACCTCCCGGCAGTTGGAGCGGAAGATTACGGAACTGTCTGTTTTAAAAGAGCTTTCGGAGCTGTTCTATATCACTTTTGATGACAGGGAGATCCTCCAGGTGACTTTGGAGCGGGCCCTGATGCTGACCGATGCCGATATCGGTTCGGTGATGCTTCGGGATCCGTCAGATCCTGATGTTTTGGTTGTGAAAGCCTGTATCGGGTTGGGCGAGTTGGTGAAGATGGGAGACCGGGTCGATTTGGACGACAGCATTGCCAAGTATGCGGTACTGAACAAGTCTCCCCTGGTGATCGACAACATAGAAACCGACATTCGATTCGGTCGGCACAATCGGCATCAATATGGAACCAAATCCTTTGTGATCATGCCGATCAAGACAAGCAAAGAGGTCATGGGGGTCCTTACCCTTTCCAGGAGAAAGAAAGACACGGCCTTTTCCCAGCGGGATGTGGAAGTCCTGACGCCGCTTCTAAGCAATGCGGCATTTACCTATGATAATCTTCGGCTTCTCAGGGAGAACCGGGCGAATCGGGAGAAAGTCGGCGCGTTAAACAAGATCGTGAAGATGATCCATTCAAATGTCCAGGAAGACGAAGCATACCAAGCGGTTTTAACCGAGGTTCAGCACGTCCTCCATGTTCCCTTTGCTGCGATTTTGAGTTGTCCGCTTCACAACGATCGCCAGTGGGTCGTCACGAATCTTTTTTCAAGCCGTCCTGTAAGACTGACAAACGGGGGCAAGGTTTCTTTGGACGGCGCCACGGCGGAGAGAATCCTCGGCCAGGGATCCCCGCTTCTTATCGAAGATCTCGATCGCGTAAGCCACGAATTGGATTTATCGTTTTTGAAAGAGGAAGGGATTCGATCCTGTTGGATGACGGCGCTGAAACCAAGGGACGCTGCGCCCAAGTTGCTGCTACTGGCTTCCTGGGACCTCGATGTGTCCCAGGAACATCGGACTTTTTTGGAGGTGGTCTCGCACATTGCCGCTTTTGGTATGGAGCGGAAGGAACTGGTTTCCGCCATCAGTAAGCGGAAGCAGGAGATGGACACCATTCGTCAGATCGGGAGCCTGCTGGCTTCTTCAACCTTCGATATGGAGAAGGTTCTCAAGTGCACCATGGACATGACCCGGGAAATTCTCAACGTGGAAGCCGGTTCCCTGCTCCTGCTCAAGGGCAAGGTGTTGGAGGTTGTCCATGCCTTCAACCTGGATATGAAAACTTTGAAGGATTTTCGACTGAAGTTGGGAGAGGGTATTGCGGGTTATGTGGCGGCGAGGGGGATGCCCCTCATCGAGAACGATATTTCAAGCTCTCCCCACTCTTTTTCGGGAGTCGACCGGGCCACCGGTTTTCAAGCCCGTTCCGTCCTTTGTGTTCCCATCATTTCACAAGGCAGGGTCATGGGTGTCATCGAAGTTCTCAATAAAATCGAGGGGGATTTTTCCGGAAACGACATGGAACTCCTTCAGTCCATTTCTTCGTCCATGAGCATTGCCATGGAAAACCTGCGATTATACAAAGAGACGGTCATGATGGCGGAGCGTGAGCGGAGTATCCGCGGTGTGTTTCAAAAGTTCGTGCCCAAAGAGATCGTCAACAAAATCATATACGACCAGACCTCCGGAAGGGAGGAGACCGAAGAAACCAAAACACTGACCCTCTTGAACTTGGATGTCCGGGGATTTACCCGATTGAGCAGGGAGCTGGGCCCGCAAAAGACCGTCTCCTTGCTCAACAATTTCTTTTCGGTGATGGGGCAGTTGGTTTTCAAGTATCATGGGATTGTGGACAAATATCTGGGAGACGGTTTCTTGGCCCTGTTCGGGGCGCCGGTTTCAAGTACCCGGGATGCCGACAATGCCGTCTCGGCGGCTTTGGAGATGAAGGCATCCCTTCCCCAGGTGGAGGATGAGGCTGTCCGGGAATTGGGACTTTCCGTGAATATCGGCATCACCATTCACACCGGCGAGGTGGTGGTGGGAAACTTCGGTTTTGAAAAGAAAATGGATTACACGGTGATCGGTGATCCGGTGAACACGGTTTTCCGGATGCAGAAATTGACCCGCACCATTCCCAACAGCGTTTTGATCAGTGAAAAGACGCGGCATGCCGCCCGTAGCGCTTTAAACGTCCGGCAAATCGACAGCCATAACGTGGAAGGGATGGAAACCATGAAGGTGTATGAATTGTTAGGGAAAAAAGATCCATAGGACAATCGGGATCAGCCCTCGTTTTTTCTTGACTTCGAGGCGCAAACAGCCAATCGGTTCGCGCGCTCGTTCCCTTCATCCCCCTCATGCCCTTTTACATGAATAATCTTTAAATCTTTGAATTCTGCCATCAGCGTCTTGACGGACCGGATCAAGGCCTGGTTTTTTTTTGCCTTCCATCCCAGGGACAAGACCCCCAAGGCGTAAGTGCTGTCGGTAAATATTCGAACCGGGAGCTCTTTTTTTTTGACCTCCAAAAGGGCGGTCTTGATGGCCGTGAGCTCGGCGACATTGTTCGTGGTCGTTCCGATGAAATGCGAAATCTCTTTTTCATACCCTTTATGCCTCAGGACCACGCCGATTCCCGAGGGGCCCGGATTCCCGGAAGACGCGCCGTCGGTGAAAATCACGACGGCGTCGGGGGGTATGGCATCCCTCGAAGTCTCTCGGGACTGACTCTCCGGGTGCCGGCTGTAGGAGGAATCCCCCCGCTCGGGACCTTCGCCGCGCCTGTCCTGTTCCGAAGCCAGAAGCGAAGTGACGTTCTTTTCATGCACCCAGTATTGGTGGTCTTGCTGAAGCTGGTACTTGACGAGAACTTTCCCGTTGCGCCTCAGCGGGCGCCCTTTCGGGTCAAGGGCAACCCACACTTTACGGCCCTTGAAGCGCATCCGTTTCCAGCCGGTGTTCAACGGTCCCGTCCCTTTTGAGATGTCGGGCCTCCCCGCCTAGTCCGGATACAGGAGAAAGCGGGAAGCGAGTTTTTGAAACGCCTCCAGATCCCTGTTCCAGGAGGCGATGAGCCCATCCACAGCATCGGTCTGTTCCAGTTGCCGCCGGAGTCGCACATCCCCCAAGATCATGTCGATGGGAAGCCGATGGAACTCGTATTCATAAGGGGGATCTTTCCATTGGAAGGCATCCGGGTAAAGGTGCATCACCGTATGCAAAAGCGTTAAAGAGAGGGTCACCGGACGAAACCGGGCCCGGTCCGTGACATGAATCTGGAACCCTTTGCACAAGACCCCCTGCCATTTATTCCACGTGGGTTCAAAGGCCACAGGCCGCAGCACAGCGCCGGGAAAAGGGTTGTGCTTCAAATGATGGAGGATTTCGAAGGGGTCGAGGAAAGGCGCCCCGAAGAGTTCGAAGGGGCGGGTGGTCCCCCTGCCTTCGGAGACGTTGGTGCCTTCCCATATCACCTGCCCGGGATAGACCAGGGTGGATTCCGGAACGGGAAGGTTCGGGGAGGGGGGGACCCAGGGCAGGCCGGTGTCCGGGAAATACATGGGCCGTTTCCAGTTTGCCATGGGGATCACCGTGAGACGGCAGCCGATTTGAAAGTGCGCGTTGAAAAGACGACCGAGCTCACCGATGGTCAGGCCGTGGCGCATGGGGATGGGGTAGCGGCCCACAAAGGAAGTGCAGTCCGGCGAAAGGAGATTGCCTTCCAGTACGGCACCCCCCACCGGGTTGGGGCGGTCCAGGATGATGACGCGTTTCCCCAGGGCCGCCGCCATTTCCATGCAATAGGACAGGGTATAGATGAATGTATAGACGCGACACCCCACATCCTGCAGGTCCACCAACAATACATCCATGCGCTCCATGGATGCTTTTCGAGGCTTCCGGGAAGGGCCGTAGAGACTGTACACCGGGATGTGGAACAGGGGATCCTCGGTGTCGCCGGATTCGATCATGTTGTCTTGTTTCTCCGCGTAAAATCCGTGTTGAGGGGTGAATATGAGCACCGGGTTCCCCGGGAAGGTGGCCCGGATCCGCTGGATGGCATGGATGTAACGGCTGTCCACCGAGGCCGGGTTGCACAAAAGACCGATGCGACGCTTGAAAAGCCATTCGGGCGGTGATTGAAGCAACACCTCGAGTCCTGTTTGAACGGATCCCACGGATTCCCCCTTTTCGGTTTTGACCAGGGCTTAGCACAACTCGGGTGCGCAAAAAAGGAAATTATGCCCTTTCTCCAGGGGGGAGGGGAAACGGCGGGGCGTGAAAAAATGCAAGACCCCTTTAAAGGACTTGACAAAAAGCCGTGGGGTGAATAGAAAATTTTGTTTTGGATTGCAAAGGGGAAAAGGGAAAGACCCGCCCGATGGGGCGGGAGCGATTCTATGGCGGTGCATCAAACCAACCCTGCGGTTCCTTCCTTTGAAGGGATCGTGACGCTGGTGGGCGCTTACGGGAGCGGAAAGACCGAAGTGGCCATCAACCTGGCGGCGGCATTCAAAGGGGCCGGGCGTGACGTGTGGATCGTGGACCTGGATTTGGTCAATCCCTATTTCAGGACCCGGGAGGCCCGTGGACCCCTGGCGCAAATGGAAATCGGACTCGTCCTTCCGGATGCACCGTATCTGAAGGCCGATCTGCCCGTATTGAGCCCGCAGGTGGCGGGCGTCATCCGGCAATCCGAGGGGCTTGTGATCTTGGATGTGGGGGGGGACGATGCCGGCGCCACTGTTTTGGCGGCCCTGGCAGATGCCTTTCATGCCGCAGGGGGTTCCGGGCGCCCCTTGCACCTCCTTTTTGTGGTCAATCCCTTTCGTCCCTTTACGGAAACCCTGTCGGGGTGTCAGAAGATGCAAGCGTCCATTGAAAGCAAATCAGGGCTGAAAATGACCGGAATCATCGCAAACCCCAACCTCATGGAAGAGACCC
>JALVQN010000086.1 GCA_027025555.1 Desulfobacterales bacterium
GCCGATAATTTGCTTGCTTTTTTCCGGGGATATGATAAATTTCTTCATAATTGCCTCCCACCTTTTGGGTTTGCGGTGCGCCGTACAACGAATGGCTCACAACCTCGTTATACCACACACTTAACCCATTAGGTGGGATTTTTTTGACGTCAAAATCGATCAGGTTGAGTTTAAAACACTGTATCCATGTACATATTACATGTCCATCAACAATTTTATCCACTAAGTAATGCCTATTGAATCAATGTCGATTTTGTTTCATTGGAATCTCTTCGAGTAAAAGATTATTATTTATTTGTTCTTTTGATGCAACAAAAACAGCTCTTGTCAGTATCTGTTTAGATGGTGGGCGAGTCCAATCTGTAGGAAACTCTTCGTGATTAGGTTGTGTAATCGGCAAGTAAACAAATTCAAAATATCTCTTAAGCTGGTTATACACCCACCTTCTAGTGGGTCGACAGCCCTTCCCTGATATACTTTGTGTTGGATTTAATGCGTCCTCAGTACAAGGATTAAGGGAATTTTCATTACCAAACGAGACACAGGTCTCCAGCAAAAGCATTTTCCGGCAGCAGCAACACATGAATTCTAAAGCTCCACTTGGTTTGTTAAGATGGTACAGCAATCCATAACAGTAAATAATATCAAATACATCATTGAATGTTTTAGGAGGGTTATCTAAATCTAGACGCAATATCCCTATATTGGGATATCGAAAACGCAATATTTTTAAATTTTCCTGTCTTGCATCGCTGGTAACAATTTGACAACTACGGTCAATAAAGAAACTCGTATGATCACCAATACCAGCTCCAACTTCTAATACAGTAGAGTTAGCAATTTTAAGCCCTAAAGAGGCAAGATGTTCCAGTCGTCTTTGATTGAGACGCTGATAATGATATGAAAGAAAAGCATCCTTTGGAGAAGCTTGATTTTTGGTTATTCTAACGATATCTAATCCAATAATATTAAATGTCTTTTTTATAAATTGTTTAAGTCCTTTCATTTTAGCACCAAGCGTATCCCGTTTTCCGAGGTAGTGTCCATCCACAAACCGAAGGCCCTGTAAAAACTGAGGATTTTGGACAAAAGAGGTTCATACGGTTAATGAATACCTCTGTGCATGTAGATGCTACAAACGCAACTTGAAGTATTCTATGTCCTTAAAAGCGTAAGTTTGACCTTTCAGTTTTTTGATTTTGTTGACCAAACCTTCAACCCCGTTTTCAAGGAGCGATGCGTTGGGGTCGATCTGAATCTGTTCGTCAAAAATGAAATTTTCGGTACTGTCAATGATTTTGTGTGAAATTGTTTTCGGCCATTTTCTTCATAAACGGCAAGTTGCCGGCGACTTTTCCGATGGGCTTCGACCTCCAGTTGAGTTCCATCTTTAAACAGACAAAAGCAAGCAGGGCATAGCAGGAGCGCTCTCCTGCCAGAATCTCCATAGGCTTTGGTCTTCTTTTAAATTTTTTAAGTCGTCTTTTTCCTTCAGGTGCTTTTCGATTTCAGATCGAATCACCGGATCCAAAACAGCGTCTTCAGGGTGCTTGGCCCGAAAGGGCGGTTTGTTTGCCTTTGTCATGGTTTCTCCCATCCCACGGTTGATTTCGGCACCAGGGATCTGAATGCCCTCAAGGTCTCATTGGAATGAAAGATATTATCACGACTCCCGCCTGGCTTCAACAAAAAGCGCGTATCGAGTCTCAAAGTGTCTTTCCGACGTCATGCATCATGGCTTCAAGGGGATGATGCCCTCCACGTCCGCATGCGTTTCAAAACGGGCGGGGAGCGTGGCGTACACGGCCCGGCAGAGTGAATATCTCCACCTCGTGGCTTTTCCCTTTCACCCTTTGAGGCGGCAGCTGCTTGAAAGGGTATCCACTGTCCAGTCTTTCACGTGTTGCTTTGCTGATAATGATTTCGGTGTCGAACTCCTTGTTAAGGGACTGGAGCCTGGAGGCAAGATTGACCGTATCGCCGACAAGGGCATAGGAGAGACGCGAGGGGCTGCCGATATTTGCCGCAACCACCTCACCCGTATGGATGCCAATGCCGTGAGAGAGCAAAGGAAAACCTCTCGCCTTGAGATCCCTGTTCACGGTCCTCAGCCGATCGATCATCTCCAGTGCCGCCTTTACCGCCATTTCAGGATGATCATGATAATACAGGGGCGCCCCGAATACGGCCTCGATCTCATCCCCGATATACTGGAGCACCAGCCCTTTGTTCCCATTGATCGCCGCTTCCATCTCCCTGAAATAGGAGTTAATAATCTTTACCACCTCCTTTGGGGGGATGGATTCAACCATGGGGGTAAAATTTCGAAGGTCAGCAAAAAGAACGGTAACCTCCTTCGTCTCCCCGTCCAGAGGAACTTTCCCGGAAAGGATCACATCGCGTATTTCATTCGTCACATATCGGCCGAAGGTCTCCTTGATAAAATCCCTCTCCTTGAGCCCTTCGGTCATCTCATTGATAACATCTCCGGCGTATCCAATCTCGTCATTCGACGTAACCCGGACCTTGTTATCAAAGGCACCTTTTCTTACCCCCTGGAGCACCCGTATTATCTCTTCCAAAGGTTTTCTCAAATTGGTGCTGACCAGGATGGTGAGCCAGATGCCAACGCCCATAAACAAAATGGAATTGGTTGAGAGGGTGGACCTGATAAAGCTCAATGCCTCGGCGGGATCTCCGTGGGCATCCATGGCCTCATTCACTGTATTGAAAAAAGTAAAAAACGGAATGATGTTGCAGGCAAAGACAAGTGCCGCCAGACGGGTGCTGATACGGATGCGAAGGGTCCCGGGCGTCATGAAAAGGCCGCCTTCTGGAAAAAGGTGGGGGACCAGTCTTTTCTGAAGGAGACGCTCAAGGAGAAAAAAGGCTACCGTTATGGTGATCAGGCCTGTATAGAGGCTCAGGAAAAATGGCACTTTGATCGTTGCCCTGTCCGCGCCGAAGCGCCAAAATGCCAGGGGATAGATTCCGGCGGCCAAAAGCCATATTCCCAGGTCAATTGCGATCACGAAAAATGGCTCATTAAGGAGTCTTTTTTTGGCCTTCAGGTACGATTTCGGGGAAACAGGCATTTCAAAATGTTTGATCTCAAGGAAATGCCGGATCGGCCTTTCGTAGAGCAGAATGATAATGAAGGGGAGCATGAAGGCAGATGGTATAAAAAACAGATTCAGGCGTTTTCCAAGAGCAATCATTTCAGAAGATGCCCCTGAATGGCTCCTTTGGGCCAGGAATATGACGATCGCCACCCCGATGATATTGGATACAATATTTGAAAAAAGCATCGTGTTCTTCAATACAAAAAGCCTGACTCTGGACATCACATGGACCTCCGTGGATGTGAAGCCACAAAATTCTTAAAAACATACGTGCCGAAGGAGCCTGCCTCCACGTATGTGGCGTGCTGCCTGGCCGGATTCATCACCCCAGGCATCCCTTTCCTGCTGCTCATGCCCCATGGGGTGTGGCCGGGACCGAGTTCTCTCAGGGGAATGTAGGATTTCGTCTCGTACAGGGCCGCGGCCCAGTCGTCCACGTCGAAACCGCACATGGAAAACGTCTGCGGGTTCCCAAAGCGGATCTCCATGGGAATGCCCATCATGTTTCGTATCAGCTTGTCAGGACTTGGGAAAACGGCATGCATCAGTTTGTGGGCCACCATTTCAGGCTGCCGCCCCACGCCCAGGACGTCCACAACACGGACCCTGCGACCGCCCTCCCTGCTCCAATGGAAAACGGCACCGTAACGCTTGCCCCGCGGCCGGTCGAGGTTCACCCGTATCTTTCCGAGTTTCCTGACCCGGGGGCTCATGGACCAGAACTCAAGAATCCTGTCCAAGGTCTCCTCCGCGGCGTCGGCGAGTTGCCTTACCCGGCCGGCAGAGAGGTCTCCCTTGCGGTCATGGACGACGAGAGGAGGGGTCTCAACCGCACCGGCGGCCGCCAGGGCCGCGCCGGTCCCCAGAAAAAGGAAAATGCCTTGCACTTCAATCAATCGGTTGATGAAAACCCTTGCCATGAATTTGTCCTCCACCCGTAATGCGTCGCCCTGCTTCCCCCGTCGGCGCTGTTTTAGCCAGAATAACGCACCCTCTGTTTGCCTTTATTGGGGATGGGGCGGGTCATGGCGGCCGGCCATTTAAGGGCGTCGAGCACCCTGAACAGTTGACCGTTCAAAAACATCCTTGCCTACATCACGCCCCCTTGGGTTCCTTTTTCCTCAGGCTTGTACCCTGCGTTTTACAATGTTGCTCCACGATTGTCCCAAAGCTGCCGACATCATGCTTTTGAATGTTTTTCTTCACTCCCGGTGCTGTCTCTGTCCAGCATGGCCAGAACCTCAGCCCGGATCTCATCCTTGAGGGATTCCGGTTCCAGGACCAAGGCATTTGCTCCCCAACTCATGACCCAGGATTTCAGTTCAACCGTCCCGGCCACCTTCACTTCAAAGAGAATCGATCCGTCATCCTGCGGGTGAATCTCCTGGCTTTCGTGCCAGATCTTTTCCTTCACATACCCCGCAACCTCCGGGGAAAACCATATTCTCACCTTTACCGGCTTCCCCTGGAACACACCGAAGCTCGGCCCTGTGAATGCTTCCAGGCTGAAATCATCAGGCACTTCAAAGGACTCTTTCGTCTCGTGAAGCATCTTGATCCGGTCCAGGGCGAAGATCCTGATTTCATCCCTGAGGTGGCAGTGTCCAATCATGTAAAAAGACCCGTTGAAAAACCAAACCCGGTAGGGGTCCACTTTCCTTTTGGACGCCTTTTTCCGGCTCATGGCATAGTAAATCATTTCTATTCTTTTTTTCCTGATCGTCGCATCGTTCACTCTGTTGATAATCTCCCTGAACTTTCCATATGCCTTGAACGGCTTGATTTCAAGGTTGAGCGTCTGCTCCAGCTCCTGGAGGTATTTCACGGATTCGGGGGGGAGGGTGGTCCTGATTTTCCGGAAAAGGGATTTCAGGGAATCATGGAACACGGTGCCCCTGAAGACCTGGAGCATGTCCCCGCTGAAATAAAGGGCCATCAGCTCCGGGAGACTGAAGGGAACAGGGATCCGGTGTTTTACCGTGTCGAGAAGCGACCAGAGGCTCTTTTTCCCCTTTTTCTCAGTGTATATTGGAAAGCCCGCAATCTGCAAGGCTTCCAGGTCCCGGTAGACCGTCCTCGGATGACATTCCAACTCCGACGCCAGGTCCGCCGCCGTCTTCCCGGTCCTGCATGAAATCAGCGTCTGGAGAATCCGCCACTGCCTTCCCAGTTGTTCCCCGCGCGCCATTTTTCCTCCCTAGCCCGGATATTTCATGAAAGTTATTAATTGAGCCATGGATCGTTGAAAATCAATGGTGCTGAGTTAAAGGCCATAAACCATCTCGTACTTTACTAC
>JALVQN010000087.1 GCA_027025555.1 Desulfobacterales bacterium
ATCGAGGACGGCGTAAAAGGCGGACGTATCGGTGAAGCAGTTCATTCGCCGAAAGCCTCGGTCAAGTAGTCGTCGTGCTTCCGGGATACGTCATGCTTTCCGGAACTGAATTTCCCGGCGGCTTCCAGGGCGCGTGAGCACCGGCGCTTCCAATCCGGTTCCGCGGAGGAACGGATCAGCGCGCTCACTGCTCTGCGGATTATTTCCGCAGATGAAACGCCCTGGGCGGCCGCGATCTTTTTCACCGCCCGGGCCTGCTCCTCGGTCAGTTGGATCTGGGTTCTCACCATGATGCCCCCTGTGATTACATTTTTTGTATTATGATAACACAAGTTGCCAAAAGCCTCAACGCGTTCTGTTTCCGCGCGGCTGTTTTTTCATCGGAACCGTACCCGCAGGCGCACTCCCCGCCGGCTCCGCCTTCCGGCAGGGCTTCGCAGGCGGCGGGGCCTTCGATGAAGACAAAAGCACGAAAGGCGGCCGATCCCCGGCCGCCTTTGGCGCTTCCGGAGTGGATGGATCAGGTGGAAATTTTTGAAAAATCGGCAATGCGGTCGAAGAGCCCGGCGATGGAAGACAACACGGCCAACCGATTCATCCGGACCCGTTGATCTTCAGCCATGACCAGGACCGCGTCGAAGAAGGCGTCCACCGGTTTTCTCAAGGACGCGATCCGGACAAGGGCCTTTTCCAGGGCGCCCTTGTTCAGGAGCTTGTCCACGTCGGCGGCCACCTTTTGAAAGGCCTTGTACAGGGCTGCTTCGCTTCGATCCTCGAAAAGGGCCGGGTCCACCTGGGGAAGCTTTGCGGCTTTGGCCTGCTTGAGGATGTTGACCACCCGCTTGAAGGCCACGGCCAACGGTTCGAAATCCGGGGCCTGCTTGAGGCGGTCCAGGGCCCGGACCCGTTCCCAGACATCCGGGACGCAATCGGCCGAAACCGCCACCACGGCCTGGATCACGTCCTTGGCATATCCCTCTTCGGCCAGAAGGTGCACCATCCGGTTCTGCAAAAACCGGAGCACCTTTTGGGCAGCCTCCGGATCCTTGCGCACCCCTTTGGGAAACCGGTTGATGCTTTGTTGCACGGCGTCTTGCACGGAAAACCGAAAATTGCGATCCAAAAGGATCTGGACGATGCCGATCCCCTGGCGCCGGAGGGCGTAAGGGTCCGAGGCCCCGGTGGGGACCAGGCCCACGGAGAAGCACCCGCAGATGGAATCGAGCTTATCGGCGATGCCGACCAGGGCGCCCACGTCGTCTTGGGGAAGGGCGCCGCCGGAGTGGGTGGGCCGGTAGTGTTCTTCGACGGCCCGGGCCACCCGCTTGGACTCTTTGGCCCTTTCGGCATAGATCCGGCCCATGACCCCCTGGAGTTCGGGAAACTCTCCCACCACCTGGCTGACCAGGTCGGCCTTGCACAGCCACGCCGCCCGCAGCGCATCCTTCTTGACGGCGGCGGAAACACCGGCCGAATCGGACAGGTCCGCGACCAGGGACCGGACCCGGTCGATCTTTTCGTGCAGGGTCCCCAGCTCGGACTGGAAGAGGACCCCCTTCAGCTTCTCCACCCTCTGGTCGAAGGTTTCCTCCAGGTCTCCCTCGAAGAAGAACCGGGCGTCGGCGAGGCGGGCCCTCAAGACCCGCTCGTGGCCGGTGGCCACCAGGGAGGGTTTCCGGGTGCGCGTGTTGTTGACCGCGATGAAATGGGGCATCAGGCGTCCCCGATCATCTTCCACGGCAAAGTACTTCTGGTGCCGGCGCATGGCCGTGATGAGGATTTCCGGAGGCAGCTTCAGAAAGGCGTCATCGAATCGGCCCGTGGAAGGCACGGGGGTTTCCACCAGGTGGGTGACGGTGTCCAAAAGGGCCGCATCTTCCAGAATACGCCCGTTGATCTTCTTTGCGGCCTTTTCCACCGACGTTTTCACCCGCTTTTTCCGCTCTTTGATGTCCACCAGGACATGGGCGGCGCGCAGCTTTTTGGTGTACTGCCCGGGATGGTCGATGCGGATCTTCCCGGGCGCCATGAAGGCGTGTCCCAAAGTGTAGCGGCCGCTTTTGACGTTTCCCAGGGTAAAGGGGATCACCCGAGTGCCCAAGAGGGCCAGGAGGGTGTGGATGGGACGGGCGAAAGAAACGGACAAACTCCCCCACCGCATGCTCTTGGGGAAAGGCGTGGAAAGAATGACTTCCGGGAGAAAAGCGGAAAGAAGGGCGCGCGTGGATTTTCCCTTTTCCATTTTCCGGGCGCACAGGTACGCCCCCTTTTCGGTTTCCTTCACAAAAAGGCGGGCCACCGGCACGCCGGCTTTTTCGGCGAACTTTTTCGCCGCCACCGCGGGACGGCCTTTGTCGTCAAGCCCCACCTTTTTCGGCGGGCCGATCATTTCCACGGAAAGGGGGGTTTGTTTTTCGGCCACGCGTGCGATCTGAACGGCAAGGCGTCTCGGGGTGCCGTAGGTCCTGGCGTCGCCGTGGGCGATCCGGGCGGCATCCAGCCTTTGGATGAGGGTTTGAGACAAGGCGGCAAGGGCCGGTTCGATATACCCGGCGGGGATCTCTTCGGTTCCGATCTCCAGGAGCAGTGTCTGTGTGGTCATCATCCTATTCCTCGGTTCACTTGTTGCAAGATCACAGGCCTTTGTCGAGCAACGGAAATCCCATGGCTTCCCTTTGTTTCAAATAGGCTTCGGCGCAGCGACGGGCCAGGTTCCGGATCCGGGCGATGTAGCCGGTGCGCTCGGTGACGCTGATGGCGCCCCGGGCATCCAATAAATTGAAGGTATGGGAACACTTCAGGCAATAATCGTAGGCCGGCAGGACCAACGCCATGTCGATGAGGCGCGTCGATTCCGCTTCGTACTGGTCAAAGAGCTTCTGCAACATGGGCACATCGGCCTTTTCGAAATTGTAGGTGGAGCCCTCCACTTCCTGCTGATGATGCACATCCCCGTAAGTAATATGGGCGTTCCATTTCAGGTCATAGACGTTGTCGACGCCCTGAAGGTACATGGTGATGCGCTCCAGGCCATAGGTCAATTCCACGGAGACCGGGGAAAGCTCAATGCTTCCGGCCAATTGAAAATAGGTGAACTGGGTGATCTCCATGCCGTCCAGCCAGACCTCCCATCCCAGCCCGGAGGCGCCGAGGGTGGGGCTTTCCCAGTCGTCTTCCACAAAGCGGATGTCATGGTCCAGGGGATCGATTCCCAGGACGCGCAGGCTGTCAAGATACTGCTTCTGGACGTCCTGGGGGGAGGGTTTCAGGATGACCTGGTACTGGTAATAATGCTGCAGCCGGTTGGGATTCTCTCCATAGCGGCCGTCCGTGGGCCGCCTGGAAGGCTGCACATAGGCCACGTTCCAGGGCTCCGGACCCAGGGCCCGCAGCAGGGTGGTCCAGTGAAAGGTCCCTGCGCCCACCTCCATATCGTACGGCTGGGCGATCACACATCCCTTGCGCGCCCAGAACCGCTCCAAGGCCATGATCACATCCTGAAAATACATGGTGCTGTTCCTCTTCGTTGAATATTGAATAATACTGCCGAATCTTTTTTTAAAGGTCCATAGCATTAAATGCGGCGCCTTACAACACCCCCTTGCTGTCGACGGCCACGGGCAGAAGGCGGGCTTCCCGGGTGTCTTGCACAATCGTTTCCCATCGGGTGCGAAGGGCCTCAATACGCTCTTTTTCGCCGACGGCCCAGACACAGCCCCCGCCGCCGGCCCCTGTAAAACGTGCGCCGCATCCTTCGTCCCCGGCGGCCTTGAAAAGCTTCTTTCCCGCAGAATCCAGGACTTCCGGGGTCATCTTCAGTCTCAGCTCAGTCTCGGCCAAAAGGGCCCGGGCGGCCGCCTGAAAATCTTTCCCGGCAATGGCCTCTTCAAGCCGCCGGGTATTTGAAACGATCGCCTCCCACAGGGGCCGGTCCCGCCCTTCCAAGAAGCGTTGCACCCACTTGCCGTTGATATCCTTGGATTCATGGGGCCTTCCGCAGTAACAAAGGAGGAGGTGTTGCTCGAGGGTTTTAAAATCCCTTTTCCGAAGCAGGCCAGTCCGGGAAAAAGGGCTTTTCCCGGGTTCGGCCTTCCAGTGCCAGGCGTTGACGCCTCCGTAGGCTGCGGCGAGTTGGTCCTGAAGCCCGCAGGGCACCCCCGCCACACCGGCTTCGATGGCATGGGCCAGAAGAGCCATGCGGCCCCTGGAAGGAAACGGCGCCTTATCCGAATGAAAAAGCTTGGAGAAGGCCGCCACCAGGGCCACGGCGGCCACAGAGGATCCGCCCAGGGCGCTTCTGGGCGGGGATGCGGAATCGATATGGATATGAATCCCCCGGGCATTGAAATAGGCGGCAACGGCGAAGATCAATCCCAGGGGCTGGCGGAAAGAAACCCTTTCCGGAGACGCCGTGACGGTTTCAAATCCGGAAGAAGAGACTTTCAGCCTTCCCGGGGTAAAGGGTTTCAAGACCACGCGGGTGCGCATATCCAGGGCCACATTGACGGTGGCGGGGGAAAGGTGGCGCAACGCAAGATGGAAGGTGGGAAGATCGAGGGTGCCCCCGGCGTCGATGCGGCAGGGGGCGGAAGCTTCAACAGGGGACCTTTCGAGAATCTTCTGAACGTCCACTTTCACCGGCACAGTTGTTTCAACACCTTCAAGCTACGAAACCTCTTTCCCACATGATGAGAGATGAAAGCCTCCACAAAGAGGCTCGCCGTCTCCAAGGCGTCCCCCGTCCACCGGATGCGTCGGGCGGCATCCAAATCGGCTTCAGCCATCCATTGCAACTGTTTTAAGAGTCCTTTGGGAAGAAGGTAGGGTTTCACCCGGGACGATCTGCACTTGTGGCATACGGGTGCCCCTTTTGCAAGATCAAAATAGACCCGGGCCCCCGGCAGATCTTCCAGTGCCGCTTTGCAAACGCGGCAATGGGTGAGGTTCGGGTGCATTCCGGACAATCGCAAAAAACGGATCTGGAAAAGCAGAGAAAGGCTTTCATCCATCGCCCACCCTTGATCGAGACCCTTGAGAACATGGTCCAAGAGGTGATACATCTCCGGTTGCGCCGAGCCTTCTTCGCTCCATTCGTCGACGATCTCCGCCCAGTAGCTGGCATAAGCGGTTTTTTTGAAATCGGTCCGAATGATCGGATGCGCCTTCAAAAGACTCGCCTCCTGGAGGACCGGCATTGCGCCCCTCCGGCCCTTCCGGAGCACGGCATGGATGACGGAAAAAAGCTCAAGGACCCCGGGAAACCGTCTCGTGCTCTTTTTAGCGGACTTGGCGATGACCGTGATCTTTCCCTCGCTTCGGGCATAAAGGGTTAAGATGAGGTCGAAATCCCCGAAATCCCTTCGGCGCAACACGACGGCGGGGCTGGAAAAAAGAGACATGGGATCAGATCCCAAGGAGGAACGTGGCAATCTGAAAATAGAAAAAGATGCTGACAATATCCGTGGCGGTGGTCACGAAGGGACCGGTGGACACAGCCGGATCAATCTGCATGCGGGCGAACAACATGGGCAACAGGGAGCCCATGAGTGCTGCCATGGACATTGAACAGACCATGGCCAGCCCCACCGACAGGGCCAGAAAATCGATACGATACCGGAACTCCACCACCAGGGCGATGATCAACCCGTAAATCAGACCCAGAATAAACCCCGTTGCAATCTCCTTGGAAACCACCCTCAGGATATCCCGCACATTGATCCTGCCGGTGGCCAGGCCCCGAACCACGATGGTGGAGGATTGGGTTCCCACGTTTCCGCCC
This sequence comes from Desulfobacterales bacterium, assembly GCA_027025555.1. Classification (GTDB taxonomy): domain Bacteria; phylum Desulfobacterota; class Desulfobacteria; order Desulfobacterales; family UBA2156. The sequence continues at coordinate 5,780 of JALVQN010000087.1, forward strand.
ATACCGGCGATCACGGGCATGAAGGCCGCCAGATAAACAACCCGGTTGAGAATGCCTGAAAAGTACCCGATGATCAGAGAAGCCAGGACCCCGCCGATGCAACTGGCGAAAAGCCACGGCAGACGGATCCGGGTGCTTTTGAAAACGGACTTTGTCTCGACAAACTCCTCCCCTGCCCCGGCCATCTTCAGGATGTCTTCCGTGGCCTCCATCCGCATGATGTCGATGACATCATCCACGGTGACGATTCCCACCAGACGGCGCGTCTCATCCACCACCGGCACGGCCAGAAAGTCGTACCGGGCCACGATCCGGGCCACTTCCTCCTGGTCCATTTCCGGCTGAACGGAGATGACATCCGTGGCCATGATCTCCCTGAGTTTCGTTTCAGGCGGGACCAGGACCAACTGGCGAAGGGAACTGACACCCACGAGCTTGCCGTAGTCGTCTGTCACATACAGGTAAAAGGGCATCTCCACATCTTCATGTTCCTTCTGGATGTGTTCGATGGCTTCTTTGACGGTCATGTCCTGTTTCAGGGCGATGAAGTCCGTCACCATGATGCGGCCGGCGGTCTCCTCCCCGTATTTGAGGAGATCCTCCACTTCTTCCAGCCCTTTTTCCTTCATCTTTTTCAAAAGGACCTCCACCCTCTCTTCCGGGAGGACGCTGAAAAGGTCGGCCACATCGTCTTCGGGAAGGCTTTCCAGGACCTTGACCAGGGCATCCATGTCCATGTCTTCCACGAGATCCAAGAGGATGTCCTCGTCCAGCTCCATCAAAAGGCGCCCTTTCTTCTCGATATCATCGATCAGGTCGAACAGCTTTTTCTGGTGGCTCCTGGACAGGGATCTGAAGACAACCGCAAGGTCGGCCGCATGGGTCTTGTTGAGGATCTTGACCAGATGAGAAGTCGCCCCGCGTCTCAGCAGGCGTTTAATGCTTTCCATCAGGATTCGATTTCGGTCGTTGGACATTGAAAGCCCCTTTTCCTACGGGAACGTGACCCTGACGCTCCGTCCGCGTTTCCCCTTGATTGTAAAAGGGTTCCCGTTGATCTTCATGACGATGCCGGTGGGGTCCGGGATATGGAGGTCGAATCGGGAGGCCGCCTTCAAGGCCAGTTGATCCCCGGTTTTCAGCCCATATTCCCTGGGCCCGTGTTCATCGATGGTCACACGGATGCGGGTATCCGAAACCGCCTTCAGTTCAAGGAGGTATCCGGTTGAGGATGCCGGAAGGGTTTTTGAAAGGTGGGCGGTCACGGTTTCCGCCCGTGCTTTACCCTCTTCTTCTCGGCTCTCTCGGGTCTCCAGGACGCCTTTTCCAGGCGGGTCTCCATGCCCCCTGAACTCCGACAGGGCCCATATGGAGGCGAGGATGATCCCCGTGAGTCCGGCCATAAAGAAAATCAGCTTGGGCCAAAATCGGCTTCTCGGCGTTTCCCCGTCGGCTTTGGAATCCGAGGGGACATGGTGTTGCCGGGATTTTTCCAGGTAGAGCCGGACGGCTTCTGCTTCATCTGCGCCCACGGCTTCGGCATAGGAGCGGATGAATCCCTTCACATACACCTGTTCCGGAAGCCTGTGCAGCGCTTCACTTTCGAGATCCTGGAGAAAGTGCACCGATATTTTGGTCATCGCCGATACATCCCGAATGCGCATCCCCCTTTTTTCCCGGGCAGCGCGCAGATATCGGCCGAAGGAGATATGCGCCTGGTCGTGACTCACTTATTCGATCCTCTTGACGACGGACTTGGCCTTGAGCTCCCGAAGCCAAGCCTCGTACCGTTTTTTGACTTGTTCCTGAAAAAGGATTTGCTCGATTTCAGCCGATACTTCCTCGAGCTTGGGAGGCGGTTTTTTGATAATTTCTTCAACATAGACGATCTGGAATCCCTCCCCGGTCTCGAGGATGTCCGTGAATTGGCCGGCCGCCTTTCCGGTCAAGGCCTTCTTGAGCGTGTCGGAGAGTTCTTCGAACTCGAACACACCCAGGCGTCCTTCTTCTTCCGGCAGCACCTCCGAGTATTTCCGGGCCATTTCGGAAAAAGGGGCTCCCTTTTTCAAGGCTTCCAGGATCCGCTCCATCTTCTTTCGCTTTTTCTCTTTTTCTTTCCTGCCGGCGTCTTCGGGCAGCCGCAGGAAAATATGACGCAACCGATAGCGCTTTTTGGGCCCATAGCGCTCGGGGTGGTTTTCATAGTACGCCCGAATCTCGGCCTGGGTGATGACGATCTTGGATTTGACCTGCCGGTTGACCAGCTTGGCCCTTAAAATCTGCTCCTTGATCCGCTTCCGGTAGGCCTCATAAGAGAGGCCTTCTTTTTCCAACATCTTCTTGAATTTTTCGTCACTGAGCCTGTTGGCGGTTTTGAACCGCTCGATGGCGCCGTCGATCTCCCGCTCACTCACCGACAAATGGAGCTGTTTGATCTCCTGTTCGGCCAGTTTTTCATCGATCAGCTGGTTCAACACCTCTTCCCGGATCTTTGAAAGCATCCGCCTTTCTTTTTCCGGGGAATAGCCCAGAGAACGGATTCGCGCTTTGTAAGGCTTGAGGGCCTGATTGAATTCATACAGGGTGACGATGTCGTCGTTGACCACGGCAAGGATCCGGTCCACCACCTCCGCACGCACCCTGCTTGAAGCGCCCATCAAGCAGAACATCCCCAGGAGCGCCGCCGCGAAACATAAAAAAATTCCACGGGCCTGAACGGGGGCCCGCCCCTCTCGATTAAAGGACCTTTTCATCTTGACCCCTTTTCCTGCAACCCTTCAGCAATCGACCGCGCAAGCATTAACATGCTCTGCAATCCGCTTCAACAGGTTTCTCGTCTGGACCAAGGTGCTGTCCCGGGCTTTCTTGTCTAAAACCACCCGCATGGCGCTGTCGGAAGAAAAGGAAAACCGCGAGGGATTGTCCCGGACCATCTCAACCAGCCGGGAAGGATCCTTCAGATGCGTCGTTGAAAAGTAAAGGGTCAAGCGGTCTCCGGACAGATCCAGCCGCCGGACGCAGGCCTTTTCCGCCAGTATTTTCAGAACGATCTTGAAGATGAGGTGGCGCCCTTCAACGGGCAGCTTGCCGAACCGGTCCGCCAACTCCGTCTTGAAATCGAGGACTTCCTGGATGCTTTTCGTTCTCGAAAGCCGACGGTAGATGGAGAGCCGTTGATCGATATCCGATATATACGCTTCGGGGATGAACGCTGAAAGCCCCAGATTGATTTCCGGCTCCAGGGGGGCTTCCACGGATTCGCCCTTCAGTTGCGCCACGGCATTTTCCATCAACTTCAGGAACATATCATATCCGACGGCGGCGATATGGCCGGACTGGGAGGCGCCCAGGATGGTGCCCCCACCCCGGATCTCCAAATCCCGCATGGCGATCTGGAATCCGGAACCCAGGTCGCTGTGCTCCATCAAGACCTTGAGCCGTTTCTTGGCATCGGCACTGATGAACCCGCCCTTGGGAACAAACAGGTACGCATAGGCTTGCTGATCAGTCCGGCCCACACGACCCCGGAGCTGGTAAATCTGGGCCAACCCGAAACGGTCCGCCCGATGAATCAGGATGGTGTTGGCCGAGGGGATGTCGAGCCCGGATTCGATGATGGCGGTGGAAACCAACATATCGATCTCCCTTTTCAAAAATGAAAGCATGACGGCCTCCAGTTCCCTCTCCTTCATCCGGCCGTGGGCCACGCCGAGCCGGACCTCAGGGACCAACTCCTGGAGATGGCGCGCCATTTTCCAGATCCCGTGGATATTGTTGTGGACAAAGAATATTTGACCGCCGCGCTTCAACTCTTTTCGGATGGCTTCGGCGATGATGCCGTCTTCCATTTCCGACACAAACGTGACAATGGGGTGGCGATGTTCAGGGGGTGTGGCAATGAGGCTGATGTCCCTCACCCCGGTCAGAGACATGTGGAGGGTTCTCGGGATGGGGGTGGCGGTGAGGGCCAGTACATCCACGGTGTGCTTCAGTTTTTTCAGGCGCTCCTTGTGCTTCACCCCGAAGCGCTGCTCTTCATCCACAATCAAGAGTCCCAGGTCTTTGAAATGGACGTCCTTTTGCAAGAGGCGGTGGGTGCCGATGACGATATCGAGTTTGCCCATCTGGATTTCTTCCAGAATCTGCTTTTGTTCTTTTCGGGTGCGGAAACGGCTGAGACAAGCGATGCATATGGGAAAATCTTCGAACCGCTTTGAAAAGGTCTCGAAATGCTGCTCGGCCAGCACCGTGGTGGGGACCAGAAAGGCCACCTGTTTGCCGTCGTTGACCGCCATATACGCGGCGCGCAAGGCCACTTCGGTCTTTCCGTACCCCACATCCCCGCAGATAAGACGATCCATGGGCCGGCCGGCCGCCATGTCCTCGAAGACATCGGCTATGGCCTTGGCCTGGTCCGGGGTCTCCTCGTAGGGAAAGGCGGCTTCAAACTCATGGAACCGGCTGTCCACCGGCTGGAAGGCATGGCCCTGCCTCACCTTCCTTGCGGCATAGAGTTTCAGGAGCTCCCCGGCGATTTTTTCCGCAGACCGTTTCACCCGGGCTTTGACGCGCTCCCACGACTTCCCCCCCAGGGTGTCGAGTACAGGGGTCACCCCGTCCACGCCCATGTATTTCTGGACAAGGGCCATTCGCTCCACCGGAAGATACAGCTTGTCGCCGCCCTTATAGACCAGGAGGAGATAGTCGTTGACCGTGCGTTCCACGTTGAGCTTCACGAGGCCTTCATATCTCCCGATACCATGGTCGTCATGGACGACGAGGTCTCCCTGTTTCAGGTCTTCAAAAGCGATCCGAACGGATTGGAGACGCCTTCCCGGCCGGATTTTTTTTCGGTGTCGCTTTCCAAAGATCTCTTCTTCCGTGACCACGGCCAAGGCCTCGTCGGGCCATGTAAAACCGCGGCTGAGCCGGCCGAGGCACAGGCAGACTTCTCCCTTTTTTCCGGCATCCGCGGCTGTTTTGTCTTTGAAGCCTTTTGAAGTTTTCGGGGAAATGCCATGGGAGACCAGCAACGATTCCAGCCGTTTCATATCCGTTTCAGTGGCGCAGGCAACACGAACCCGGCATCCGGAGGCCCCGTGCCCTTTGATCCAGTCGGCAACGGGCAGAAAAGGGGAGCTTTCCCCGTCCGTGGAAAGCTCCCTGATTCTAAGGGCGGGATTTTGTTTCACATGCACGTGCCATGCATCCCCGTCTTCCGGGAAACTCCGGAGTTCCCTTACGGGAAGTTCTTCGCAGCTTAGACTCGTGAAGGGCTTCAAGAGGCCCAGAAATGTCTCCCACTGCAAGAACAAAGATTCAGGGGGGACACAGAGGTTTCCCTCGTTTTTCGCCCTGACATAGCTTTGTGTGAGGGTTTCCCGGAAGGTGAGGGCCGCCTTTTCGAGGACAGCGGGCTCCGGCAAAAAGACCATGGCCTCCTTTGAGACGTAATCCAAGAAGGTGTTAAGCTCGGGATAGACAAGGGGGATGAGCCCTTCGATGTTTTCCAGCATTTCCATCTTCTTGAGGCGCTGGACGAGCCCCCGAAGATGGGAAACGGGCAGTTCAAGGCGGGCCGCCTCTTTTCGAATCCGGCCCAGGACGGCGCTCATTTCCTTTGGCTCCAAAACGGCCTCCCGGGCAGGCAGGAGGACCGCCTCTGGAATGGATGCCCGTCTCCTTTGGGTCGCCGCAGAAAAAAAGCGCAAAGAGACGACTCGATTGCCGTCCAGTTCCATGCGGATCGGGTCCGGATACCCGGGTGAAAAGATATCGAGGATCCCGCCGCGCACGGAGAAATCCCCGGGCTCCTCCGTGATGACGGTGTGGACATAGCCGCCGGAAACCAGCTTGGCGATGAGGGCGTCCCGGTCGATCTCCTCGTGTTCCGCCACCAGTTCCGCATAGGCGGCGATCCGCGCCTTGGGGACGAGGCGCTGGAGGCAGGCCTCGATGGAAGTCACCACAAGGGGCGCTTCACCGGTCATCATCCGGTAAAGGGTGTGAATCCGGGTTGCCGCTGTCTCGTTGTGATAGGCCAGTGACTTGAAGGGGGTGAGATGATAGGGCGGAAAGTGCAAGATGGAAGCGGGCTTTTGAGTGAAAAAAAAGGATAGGTCCTGAATCCATCGACTGGCCTCCCGCCGGGAAGCGGCGATGAGAATCACAGGCCGTCGCAGCCGCCAAAAGAGACGGAAGATCAGGTACGCCAAGGAGGACGCAGAAAGTCCCGTACACCTGAAATGCCGGCAGGGACCCTTTATTTTGTCGGCAAAGGCGTTAATATCAGATTTTCCTTGATTTTGCCCCATAAACTAAGTAGGTTACCTCCGTTTCGGCCGGCGTAGCTCAGCAGGTAGAGCAGCTGATTCGTAATCAGCAGGTCGGCGGTTCGAGTCCGCCCGCCGGCTCCAGAGTGGGCAGACGCCCCGCCTCCAGGCGAAAACAAGGGATCCTTCGAGGAACCGAAAAATCCCCTGGCCGCGGCTTTGGGTGCTTCATTGAATCCACGCGCACTTTACCAGAACCGGCCTTCGGGATTCAATGCCAAAGAGGGTAAAGGAACCTTTTTTCAAGGATTGTTCCTTGACACGGATAGGATGTGACTATAATTTGAAAAATTCTGATTCGTTGATCTACAGGGCAGGGGCTTTTTCTTTTCCCGGAGTCGGCGAATCCACCCGGAAAATCCGTTGCGAGCCTTTTGGCACGACGATGCATTTTAGACGGTAGCGTTGGAAGCGATCTGCTTGTAAGGCCTTATAAGCAATTCGGTTTGGCGAGGAGGTATCATGGCGCTGACAAAAAACGATATTGTGATGAAAGTACATGAGCTGGGTTTTACAAAGAAAAAATCGGTGGAAACGGTGGAATCGCTTCTGGAAATCATCAAGAAAACGCTGGAGTCCGGAGAAGATGTACTGATTTCCGGATTCGGGAAGTTTTGTGTAAAGAATAAAAAAGAAAGGCGCGGCCGCAATCCCGCCACCGGATCGGACCTGATTCTCAGGCAGCGGAAGGTCGTCACGTTCAAGTGCTCCGGTAAATTAAGGGAGAAAATCAACGGCCCGAATCCAACACGTCGCTGACCCCTTCCCCCCTTCTCTTCCACGATCTTCCATGATCGTCTCCACCTACGGGGACTCCATGAACGATGACAGGGCCGTCTCCGCGGTTCAATCGAAAACGTCAGATGACAATCCCGTACGCTTTCATCTTGCTCAGCAATGAGGGGTGGCTGATCTCCAAAAGTTGCGCGGCCCGGGTACGGTTTCCCCGGGTCGCCATGAGCGCCCGGGTGATCAAGGCCTTTTCCATGGCCTTTTGCGCAGCCTTGATGGAATAGCCTTGGACTGCCGGAAAGGCCGTTCCGGGGGCACCGGAGCGGTCCCGGCAATGGGGGGGAAGGTCTTCCGGCTGAATCACCTCGCTTTCTGCCAGAACCACGGCGCGTTCAATGATGTTTTCCAGCTCCCTGACATTCCCGGGATAGACATGCTCAAGGAGAAGGGCCATGGCAGGAGGGGAGATCCCCCTGATTGGCTTGTTCATGTCTGCAGAAAATTTTTCCATGAAATGTTTGGCCAGAAAAGGGATATCCTCCGCCCGTTCTCTCAGCGGGGGAAGGGCGATGGGAAAGACATTGATCCGGTAATAAAGATCTTCCCGGAATCGGCCTTCCGCCACTTCCTTCTCGAGATGCCTGGCCGTGGCGGCAATGACCCTGACATCGATGCTTTTGGACTGAGTGTCTCCGATGGGCCGCAGCACCCTTTCCTGAAGGACCCGGAGCAGTTTGACCTGGAGGAAAAGAGGCATCTCCCCGATTTCATCCAAGAAGAGGGTTCCGCCGTGGGCCTCCTCAAAAAGGCCTTTCCGGTCCCGGTCCGCGCCGGTGAAGGCCCCTTTGCGAAAGCCGAAGAGCTCGCTTTCGAGGAGATTTTCCGGGATCCCCCCGCAATTGATCGTCACAAAAGGCATGTGGGAGCGGCTCCCGGCCGAATGGATGCCCCTTGCCACGAGTTCCTTTCCGGTACCGCTCTCCCCGGTAATGAGCACCGTGGTGGTGTAACGCGCCGCCCGTTGGGCCAACTGAAAGACCTGCCGCATCTTCTCGCTCTTGGCCACCATGCCCATGAAGCGGAATCGCCCTTTGATCTCTTCGATTTGTTCCCTCAAATGGATGTTTTCACGCCTGAGCCGCTCCCTTTCTTCCGCCTTTTTCAATGTCAAACAGACTTCATCCGGCTTGAAGGGTTTGGAAATGTAGTCATAGGCCCCCCGTTTCATGGCTTCCAGCGCCGTGTCCAGGGTCCCGTAAGCGGACATGACGATCACAGACAAAGTGCCCAATTTGTCCCGGATGGCTTCCAGAAACGCCATGCCGCCCATGTTCGGCATCTTCAGGTCGCACAAAATGAAATCGTAGGAAGCGGCGTTTACCTTTTCCAAACCTTCCAACCCGTCCACGGCTTCGTCCACCCGGTATCCCGCCTTTTCCAGCATGAGAGAGAGCATGTGGCGCATGTTCTTTTCATCATCAATGACCAACAATCGCTTGGGATCGTTATCAACGGCCTGGTTCGGGAGCGCTTCCATGGATATCCTCTGTACTTTCATCGGGCCGACCAAAGCCCGGGTCCCGGTGCGAACCGTTTGCGGTCTTTTTTTCGTGCAAGGGGAGTACAACCTCCAGGGTGGACCCCTTCCCCGTGCCGGTGCAGGCGCGGATCCGACCGCCGAGCCCCTCAATGATCATGCCGCTCACCCACAGTCCCAGCCCGGTCCCCTTCCCGGGCGCCTTGGTGGTGTAGAACGGTTCGAAGATACGATCCAGCTTTTCTTCAGGGATCCCGGGGCCGTTGTCACTCACCCGGATTTGGATCTGGGGCGCGCCACGGGCCTTGCTGCCATCGAACAGCCCGCTTTGAGTGGCAATTGTGATGACCCCCGGTGCCTTGTCACCGGTCGTCGCAAGGGCATCGGCAGCATTGAGGATCAGGTTTAAAAAAACCTGCCGGACCTGATCGGGATCCCCCCAAACACGATCCTTTCGGGCCGAAAACGACAGCTTCAGCGTGATCCCGGACATGAGCGGTTGCGGTTTTAACATTTCAACGACATCTGCAACCGTCTCGTGAACCGAAAAGGAAGTGGCTCCTTTTCCGGGGGACCGGGTGAAATCGAGGAGCTGACGGAGAATGGCGTGGATCCGGTCCAGTTCCTGAATGGATCGCCGGATATAGTCGTTTCGCTCTTTTTCGTCGATATCGGAGTGCTTGAGAAGCTCCAGGTATCCTCCCACGATGCCCAGGGGATTTCCGATTTCATGGGCGATTCCCGACGCCAAGCGTCCCATGGAAGCCAATTTCTCCGTGCGGATGATTTCCTGCTGGGCCTCCTTGAGGTCCTGGTTGGCCTTTTCAAGGGAGGCAATGGTGGATTTGAGCCTTTTCTTGTCCTTTGCAATCCTTTTGAGCATGAAGTTCAACGATTGGGACAGACGTCCCAGTTCACTGTCTTCCTTTCTCACGAAAAAGGGAAGCGCATCCTCTTCCGAGTAGCTTTCCGCCCGGCGTGCCAGCCTTCGAATCGGCCTGAAATAGGCCCTTGAAATCAGGTGGAGTCCGATCCCGGTTAAAAAGACGCCATTGACCAGAATATAGATCAACAGAAGCTTCTGGAAACGCCTCAAGTCGGCATAGACCTTTTCCAGGGATAAAAGGACGCCGATGCTCCCCAGGACCAGGGT
>JALVQN010000088.1 GCA_027025555.1 Desulfobacterales bacterium
AAGTTGAGGAGCTCCGGGAGCTTGTCCGCCCGGAGGGCGACCCGCCCCACCTCGAAGGTCGTGCTGTCTCGCCGGATGTCCTGGGCGAGGGCGAGCTGCAAGGTCACCAGGGCGGCGTCGAGGTCTCGGTTGGCGCTCGGGAGCCACGTGTGGGTGTGCAGCGCGCCGGGGGCCCTGGGCGCGGAGAAAGTGACGGTGGTCCTTGATTGGTTCATCAACCCGGATCATGCCGGCCTGATCGTGGCCAAAGAGAAGGGGTTTTTCGAAAAAAGGGGCCTGTCCGTCCGGTTCCAGGTACCCTCCAACCCCAATGATCCGCCCAAACTGGTGGCTGCCGGGAAAGCGGATATTGCCGTTTCCTACCAGCCCCAGCATCATCTCCACGTGGACCGTGGACTTCCCCTGGTGCGCTTTGCCACGCTGGTGGCCACGCCCTTGAATGCCCTCGTGGTGCTGGCCGACGGCGATATCCGGGATATCGCCCATCTGAAGGGCAAAAGGATCGGCTATTCCATCGGCGGGTTTGAGACCGTGCTTTTGAAGACCCTGCTGGCCCAGCGCGGCCTCACCCTTTCCGACGTCAAGTTGATCAATGTGAATTTTTCCCTGTCCCCCTCCCTTTTTTCCGGGGCCTGTGACGCGGTCATCGGCGCCTTCCGCAATTTCGAATTGAATCAAATGGCCATCGAAGGCCGGCCGGGCCGGGCCTTTTTCGTGGAAGAACACGGCATTCCCCCTTACGACGAACTGATCCTGGTGGCCCATAAAAAAGCCCTCTCGGACCCGAAGCTGAGGCGATTCGTGGACGCCCTGGAAGCCGGGGTCCAGTTTCTGCTCAACCACCCTGAAGAAAGCTGGGAATTGTTTTTACGCAATCGGAAGGACCTGGACGATGAACTCAATCGCAGGGCCTGGAAGGACACGCTGCCCCGCTTTGCGCTGCGACCGGGGGCCCTGGATCGCCACCGGTATGCCCGGTTTGCCCGATTTGCCCAAAAAAACGGTCTGATCCGACGTGTGCCGCCCCTTGAGACCTATGCCGTGGAGCTTCCCTGACAACAGCCGGAAAGCCCAAGCCATGTGCGGGGGCGCCGCTTTTTGGGTTTCCGGGAATCCCCGGGCTCACAAGAGGCCGGCTTTGGCGTAGAGGGCGTGGAAGTGATGGGTGGGGCCGCACCCTTTTCCGATGGGAAGGGCGTGTTCAATGGCGCCGGTGACGTAGGTCTTGGCGGCGTGCACCGCCTCGAAGAATGGATATTCCCGGGCCAGGTAGGCCGCCACCGCGGATGAGAAGGTGCAGCCGGTCCCGTGGGTGTTCTGGGTCACGATGCGCTTTTGGGAAAGCTCCATGAAGCGCTGCCCGTCAAAGACCACATCCGTGGCCTGGTCTCCCCCCAGGTGTCCCCCCTTGACGACCACCTTTTTGGCGCCTTTTTCCACAATCCGCCGGGCGGCCTCCCGCATGGACTTCACGTCGTCAATCGCTTTTCCCGTTAAGGCCCGGGCTTCATGGAGATTGGGGGTGACCACGCGGGCCAGGGGAAAGAGGTGCGTCACCAGGGCCTGCCGGGCGTCTTCTTTCAGGAGGGGGTAGCCGCTCTTGGAGATCATCACCGGGTCCAGGACCACCGGCGGGCACTCCACGCCCTTGAGGGCCCGGGCCACCGCCTCGATGAGGGGGATGCTCGCCACCATCCCGATCTTTACGGCGTGAATCTCGATGTCCTCGAAGAGGCACCGGATCTGGTCATAAACCATCCGGGGCCGCATCTCCTGGATATCGTAGACCTTGAGGGTGTTTTGGGCCGTCACCGCCGTGACGGCGCTCATCCCATAGATGCCCAGCGCCTGAAACGTCTTCAGGTCCGCTTGAATCCCGGCGCCGCCGCATGAATCCGAGCCGGCAATGGTCAGGGCCGTTTTCATAGGATTTCTTCCTTTCACCGGAGAGGTTTTAACCCCTTTTAAAGACGGAGGCCTTCGAACCGGAGGGCCCATTGGCGAAAACGGTTCCAATGGGCATCTCCGATGGATTTAAGGCTCTTTTTAATCTCTTCAACGCTTTTAGGGTGGCCCTGGGGGGCGCTGTTTTTCGAATGAAATTTGTCTGCGTAACAAAGGATTTCTTCTTCTAAGGTCCTGGGTCTCATGTCCCTCTCGGGAAGCGGGAGCTTGAAGCGGCGGATCTCTTCCAAGGCGATGCCCACCCCCACGTGGCGTTCGCAAACGCCTCCATGCTTTGGAAGGCCCATGGCGCAGAGGATCTCGTTTCCCAGGTATCCGTGGCAGACGTAAGGGAATGCACCGACGCACCCCAATTCCGGTGCATGGGTCAAAAAGATGCCCACATCATGCAGCATGGCCGCCTCGGTGATGAAATCCAGGTCACAGTTCATGGCGGCCAGCCTTCCGGAGGCGATGGCCAGGGCTTTTTCTGCCACGGCGTGGCCGTGACGCACCAGTATTGCGTGGGTGGTGGATCCGGGGGCGAAGTAGTGTTCGAGGATCTTCAAGGGGTCCATGCCCGGGGTCCGTCGTTCTAATGGGCCTTTTGCTTCAGCAGCACGCCTTCAATGAAGGGATCGATGTGCCCATCCAGGACACCGGCCACGTTTCCGATCTCCAGGTTGATCCGGTGGTCCTTGACCATCTGGTAAGGGTGAAGCACGTAGGAGCGGATCTGATTCCCCCAGGCGATTTCATCCTTGCTTTCGTGGATCTCTTTCATCTTTTCATTTTGCTTTTCTTTTTCGTGCTGGTAGAGCCGGGCCCGCAAGACCTTCATGGCCATGTCTTTGTTCCGGAACTGGGATTTTTCCTGCTGGCACTGGACCACGATGCCGGTGGGAAGGTGGGTGATGCGGACGGCGCTGCTGGTCTTGTTCACATGCTGGCCGCCGGCGCCGCTGGCACGGAAGACGTCGATGCGAAGGTCCTTTTCATCGATGTCGATGACGATCTCGTTTTCCACATCCGGATAGACAAAGACGGAGGCAAAGGAAGTGTGGCGCTTTCCACTGGCATTGAAAGGGGAAATCCGGACAAGACGGTGGATGCCGGTTTCGTTTTTCAGGTATCCATAGGCGTATTCTCCGGCGGCACTGAACGTCACACTCTTGAGGCCCGCCTCTTCCCCTGGCTGCATGTCGATCAATTCGAGCGTAAATCCCCGCCGTTCGATCCAGCGCGTGTACATCCGGAAGAGCATTTCCGCCCAGTCCTGGGCTTCGGTGCCGCCGGCGCCGGCATTGATGGAGACGATGGCGTCGTTTGGATCGTCTTTGCCGTTGAGGACCACGGTAATGGAGAAATGCTTCACCTTTTCTTTGATATCAAGGACCTGACGGGAAACTTCTTCCACGGTTTCAACGTCCGACTCCTCCTCGGCCATATCGAGTAAAAGCATGCTTTCATCGGTGGCGGTGGAAAGTGTCTTGAGCGTTTCAATCTCCTGGCTGATCCTGGCGCGCTCCTTTAAAAGCGGTTTGGCCTTTTCAGGATCCTCCCAGAGATTGCCCTTGGAGATGAGCGTCTCGATTTCTTTTAGGCGTTTTTCTTTTCCGGCGATGTCAAAGATAGTCTCCCAGGTGGTGCAGCTGGGACTGAAGTTCTTTAAGGTCCTGTTTGATCTCGATGGTCATGATGCTATCCTCCTGTTTGCGTCCGATTTTTGGGTGTAAGGCCCGATACCATAAGGGCCATGCCGATGCAAGCCAGCGGGAACCAATCCCCGAAACGGGTGTAGAGGGCCGTGGCCTGGAGCAGGGGCACGTCCCTTGTTAAAACAGCCTCCTTGAAAACAGGGGTTTGGGCCGTCACGCGTCCTGCGGGATCGATGAAGCCGCTGATGCCGGTGTTGGCACTGCGGACCAAAGCTCTGCGGTTCTCCACGGCCCGGAACGCCGCCATGTAAAAATGCTGGTACGGCGCGCTGGTGTCCCCGTACCAGGCGTCGTTGGTGAGGTTGACGAGCACCTGGGCCCCGTTTTTCACCATGGCCCTTGCAAGATACGGGAAGATGCCTTCATAACAGATGAGGGTCCCGATACCCTTGCCGTTCCAATTAAGGACCTTGCCTTTCCGGCCGGGGGTGAAGTCCCCCACCTGGGCCACCATCTTGCCCAGAAAGGGCATCCACCGCTTCAGCGGTACGTATTCGCCGTAAGGCACGAGATGGGCCTTGTCGTACCGGCCCAAAACCGCGCCTTTGGCATCCATAAGGTAAGCGCTGTTGAAGTAGGCAACCTCTCCGTCTCTTTGTTCGTAAGCCGGACTCCCGATCATAAAGGCACTGGAAACGCTTCGGATCCCTTCAAGGACGGCGGCCGAAGGCCTTTCGTCCTTAAGGAAATAAAAGGGCGTGGCGGTTTCCGGCCATACCACCAAATCGGGCCGTCGGTCTTGGCTTTTCTTTGTCAGGGACAGATATTTTTGAACGGTTGTTTCCTGATACTTGGGATCCCATTTCAAGGCCTGCTCGATATTGCCCTGCACGATACAGATCCGCACTTTCAGGGCACGGGAGGTCTCGGCGTCCACTTGCCGGATGCGAAAACCGCCGTAAAGAAACGCCGCGCCGATCAGCACCGCTGCCCACAAAAGGGCGCCCGGCGCAAGACCCGTCTTTGAAACAAGGCGCCCTTTCATGGCCAGGTACTGGCAGAAAAGGGCGGTACTGGAAGTGACGAGCAAGAAGGAAACCCCGTACACGCCGAAAATATCAGAGACCTGGATCAAATGCAAGGCCTTGACCTGGGAATAGCCCACAAGCGCCCAGGGAAATCCTGTCAGTAATGTGGCACGAAGATGCTCGAAAAAGACCCAGAGCGCGGGAATCCCCAGCAGCAGGGGCAGGGCACGCAGGGGCATCCGGGTGACGATCCCCGAGAAGACGGCTGGAAAGAGGGACAGGTACGCGCTCAGAAGAACCAACAGGGGCACGGAGACGTAAAGCGGCAGAGGGCCGTACCGCTCCATGGTGGGCACCAGCCAGTAAAGGAGGGTCAGATAGTGGAATATGCCGGCCAGGAACCCGCACCGGAAGCCTTCTTTAAAGGAGAGTCCGTCAAGGGCCACCAATAGCGGCACCAGGGCCACCCATGCCAGCCAGGCCAGCCCCATGTCCGGAAAGGATCCGGTCAACAGCAACCCGCTTCCACCGGCAAGCACAGTCTGGATGAAGAGCGACTTGGGAGGCGGTTTTTTCCGGGATAAAAAGACTTTCTTTTTCAATGCAAGGGGGTTTCCCTTACGTGGAGGTAAAAAGGCCCTGGAAAAAGGCCCCCCTTCAACAGCAAAAGCGCATGGCTCAATTGGTCGGGGCGAGAGGATTTGAACCTCCGACTTCCTGCTCCCAAAGCAGGCGCGCTTCCAGGCTGCGCCACGCCCCGAACCGCTTTTTTT